>CAJUKX010000060.1 GCA_910586975.1 uncultured Muribaculaceae bacterium | reverse complement strand
GGCGACCACCGAGATCTACACTCTTTCCCTACACGACGCTCTTCCGATCTGGAACGCATTATCAGAGTGTCATCCAATCCTGGCGATGTTGTTCTTGATCCATTTTCTGGCTCATTTACCACATCAGCTGTGGCAGTTCGTTTGGGGCGAGTTGGTGTCGGGATTGACCTGAATGAAGAGTACTATGAAATGGGATTAAGGCGTACAGGCATCGCAACGGAAAGAAACGGAAAGAGCCTTGAAAAAGTAAAAGCACGAAAGACAAATGCAAAGTCAAAGTATGTAAGAGGTGAATGACATGAAGATTAATGAAACTTTTGTATTAGATATTTTGAAAGCAGAATATCCAAAGGATTACCAAAAGATTTATGATAAAAGTCCTATGATCCAGTATTTGGACAAGAAAATGAAAGCTGTGCATGGCAATAGCAAGACACGTAGAAGTCTGGCACGTATTTATGCAATTTACTCTATCCTCTATTTCTATCAAGATGATTATTATGGTAAGAAAGATGAATATCGCAAATTTCAGGGATATGATTATATGCGATTGTTCAATTACTATCGCAGTTTGTATGGTGGCAGTAAATTACAGAACCATGCTTTGAACTCTCGTGTAAATGGAGAGTTTCACAACAAGATTAAGGATGCAGTTAATGACTTAATTATTATCAATAACGGAAAGTATCTCATTCATATTGATTACATCTATGTTGAGGGATATGATATTAGCAGAGTCTCTTGTAAAATCATTGAACGATATATAGACCTTCTGATAGCGAAAGACCATGCTTTGATAAGTATATTGGAAGAATTGCGGGAACTGAAAAACTATTCCGATAAAAAGAAAAAAATTAGTGCATTGCTCACAGAAGATGCAGAAGCTCGTATCTTTGAAATTATCAGCTATGCAATCCTGAAAAATCATTACAAGAATGTTACTGTTTTCTTTGGATATACTAGAGAAACCATTGATGAAGTTGCCCTTGAATTGTTCAAAACCGGTAGAACTAATGCAAATGATGGTGGCATTGATTTTGTAATGAGACCTGTGGGAAGATTTTTCCAAGTTACGGAAGTGAATAATTACGACAAATATCTTTTGGATATTGATAAGGTCATGCACTTCCCAATTAGCTTTGTAATCAAGACTAAACAGAACAAGAAAAATGTTCTGGCAGAGTTGGAACGATATATTGAACAGCGTTCAAGCGGTATGGCTGTGTTGGAAGAAAGATACCGCAAGGCTATTGAGGAAATTATTACAATCAATGAGCTTCAAATGTGGACCGAGGAACTTGATGATGAAGATATCGACGGAATTATTCGTGATATCGACATTTACTATAAACTTGAAATGAATATGGAGGCAGAAGATGAAGAATAGATAATTCTGAACCAAACAAGCTGAAATGTCCTCTTTGAAATTCTTTGCTATCGAGAAGCGGGTTATGGTTTGAAAGTACATACAAAAACTTAACTTATTTGGACTGTTCAGGTAATCGATGGGGTAAATTAAATCTGTCAAAAAATACGAGGTTAAAGGATCTATACTGTAATAACGGTAACCTGACTTCCCTGCGTTTGCCCAGGAATGCTAAACTGTCTGTGCTTTCCTGCAAAAATAATAAGTTAAAAAAGCTTAATTTAAAAAAAGTAAAGGTAGGGGCGCTTTTCAAAAAGGGGAACAAAAAAATAAAGGTTTTTTATAAATAATCTTAACCGCAGCTCCCATTCTTATATTCCCGATAGGCGTAAGCCGCTGTCAGGAAAACCACAGCTCCAGTAAGGCACAGGCTGAGGGCCATATTTCGAATTACACCTACCTGGGTTAAGTAAGTGGGCAGGTAACCGGCGACATGGAGCAGGATGGCAGCCGGAAGAAGAAATCGTTTCCTGATGTTTTGAATGGCGAGAAAGATCAGGATGGTCAGCGCGGTCTGAAAGATCAGCGCCAACAGCCGCTCGGAGCCCGCTGCCACGTTTTCTGCTGGCGAAATTGCGATCAATTCACCAATGGCATTTCTGTAATCCGTGAGTGCATTCCCCTTCAGATCCAGCTTTGCCAGGTACTCTTCCATACCCAGAGAGTTTACCATGAGCGCTAAAATAATATTTCCCATAAAAAGGGAACTGCCGTATACGATAGTCTCAAAACCGCCGTGGCCGATGCCGAACATCAAGGCATTTGCTTTTCCCGGGCGATCTTTCATAAAGTATCGTAGTCCCAAATATTTTCCCATTTCCTCAAAAACACCAGCGGCGACAGCACCGTAAAGCGCATACCACACTGGATGCGTGGAGCGGTTTAAAACGTCCTTAAGAGAAAACAGGTTGAACAGGAGGGCATTTAGAATTCCTTCCGCCACAAAGGCAAAAAGTACATAAAAACCCATGCCGATAAAAAATGAGGAAAGTTTGGCTCCGGTCTTTGCGCGAAAATAGCCAAGAAAGATAAAAGGGACCGCGGTGCAGAACAGTGCCACAACGATCATACTGCTGAGGGCAGCGCCAG
>CAJUKX010000059.1 GCA_910586975.1 uncultured Muribaculaceae bacterium | reverse complement strand
AAAGAAACTATGGAATATACTTTAACCCAAATTCTGTAATTGCGTAGAATACTGGCAACAAATCTTCTCCTTTTGGCGTAAGAGAGTATTCTACATGAGGAGGAATCTCATTAAATTGCTTCCGGCATATTAGCTCATCAGCTTCCAACTCACGCAGGGCATTTGTCAGCATGGTATTGGTAATACTGTTTAGGATTTTTTTCAGTTCACCAAATCGCATAGGGCTTTTGATACATAATTCATAAATAATTTGCAGCTTCCATTTGCCTTGTAACATACTGATTACAGGTGTTACCGGGCAATTCCCATTTTTCGTAAGAATAATGCTATTTACTTTTTGTGTATATTCTTCATAAGTCATTTTCAATACATATCCTTTCACAAAATCTTATAGTACATTTCAACATACTATATATGAAAAATCTGCGTACTTGAACTTGATTTTGGAATTAGTATAATAAATATATCGTAAATGGTCAACTACGAAATTTTATAAAACGAAAGGAATTGTTACCATTCACAGCCATTTTAATTTCTGATGTTTAATGAATTCCCATTGGGGCTTTTTTATTGGCATAATGCACTGCTTTTGGTGGCTTTATTTATTGATAAATATAGCCACTATATATTGACTTTTTGTAGTGGTTGTAATATAATGTATATATAGCCACTATTGGAAGGAGAAAACGTTATGCCTACTATTGTTAAACACTTCGATAAAAAATCAGGAAAGACCCGGGTTTACGAATCTACTCCCCACTATGACCCTGTTACCAAGCAATCAAGACCGAAGAGGAAATATCTTGGTACCCTCGATCCCGAAACAGAGGAATTGATCCCATCTTCCGGTCGCAGGGGCAGAACAGCATCTTCGAAAAATGTTACCACCACGGAAGAAGATACTGCTTCTGCAAGGAACAGAGATTTTCAAAAAATCATTTCCGAGAAAGAAACACAAATCGCCTCTTTACAGTCTGAGGTGAAAACCCTAAAAGCTACTGTCAGGGCATATGAAAAAGTATGCACTTCTATCTCCAATACTTTAAGAAAGGCCCCTGTGATCTATGATTAAATATACCGGCGATCTGCGCTGTGACTTTGAAAAAGCAACGGCAGAAATCACGAAACTCAAAGACCGCATCGTGGGATACCAGGAGCAGATAGCTTCACTACGGGCTTCAGTTAAGAGCCTTAAGCAGTCCAACGATTTCCATAAAAAGAATTATCAGGAATCCCTCGCTGAAAAAGATGCCATTATCAAGGAACTGCAGAACCGTCTTGCCCATGCGGAGGCTCTCCTTAACCATGATGGCAGCAATACCGGTACCCCAACATCGCAGACACCGATAAATAAAAACAAGGTTATCCCAAACTCCCGCCGCAGTTCAGGCAGGAAGAAAGGCGGACAGCCTGGACATCCCAAAGCAGCCCTTGAAGCGCCGGAGGAATCTGAGATCACAGATACCGTCGGGCACCCATTACAGGACGATGAATGCTGTCCAAAATGCGGGCTTACAGACTGCGTCCCAACCGGCGAGTCCGAAGTTAAATTTGAATACGATGTACGCATTAAAGTCGTTAAGATCAAACACGAATTCTTTTATTACGAATGCAGCAACTGCGGCACTGTATTCCGGTCACAGATACCCCCAAACCTCAAGGAGAAGGTTCAGTATGGCAGCGGATTGCAGGCTTTTGCTTTATCACTCACAAATACCGTCAATGCTGCTATGAACAAAGCATCCATGTTTCTTGCCGGAATCACCGGCGGTGAATTAATGCCCTGTGAGGGATACATTGCGAAACTCCAGGCCCGTGCCGCAAATGGGCTCCGCCAGTTTCGCCAGGATCTGAAGCTTGTCCTGATCACAAGAAAGATCGTTTACTGGGACGACACGGTCATCTTCATTCTTGCGCAAAGAGCATGTTTCCGATTTTATGGAGACGAGTCTATTGCCTGCTATACAGCGCATGCACACAAAGACATGGAAAGCCTTGATGACGACAATGTACTGAATCTCCTGACATCGGATACCAAAACCATGCACGACCATAACACCGTAAACTACAATGAAAAGTACAGCTTTGAGAATATCGAGTGTAATCAGCATCTTCAGCGTGACTGCCAGAAGAATACGGATGATACCTGCCATCAATGGTCTGATGATCTGAAAAAGCATATCAGCGCAACCATCAAGGATCGCAATGATGCCATAGCCCGGGGCGAGGGTTCTTTCAGCGAAGCCTGCATAAACGAGTTTCATCATAAAATAGATGAATACCTTAAAAACGGATGGAATGAAAATGAGTCTGATCCAAACAACTACGGGGCATCCTTTGAGCGGACTCTGCTTACCAGAATTGCCCAATACCGCAGAAACTATTTCCTGTGGGTTGAGGATTTCAGTCTGCCGACCACCAATAATCTCAGTGAACGCGGGCTTCGAGGTGTAAAATCCCACATGAAAATATCGGGACAGTTTGAATCAGAGACAGCGGCCGATAACCATGCGCTCAACCGAACATACATCGAAACCTGCCGTCGTAATGGCATAAATGAAATCGATGCGTTGCAACGATTATGCGAGGGGAATCCTTATACGGTTGCCGAAATCTTCTCGGTCTAATCTTCCTAAAAACACATCAGAACATTGAAAGCGGTGTTACAGCTCCGCTTTATTTGTCGTTCCATCAAACCGACTGTGAATAGTAACAAGTTTTGCGTCAATAACTCAAAAAAGCACTTGACAAAACGCTTCATGGAGTATACGGCGGGCTACCAGCCAGGGACCGGGACTCTTCTATCCCTATTCGCTGTACAGCCTCGACATTCGCAGTGATGTAGTTTTCTTTAACACAAAGTCGGAACAGATTATAAAAAGGACAGTTCAGCATACTGTCAAACTGTCCTTTTTATGCATTTAAAAATTTCATCAAATCCGGATATGCCTCCCTGTTATCCCTGATCAGCCATCTCTTAAACGCTGCAAACGGCGAACTGTCCTGCAGCTGCTTCTTAAGAAGGCACTCCAAATCT
>CAJUKX010000058.1 GCA_910586975.1 uncultured Muribaculaceae bacterium | reverse complement strand
ATTGATTTATAATGTTTTATAATATTTCATAATTGTTACACCATTGTTACAATATATCATTTGTTACGTTTATGCACATATTTTGTAACAACTCCGTCACAACTTTAACACTCCCGCAGTAAACAAAACAGAACTACCGAAATTTACAAAAAAACTGATTTGACCCTACAAAAATCATCCTTTCATCACCAGCACAAAGCCAATTACATTAAACACTATCCATATACCGAAGCCCCAATACTTAAAGGGTTTGTATATGGCATTAAACCTGTCTTTGTCGGTTTTTCTGTATGGCCACGCTTTAACAGCTCCAACTATTATAAGTATCATAAAAATTGCCGGGCCTGCAATATCAAGGGCGATTCCTAAATTTACGCTATTCATATAATCTGTTGTTTTACAATTAAACATGGAATCTGCAATCAATGTTTATGCGCGTGCGCACATAGCCGGATGCTTATGCCCAAAAAATTGGCACCAAAGAGTGTTAAAATGCTTCACTCTCAACATTTGTTGAGCGTTTTAATTATTCTTTGTTGTATCTTTGTTGATTGATTGATTCATATCAATATCATGAAAGCAATCTTAATATCAATACTTATTTTTCTGCCATTAGCTCTGCGCGCTCACGGTACGAAAACACTCGCAACTGACTCCGCGGAGACAGCAACTTGCGCTACGTGGCGGTATGATAAAGCGTATAGGCACGTAGTGCTAAGCCCGGTATTGCCTGACAGTGCTGATGTTTTCAGGCAACAGAAGAAGCATTTCTGGAGGGTCGCTGCTGAAACTGTCGGATTCAATATAGGGTTGTGGGCATTTGACCGTTACGTCATCAACGGCCACCTACGACTATTTCTCTTTACTTATGTAATAAATTAAACCGAATATGAACACAAAATCAATAATCATCACAATAATGGCTCTTTTGGCTGTTATGACTGCCACAGCAAAAAAGAAGGAATATCCCCGCGCCGATATAAAGGTAGGATATACCTATCACGAGACCTTCGTGCGAGGTTCCGACGGAATAATAGAGCGAGACATTCCATTTGTTCTGCTGGCAAACAACGAGCAATCAAAGTTTTACAATCCTTCGACAGAATACAAAGACTCGCTCGAATCAACTCCACAAGGTCGAGCATTGAGCAAACAGATTCTTAAGGCAGCCATTGATAAATATATGTCTACTAAAGATAACGAGGCTATGAGTGCGGTGGCTTATAAGACATTCTTGTATATCTTCCGTTCTGTTCCCGACCGTGTCATGACCGTATATGACTACGCAGGACTCAGCCATGGGTATTACACCGAGCCGCTCGGCGAGATTCGGTGGGAAATAGCCGATTCAACCAAGAACATACTTGGCTACGACTGTGTGATGGCAACCGCCCACTACCACGGCCGCGACTGGACCGCATGGTTTACTCCAGACATACCATTGCCCGAAGGTCCATGGAAGCTAACCGGACTTCCCGGATTAATTCTCGAAGCATCTGAGTCGACCGGACAACACAGCTTCACAGCCACCGGTCTGGAATCCACCGACCAAGAAATCGTACCGATCTATCCATTCAGGCAATATGACAAAATGAAACGTACCGACATGCTCCGACAACTGCGCGACTATCGGGACAACAGCAACTCAATAAACGCAGCAGCCACCGGCATAAACTTCGGCTCAGACCATATCAAAAACAAAGAAGAATCCAAAATCGACTTCCTCGAAACCGATTACCATTGAAGATGGAGCATACAAGTTATTTAGAATAAACGTTTTGTCGTAAAACTTCAACTGTTTTTAACCGCTAACCAAACTTCTTATCAGCATTTGGTTTTACGATTGAACATACTTGTTTTCGCGGAAAAATTCTTCTACGATAGCGGGGTCTCCACACATTGACAGCACAGAACCTGGCTTGCGGAAGTTGGCGTATGTCTTGCTCACAATGAAACGGCGGAACGCCTCGTATGTGGGTATGCCGAGAGTCTTTGCTATACGGCATACTATTGTTCCCGTCTGTGTGGCGGTCAATATGCGATGAAGCACTTTATCTTTCTCACTCATCGTTTTTTACTTTTATGGTTTCTACAAAGGTCAGATGCTCGTCAAGTAACTGCTGATTGAGAATGCATATCTGATTGGTAGGCTTATAGTATTTCAGGCGACGGAGAGCTTCGTCTGCCGAAATAAAGCCGGTCATATACAATCTTACAGTATTTATCACGCGGTCATTAGCCACACCACCCTCAACATAATCCAATCCTTTCCACGCCTCTTTCCCTAATCGGTTTGAAGTGACAAATTCAAGCCAATCAGTATCGTATGCGGTAAAGATTTTAGAGTTGCAGCATCCAAGTACGTCTTGTTGACGTAAGTGGTAGACAGAAACAATCGGAAACGTGCCTCTCAAATCTGCTACCTGCTCAGCCCATTCCTTTGCTTGGAGATATAAGTCGGTGATGTAGAAGCCCGGCCCGAAATCGAGATTCGGTCGGCCTACATTAACTAATGGAGATTTTATCTCATCTGTTCCACCATGGTAAACTGTCAATACATCGTACATGCGGCTATTTATATTGATTCTCGTTTGGCAAGTAGTTCTTTGAGGTCATCCAATACGTTTTCCCAACTTTGAGTGTGAAGCGGCTCGTAATGTTTGAGTATATATCCCTCGGTCATATCAGCGGCCTCCATACGGCTGAACATTTCTATATAGTCGCATCCCTCTATTTCTGCAAGAGCTTCAACACATTGTGCAAGGAACCCCATCTTGACCTCCTCTTTACTAAGTTCTATCCATTTATCTCCGGTGTGCGAATCTATTTCTTCTTTCATCGCAATGCTGATTTAGAGAGAAAGGTCGTAATCCCCAGATTTAGTATCTAAAGGATTACGACCTTTATGATTATCTAATTCTCAAAGAATTACTCTTCGATGGCTGCCTGTGCGGCGGCTACGCGGGCGATGGGCACACGGAAGGGTGAGCAGCTCACGTAGTTCATGCCGAGTTTGGCGCAGAACTTAACTGATGAGGGTTCACCACCGTGTTCGCCGCAGATACCTACCTTGAGGTCCTGACGGGTTGCACGGCCTTTTTCTACGCCCATGCGTACGAGCTGGCCTACGCCTTCCTGGTCGAGTACTTCGAAGGGATCTACCTTGATGATGCCGTGTTCCTTGTAGTATTTGAGGAACTTGGGAGCGTCGTCGCGTGAGAAGCCGAAGGTCATCTGGGTGAGGTCGTTTGTACCGAATGAGAAGAATTCAGCTACGGTAGCGATTTCGTTGGCTGTAAGGGCAGCGCGGGGAACTTCGATCATTGTACCTACCATGTAGGGCAGTGACTGACCCTGTTCGTCGAATACCTTGGCGGCGGTGGTGTTGATCACGTTGGCCTGGTGCTGGATTTCCTTGAGTGAGCCTACGAGGGGGATCATGATTTCGGGCTTAACGTCGATGCCACGTGCCTTAACGGCGAGAGCGGCTTCGATGATAGCGCGGGTCTGCATTTCGGTGATTTCGGGATATGTGATACCGAGACGGCAACCACGGTGACCGAGCATGGGGTTGAATTCTTCGAGAGCGTCTACCTTGGCCTTAACTTCGGTGAGCGAGATGCCCATTTCGTCGGCGAGCTCTTTCTGAGTTGCGGTCTGGTGAGGTACGAATTCGTGCAGAGGGGGATCGAGAAGACGAATGGTAACTCCGTAGCCGTCCATAGCTTCGAAGATACCTTCGAAGTCGCCGCGCTGCATGGGAAGGAGCTTGGCAAGGGCCTGGCGACGGCCTTCTTCGTCAGAGGCGAGAATCATTTCGCGTACGGCCTTGATGCGGTCGCCTTCGAAGAACATGTGTTCTGTGCGGCAGAGACCGATACCCTGAGCGCCGAAGTTGCGTGCCTGACGGGCATCGCGGGGAGTGTCGGCGTTGGTACGTACGAGTGTCTTGGTGTACTTGGCTGCAAGGTTCATGATTGCGCCGAAGTCGCCACCGAGTTCGGGATCGGTTGTGGGAACCTGGCCGTCGTAAACTTCACCGGTTGAACCGTTGAGCGAAATCCAGTCGCCTTCTTTGTAGAGCTTGCCGCCCATTTCGACTGTCTTTTCTTTATAGTCAACCTTGATTTCACCTGCACCTGAAACGCAGCACTTACCCATACCGCGGGCAACAACGGCTGCGTGCGATGTCATACCGCCGCGCATAGTGAGGATACCCTGAGCCACAGCCATACCGCGGAGGTCTTCGGGTGAGGTCTCGATACGTACGAGTACCACTTTGCGCTTCTTTTCGGCCCATGCTTCAGCTTCTTCGGCTGAGAACACGATCTGGCCGGCAGCAGCACCGGGAGATGCGGGCAGACCCTTGGCAACAACCTGTGCGCGCTTGAGGGCAGCCTTGTCGAATACGGGGTGCAGAAGCTCGTCGAGCTTCTGGGGTTCCATACGCATCAGTACGGTCTTTTCGTCAATCTTGTTTTCGCGGAGCAGATCCATGGCAATCTTCACCATAGCGGCACCTGTGCGCTTACCGTTACGGGTCTGGAGCATCCAGAGCTTGCCGTCCTGGATAGTGAATTCCATATCCTGCATGTCGCGGTAGTAGTCTTCGAGGCGATCGGCAATCTTGAAGAGCTCGTTAGCGCAAACGGGCATTGATTCTTCGAGTGAAGGATATTTTGCGGCACGTTCTTCTTCAGAGATACCCTGCAGCTTGGCCCAGCGGCGTGAGCCTTCGATGGTGATCTGCTGGGGAGTGCGGATACCGGCAACCACGTCTTCGCCCTGAGCGTTGATGAGGTATTCACCGT
>CAJUKX010000057.1 GCA_910586975.1 uncultured Muribaculaceae bacterium | reverse complement strand
AACTCTCGACCCACTGATTAAGAGTCAGTTGCTCTACCAACTGAGCTACGGAGTCTTTTGCGTAAGGGTTATTTCCTTTTTGCGTTGCAAAGTTAAGGCTAATTTTCGACATGGCCAAATATTTTTGCAACTTTTTTCTAAATTTTTTCAAAGAATTTGCCTAAACACTTGATTTGTAGTGCTGTTACATACAAGGCTGCTTTTATCCGATTTTGCTGATATTCAAAGGTAATCAAATCCTTGTTCAATTCACTTTGCCAATTTTTATTGCGCGGATATGTTAAAGTGCTTGCGTATCACACTATTTTTTTGTAACTTTGTATTTGAAATAAAAAACAGCGAGTATCGCGTCACATATATTATATACGCACGTATGCGTGTGTGATGCGCTCCTCTCCCTCTAATTCAATAATTTTTTAATGGACCCAATCGGACAAATAATAAAGGACGAGCTGATCGCGCAGGAGCGCAGTGTGGCATGGTTCTCACGCAAAATCCACCTCGACCGTTCGAATGTCTATCGTCTCTTCCAGAAGAACTCGATCGACACCGACCTCCTTCGTCGTATCTCGCAGGTGCTCCGTCGCGACTTTTTCGCCCTCTATTCCGAAGAATTGGTCGAAGAACTTTCTAAAACACCATGAAGCATTGATTATCATCCTCCTCTGACACCGCAAATGCTGCCGCACTAATGTGGCAGATAGCGCGAATTTTTCCACACCAATACATGTTCTTAAATTTTATTAAATTTCAAGTAATCGCGAAACTCGCATCACTTATGAGCAATTCTTGCTACAACATTATAAGTGATAAACGCTCAGATTGAAGTAATTTTGCACAGGTTTATTTACCGTGCGAATAATACATTAATATCTATCGCAAAAACTATTCACATTTTAATCACCTAATAAATCAATTATGAACAAAGGTTTATTGAAAATCGCACTTCTCTCAATGGTGTGCGCTTCGATGCCCGCGGCTATCACATCGTGTAAGGATTACGACGATGACATCGATAACCTGCAGGGTCAGGACAAGGACCTCCAGGCTCAGATCACAGCCATCCAGGCTGCTGTAGAAAGCCTCAAGAGCCAGGCTCAGGAAGCCCTTACCAACGCTAACAACGCTGCTGCAGCTGCCAAGGCTGCTCAGGATGCTGCAGAAGCTGCCGCTGCCGAAGCAAAAGCTGCCAAGGAATACGCAACATCTGCTGCTGCTAACGCCAAGGCTGAAGCTCTCGCCGAAATCGCTGAACAGCTCAAGGGTTACACCACAAAGGCTGAATACGACGCTCTCCAGGCTCGTGTTAAGGCTCTCGAAGAAAAGCTCGCTCAGGGTGGCACAACCACTCCCGGCACCAGCTACGACGAAGCTCTCCAGGCTCTTCAGACCCAGCTCGACGCTCTTAACCAGTACAAGACTCTTCTTGAAAACCTCGCTGGTAAAGAAGCTTTCCTGAATGGTCTCGATCAGACCATCACTGAAATCAACAGCGCTATCGCCGGTCTTCAGAACCAGGCAAGCAACTTCGATGTTCTCCTTCAGGCTATCTCTAACAAGGTTGCTGCTATCGAAGGCGCACTCGTTACTATTAACGGCGATCAGCTCCGTTCACTCGTTTTCAATCCCGTATTCTACTACCACGGTATTGAAGCTATGTGGGCTCCCACTTTCGCTTACGCACAGCTTGATGTTAAGACTGTAAATGCTGATGGAAACTTCGCAACTGACGCTCCCGTAGCAGGTGATTCTGTATATGTAACACCCAACCTGGTTGCTACCTATCACATGAATCCTTCTACAGCTCAGATGCCTGCTGATGTTAAGGCTTACAGCTTTACCAACACTATCAAGCATGTTGACTTCGTTCGCGCAAGCAACGTTCCCACTCCCACTATCTACGAAGCTAAGGTTAATGGTGGTGATGTAACTGTTAAGGCTAACCTCAAGGACGGTATCCTCCCCTACATCGCAACTGATTCTAAGGTTACTGTACTCGCTCTCGAAGTAAGCCTTGGTGACACCGTAATCACTTCTGACTACGCTGCTCTCAAGCCTTTGTACACCACAGGCTTTGAACTTGCTGATGCTCGTATGGCTGATCATCAGACTCACCTCCACACCACAATGGCTAAAGCTATAGCAGATGAAACACCTTTCGCTACTGTAGCTTGGAACAGCGAAGGTGTTAACATCGCTGAATGGGTTGACACTCACTACAAACTCGTAGCAGATCAGGCTGCTAAGGATCAGGATACTCGTTGGGACATTAACGCTACCAAGGAAACTGTTCGCGAAAAAGGCTTTACCTACGAATATGCTCTCGTTGGTTACAAGCTCGGCGAAAACAAGACCTCTGAATCAGCTCACGCTGCCCTTAAGGTTGATGGCTACAACTGCATCTTCCGTCCTCAGATGACAAATGAAGGTCTCCAGCAGCCCTTCGGTTCTGCTCAGGGTATGGCCAGCATCGACCGTCTGCCTATCGTTCGTGTTGCCCTTAAGGACACCATCAGCGGTAAGTATGCAGCTGTCGGCTACATGAAGATTCAGATCGTTCCCGATACCAAGGAAGATGAATACACAATCATCGATCCCTTCACTTTCGACAACGCTTACACTGCAACATGCCCCCTCCAGTCATTCGGCGAATCTCTCACATGGTGGCAGGTTGAAGAAAAGATTATCGAAAAGCTCGGTATCTCTAAGCAGGAATTCGAAGAACAGTACACACCCGACTACACAGCAACCAAGGACCAAATGACCGGTGAAGCCGATACTTACCTCCTCAAGCAGTTCGACAAGGCTGACAAGGGCGCTAAGGAAATAGCCAAGGAATACTGGATCGGCGAAGTTGGTAAGACTGAATATGATCAGGCTTCTTCTGAAACCAACGTTATCAAGTGGAACATCGGTGGCGAACAGGCTTATAACCTCTTCGTTGACCAGAAGCTCCCTTCAACCAAGGTTATCGTTCGCTTCGTTAAGAAGTATACTGTAAGCATGGGTAGCAACCACACTCAGACTGTTCACCACTACGTTTACGTAACTCTTAACTGGACTCCCAAGGCCCTCAATGTAACTCCTTCAGGCACAATCAGCAACGGTCTTAAGATCGCTGAAATGTGGTACACCGCTTGGACCAACCAGCACGGTGGCTTCGACGAAACTCACCTCAACGTGGCTGTTCCCAAGACAGCAAATGATAAATCAGACCTTTGCACATTCGAAAGCCATCTCCTCTACCCCTGGAAGCAGGAAATGAAGCTTGCTGTATCTGAAATCGCTGAAATGTACAAGGGTTACGGAGATGAATTCCTCACCAAGACTTTCAGCTTCAAGCCCGAACAGGCTGTTGCCACCGCTACCGGTGTATCTGGTGCTGAATACGTAATCACCGTAGAAGGTCAGACTCTCTACGCTGCTCTCAAGTCAGCTCCCGCTGTTAAGCAGCCTATCGCAGTTATCAACAACCCCACTTACTCTTTAAAAACTTGGGGTACTGACGATCCTACTGTAGAATATCAGCAGACTGCATTTGCTCTTGATATTCTCAACGCATACAGCCACACTCAGCTTGCTAAGGGTGAAACTCCCACCGGAACCATCCAGATCACAGCTGTTAACGAGTGCAACAAGCCCATAGCTCTCACCAACAACACTTTCAACGTACGCTTCCTCCGTCCCATCAACATGGACATCAAGGATGGTGCTACAATGATCGATGCTCAGACTAAGGGTTCTGTAGTTAACTTTGCTGACTACATTTCGTTCACAGACTGGCGTTCAGACGATCCCATGAGTTTCTTCAGCACTCATCCCTGGTACTACACCTACTATGGTCTCAAGAGCATTACCGTGGGTACTGTTGATCCTAAGGATCCCAGCAACCTTGTAAATGGTGCAGTTAGTGCTGGTTCTCTCAAGAACGTTGTAACAACAACTCTTGGTGGAGGTACACTTGGCACAACAACACTTGCACAGGTTACTCCCAACATGGATATCATCTTCACACCTGCTACAGGTACGCTCGGTAACTACAACATGGGTACCCTTACTTACTACAACAACGGTGAAAACTTCAATAAGGCCTTCCAGATTGAAGTTCCCCTCGTTCTCTCCTACAAGTGGGGCTACCTCACCGGTAAGATGGTTATCACTGTTAACCCGACTCCCGGTCAGGGCAACTAATCCCTCAATAGAAGAATTTAACAAATCTTCTGCATAACAAAAAGGGGCTGTGTAATGCAGCCCCTTTTTTCAATATTACTGAATTGCAATATGAAATTTACACGAATCTTTCTCTTTATCGCTGCAGTCGCTATCCTGGCAAGCTGCGGTGGAAATAAGAAGGCATCTGAGCAGGAAGAAATGGCCGGCATGCCCAAGATGCATACCGAAGGTGCCGACTCGGCAGCCGTACGCAAACTCGTTAATGACTTTATGGGTCAGATTGTAGCAGGTGAATATGACCTTGCCCTCAATATGATCAATGACGCGTTCAACATCGACTCTGTGACCGGCAAGCCCATGCCCCTCAACGATGCCACCCGCGAGGCCTACATGCAGACCTTCAAGGAATTCAACATCACCGATTTCAGCATTCGCGAAATCATCTTCGACGACTACAAAAACAATGAAGTACGTTGCGAAGTGATACTCGATGGAGCAATCCCCACCAACTGGTACTTCAAGCCCGTGAAGTGCGTAGGCGAGTGGTTCCTCTGCATGCGCGACACCAACCGCGGCGACACCCCCCTCACCCGCTAATGGGGACTCCCGCCAATACGGTTACCTCCGTATGTCATTTTATTACGTTTCCAGTGTGGGAATCGTCAACATGACATCCGCCAGGATGCGAAATAAAACATTTCGGTACACTCTAACCCTATCAAGGGTACCGGGAATATGACATCCGCGAGGATGTCTGCCACACCGTAACCCGGTATGCACGACCATAGGGAGGGCATGCCGGGAGACAGCCGCCCAAGCAAAAGGCATCCGGAGGATGCAGCATACGCCACATTGTCACACCAAACCCACCGATGGTATCGGGAGTATGACATCCGCCAGGATGTCTGCCACACCGTAACCCGGTATGCACGACCGTAGGGAGGGCATGCCGGGAGACAGCCGCCCAAGCAAAAGGCATCCGCAGGATGCAGCATACGCCACATTGTCACACCAAACCCACCGAGGGTATCGGGAAGATGGCATCCGAAGGAAGCCTGTGAGCTAGTAGCCGGGTATGCACGCGCGTAGGTTTACCGAAGCGCGGGCATGCCCGGTAATTGTATAAAAAAGTAAAGGCATTCGCAGAAAGCCGACTATAGAGGCAACCGGCCTATATACACGGCTTCCTGCGGATGCCATTTGTTTTGCGATGTCTACCGGGCATGTCCTCCCTACGGTCGTACATACCCGGAAATCTAGGACTCTTGCAAGAAAAAAGTGTTAAAAAAT
>CAJUKX010000056.1 GCA_910586975.1 uncultured Muribaculaceae bacterium | reverse complement strand
ATTTTTTAACACTTTTTTCTTGCAAGAGTCCTAGATTTCCGGGTATGTACGACCGCAGGGAGGGCATGCCCGGTGGGCGTGCAAAAAATATAAATGGCATCCGCAGGAAGCCGTCTATAAAGTATGGGGATTGCCTGTATAATCGGCTTTCTGCGAATGCCTTTTGACTTGTGGGCATGCCCGGCTACGAGCTTACAGGCTTCCTTCGGATGCCATGTTGGTATGCCGCGCCACCTATACCGCATCCTCTCGGATGCTTCTTCTATCCTCTCGGATTTCCCGGCATGCCCTCCCTGCGGTCGTGCATACCGGGTTACGGTGTGGCAGACATCCTGCCGGATGTCATATTCCCGATTTCCTTGCTGTGGCGTACGATGGATGCGACACGGATGTCATATTCCCGATACCTTTGCGGTGGCGTACGATGGATGCGGCGCGGATGTCATGTTGCCGATTTTGTTCAGCGCAATCCGGAGGATTATGCTCCCAAAAACAAAAACGGCGGGTGCTGAGCACTCGCCGTTTTTTTATGTTTTTGGGTTATCGTGGATTATTTCACGATGAACTTCTTACCGTCGCGGATGTAGAGACCGGGCTGGGTGGGATCTGCTACTTCGATACCCTGGAGGTTGTAGGTCTTGCCGTTGCCTACGAATTCGGCATCAGTTTCAACACCTGTGATACCCTGAACGCCATCTACAGTGAAGTTGGCCTCGAAACCATCGATGTTCTTTTCATGACCGTTCACAGCATTCTTGTTATAGAAAGGACGAGCAGAAAGTTCTTCAGCTTCGGGATCACCAGATGCCCAAGCCTTGATTTCTTCAGACAATGCAGCAATAACTGCATCCTTATCGGTTGTATCATAGTAACGGAGTTGGAAGTTATCCATTACAAGCTGTGTTTTTGAGATCGGAGCAGAAGTGTTGGGAATACCGAAACCGATCTTAATGCTGGTTTCGTCTTCAAGATCAGGATGAGTTGCGTGAACTACGAAGTGACGCCATCCGCATGTGAACCATTTTCCTGCAGATGCCTGACCATGGGTAAAGAGAGCAGAGATACCTTCACCGGGTTCTTCTGCTGTACCTGCTTCATCGGGATCACCGTAGTCATCACATACGAATCCGTATGAGAACTGAGTATCATCATATAAGCCGGTCCAGTTGCTGCGAGTTGCCTGACCATCAAAGATGAGTACATATACGCCGGGCTGCAGACCCATCACTTCCTGCCAAATATAGGCATATTCAACGTCAGCAGTAGAAGCGGTACGGAAAACGACATTACCGTGAGTGGGGTTCTTGGTGTGTGTCTGGAATGCGGCAAAGTTAGAAGCAGCGCCTTCGGCATTATACCAGCCGTCACCTTCCAGATTCCAACCGGCAAGGTTGGGATAAACGAGAGTTGAGTCAGTTTCCTCGAATGAGGGGTTGTTGAGGGCTACTTCGGTGTAGTCGAGTGCAGATGCACTGAAACCTACAGCAGCCATTGCGAGCATTGAGTAAAGTTTTTTCATGCTTTTTTGATTGGTTTTTTATGGTTTGTATTTATTTCCCGATTTTGTACGAGAGATTTTTTCTTTAAGGTTATGCCACGTTTGTTAGCATTACGGCGACAAATTTACAAAGATTTGCTAAATAATGCCAAGAAGTATAATGTTAAAAATGCAGAGTTTAACATTAATTAACTCGGGCGATAGTTTACCACGACTCTCGGACGCGAGGCCAAATCGGCGGCCACGCGGGCTATGTCGTGCAGGGTGACAGTGCGCTGCAGCTCAACGGTATCGTTGATATTTTCGCCGTGCATTTCGGCCATGGCAAGGTTCTGTGCCTTGGAGAGCGCGTCGAAATTGCTCAGGGCAAATGTTGACTCAAAGCGGTTGAGTGTACGCTGCAACTCGTGGTCGGTTACATCGCCCGGCTTGCCGAGCATGGCGAGCTGCGCCAGCAGGGCCGATGCAGCAGCCTCAACGGCCTCGGGCGAATCGGTGGACGGACGGGCCGACATCATCAGAAATCCCGGACCCTCGGCACCTGAAATCGAAGCATCGGCCTCGATGATAGAGCCGTCGCCGCCGGCTATGAGGTTGCGCAGGAATCGCGACGAGCGTCCGGCCGAGAGCAGGTCAGTGATGCAGTCGGCCACGCGGTAGTCGTGAGTGCCGTAAGCGTCCATAGGAATGGCGATGACCACATTGGCATATGGCACGGGGCCGCGCATCTCGCGCACGACGTTTTGGGCGGGAAAACCGGGCGCGGGCAGCTGACGCAGAGGTACGTCGCGGCGCGGTATGTCGCCAAACCATTTCTCTACCAGGCGGCGTCCCTCGTCGTAGCCGAGATTGCCCGATATGGCAAGCACGGCGTTGTTGGGGGCATAGTGGGCATAGAACCATCGGCGCACGTCGGCATCGGTTACACGCGCTATATGGTCGGGTTCAAGGCCTATCACGGGCCATGAGTAGGGATGCGAGGGCGAGTAAAGAGCCGAGCGCAAGCCGTGCATGAGGTCGCCGTAGGGGCGGTTGAGGCACTGCTGCTTGAATTCCTCTATCACCACCGAGCGTTGTACCTCAAGGCTCTCGGGATTGAAGCTGAGACCGAGCATGCGGTCGCTTTCGAGATAGAAAGCGGTCTCGGCATTGGCCGCGGGCAGCAGGTCGAAGAAGTTGGTGAAGTCGTTTGAGGTCCAGGCATTGTTCTCGCCGCCGGCATTTTCGAGGGCCACGTCAAAAGCGGGCACGTTGACCGAACCGCCAAACATGAGGTGCTCAAACAAATGGGCAATACCGGTGAGAGCGCGGCTTTCGCCGCGCGCACCGGTATTGTATAGCACATCCACGGCCACCATCACTGTGGTGGGATCGTAGTTATGAATGACACGCAAGCCGTTTGGCAGCGTGTAGCGTATGAATTCGATCACTTGAGCACCTCCATAGAGATGATTTTGACATCCTCGACGGGGCGGTCGGCGCTGTCGGTTTCGACCTTCTCGATTTTGTCTATCACATCCATGCCCTCGAGTACCTCGCCAAATACGGTGTATGTGCCGTCGAGGTGGGGAGTGCCACCCACGTTTACATACTCCTGCTCCATCTCGGGAGTGAGAGTGAGGGGATGAGCTGCAACGGTGGCTTCGGTCTCGGCTATGAGCTTTTCCTGCAGCACGCGCAGTGCGGCGGTGTCGCCCTTGGCCTGCAGCGAGCGTATCTCGTCGAGGTGGGCGGCGGCAAGGCCGTTGAATGTAGATTGCAGCTGCTGATTGTGGAGCTGCTCTTTCATGGCCTGCAACTGTGCGGGAATGAGCTTGCGGCCGGTGACTATATAGAACTGCGAGCCTGACGAGCGGCGCTCGGGGTTGACCTGGTCGCCCTGGCGTGCGGCAGCCAGCGCGCCGCGCTTATGGTAGTGGCGGGGATACTCTATTTCGGCCTCGATGGTGTAGCCGGGGCCGCCCGAGCCGAGTCGCTTGCCGGCGGGAGCGTTCTTTGAGTCGGGGTCGCCGGTCTGAATCATGAACTGATTGATGACACGGTGGAACAGAGTGCCGTTGTAGAAGCCCTCGTTTACGAGCTTCACAAAGTTGTCGCGGTGGCGGGGAGTGTCGCCGTAGAGCAGAATCACCACGTCGCCGAGCGAGGTGGTCATTTTCACCTTCACCGAGGTGGTGTCGGGGGTATTGGCAGTTTCGGTCATTATAGAATCAATGTTATTGTTATCGGAATTGTTGTCGGCTTTGGCCGAAGCAGAGCCGCAGGCGGCCATAAAGGGTAGCAGGAAGCCGAGCAGCAGCGGCATCATGGAGCCAAAGGGCCTGTATGAAGTTTTCATCAGAGACTGTCGGGATTAGGGAAAAGCCGCTTGTAGATACGGCGGAAGTTGTTGTCGGATTTAGAAAGTTCGTCGGCACGCGAGTGGCAGTCGGGGCCGTAAACGCCTGTGAGCAGGTCGGGCAGATAGCGGTGCTCGCGGTCCTTGTCGATGGTGGCGGCAGCCAGACGTGCCACAGCGTCGGCAAACCTCACTGCGTCGATTGCATTGAGGTATCGTGCGGCAGAAGCGGTGAACTGACCGTTGAGATCAACGGTCACGAGGTTTTCGATGACGTCGTTGAGGTCGGCGGGATCACAGTCTTCAATATGATTGGCAATGTATTCGTAAGAGAGGAGCCCGTCGGGGTCGCTCTTCAGTCGTTTGGCTTCTTCGGGTGTCATGTTAATAAATTGATAAAAAGAGTGTGGCAAAATTACTAAATTTGCTTCATACTGCCAAATGTTAGAGTGTAGGTGGTTGATAATGTTTAAAAACATAAATAAATTTAGAATAAATGTTGTAAAGACTATTAAATTTTGCTAATTTTGCAGCGTAATGCGTACCGGCACGAGCCAAGGGCGCGCAATACCGTTTGAAAACCAATTAAATACATATTAATCTAATCCAATCATCTCTATGTGGTTAACAAGTTCATCCATAGGACGTAAGTTTATCATGGCCCTCACCGGCTGCTGCCTCGTCCTGTTTGTTACTTTTCACGTGCTGATGAATGCGGTTGCCCTGATTTGGCCTGCAGCCTACAATCAGGTGTGCGAGTTCTTAGGCGCCAACTGGTATGCCCTGGTGGCATCGGCCGGCCTCGCCCTGCTGTTCATCTTACACATTCTGTATGCCGTGTGGCTCACACTGCAAAACTACAAAGCCCGCGGTAAAGACCGCTACGCCATCGCCGGCCGCACCCCCAATGTGGAATGGTCGTCGAAGAACATGCTTGTTCTGGGTGTGGTAGTAATCGCCTTCCTGGTAGTGCACCTGGTGCAGTTCTGGTCGAAGATGCAGTGGCAGGAACTTATCCATGCCGACCTCACCGTACTTCCCCAGCTCGAAGGCGTGCCCGCCGCTCCGGCCATGGGTACCCTGTTCCTTCAGATGGCATTCAGCTGCTGGTGGACACTGGCAATCTACGTTATCGGCTTCATCGCCCTGTGGTTCCACCTCAACCACGGCTTCTGGTCGATGTTCCAGACCATAGGTTGGAACAACAACGTATGGATCGAACGCCTCAAGAAAATCGGCTTCTGGTGGACAACCATCGTGGTAGGCCTTTTCCTGGCACAGGCTATCGTATTCACCGTTCAGGCCCGCAACAACTACTACCTCGACAACGAAAAGCTTCAGGAACAGTATGCCGAATACTGGAACCAGCAGGCTGAAGAAATGATGAACGACTTCCAGGTGAGCGTACAGAGCGCCATGAAGGGCCTCGAAAACGACCCCACCGCCGCCCAGAAGGCTCAGCAGGACTTCGTGCAGAGCTACGGCCCCTCATTCATCGAAAAGGCTCAGCTCGTGTCAGACTCATTTGAGAAACAGTGCCCCGCCGGCGTACCCTCCGACGCATTCCGCCAGATGATGATGCTGGCAGGCCAGTTCCGCCAGATGCTCGGTACACCCGCCATCGAGGAAGACAACACTCAGAATAATCAATAATAAAATTTCTCAGAAAGATGATAGATTTCGCAAAAATTAAAGACATGATCGATTCAAGTCCTATCATGAAGGACTTCGCTGATATCGAATCGTCAAAACTTCCTGAGTACCAAGTTGACTCAAAAATACCCGAAGGCCCCATCGCTGAGAAATGGACCAACTACAAGGCCCACCAGAAGCTGGTGAACCCCGCCAACAAGCGCCTGCTCGACATCATCGTGGTAGGTACAGGTCTGGCCGGCGCATCAGCCGCCTCAACCCTGGGCGAGCTCGGCTTCAACGTGCTCAACTTCTGCATCCAGGACTCACCCCGCCGCGCTCACTCGATCGCCGCTCAGGGTGGTATCAACGCCGCCAAGAACTACCAGAACGACGGCGACTCGATCTACCGACTTTTCTACGACACCGTGAAGGGTGGTGACTTCCGCTCACGCGAAGCCAACGTATATCGTCTGGCCGAAGTGTCAAACAATATCATTGACCAGTGTGTGGCACAGGGCGTACCCTTTGCCCGCGAATACGGCGGTCTGCTGGCCAACCGCTCGTTTGGCGGTGCCCAGGTATCGCGTACATTCTACGCCAAGGGTCAGACCGGCCAGCAGCTGCTGCTGGGCGCATACTCGTCGCTCAACCGCCAGATTCAGAAGGGCACAGTGAAGAGCTTCGTGCGCCGCGAGATGCTCGATGTAGTTATCATCGACGGCCGCGCCCGCGGTATCATCGTGCGTAACCTCATCACCGGCGAAATCGAACGCTACGCCGCTCATGCCGTAGTACTTGCCACCGGTGGTTATGGCCGTGCATTCTTCCTGTCGACCAACGCCATGGGCTGCAACGGCTCTGCCGCCGTACAGGCCTTCAAGAAAGGCGCATACCTGGCCAACCTCGCTTTCACTCAGATTCACCCCACATGTATCCCCGTTCACGGCGAAGACCAGTCGAAGCTCACCCTTATGAGCGAATCGCTGCGTAACGACGGCCGTATCTGGGTACCCAAAAAGAAAGAAGATGCCGAAGCTATCCGCGCCGGCAAGAAGAAACCTACCGACATCCCCGACGAAGACCGCGACTTCTACCTGGAACGCCGCTACCCGGCCTTCGGTAACCTCTGCCCCCGCGACATCGCTTCGCGTGCAGCCAAGGAACGTTGCGACGCCGGCTATGGTGTAGGTACAGGCAACGCCGTATACCTCGACTTCAAGTATGCCATCCAGCGCCTTGGCGAGGATGTGGTACGCGACCGCTACGGCAACCTCTTCGACATGTATCAGATGATCTCTGATGACAACCCCTACGAAACACCCATGATGATCTTCCCCGCATCGCACTACACAATGGGCGGTATCTGGGTAGACTACGAGCTGCAAACCTCAATCAAGGGTCTCTTCGCTATCGGTGAATGTAACTTCTCTGACCACGGTGCCAACCGCCTGGGTGCATCGGCTCTGATGCAGGGTCTGGCCGACGGATACTTCGTGCTGCCCTACACCATGCAGAACTACCTGAGCGACCAGATCAAGGTGCCCCACTTCTCAACCGACGCTCCCGAATTTGATGAAGCCGAAAAGAACGTGCGCGAGCGTATCGCCAAGCTCATGGCCATCAAGGGAACCAAGAGCCCCGACGAAATACACAAGCGTCTGGGCCACGTGATGTGGGACCTCGTAGGTATGGGCCGCACACTGCAGAGCCTGGTGAAAGCTACCGAAGAAATCGAAAAGGTACGCCAGGAATTCTACAGCGACCTGCGCATCGTAGGCAGCGCCGACGACCTCAATACCGAACTTGAAAAGGCTCTGCGCCTGGAAGACTTCCTGGTGATCGCCAAGATGATGGCTATCGACGCCCTCAACCGCAACGAATCGTGCGGCGCTCACTTCCGCGAAGAATACCAGACCGCCGACGGCGAAGC
>CAJUKX010000055.1 GCA_910586975.1 uncultured Muribaculaceae bacterium | reverse complement strand
CGTCGCACCCCGCGCGGGTGCGTGGATTGAAACTTTTTTGGTTAATATTAGTGGCTCGGTTGAGAATCGTCGCACCCCGCGCGGGTGCGTGGATTGAAACCTGAGAAGAATAAAGTTAAATGCAGCTCGGTCGTCGCACCCCGCGCGGGTGCGTGGATTGAAACATCAACCAATTAAAACCACAAACAACTATGGCAGAGTCGCACCCCACGCAGGTGCGTGGATTGAAACCCGATACAGACCAAAATACGAGCCGATGTACATGTCGCACCACACGCGGGTGCGTGGATTGAAACAAATGTATTGCCAAACGTCCGATACCTCGTTATGGTCGCACCCCGCGTGGGTGTGTGGATTGAAACAGACTAAAATTCGTGCTGATGTTCATTATTGCACCACAATGTTGGTACATTAATTATTGCATAGAAATTATTGCATAGAGCATTTATCATACCAAATTAACTTTTAAGCCATTTGGTATGTAGATGCTCTATGTAAATATAGAACACCGCGTGCCGGAAGTTTGACTTTGGGCGCGCGGTGTTATTGGGTGGATGTTTTTAGCTTATTTGTATTGCTTGATTTCGATGGTTCCTCGCAGGGCGCCTATGGCGTTGGTGGCGAGGGCAAGCATTTCGTTTTCGCCGGGATAAACGAATGTCGGACCAAGGAAATTCACATAGTCTATGAGTCGGCTCACCACGTAGTCGCTGTGTGCTACTCCGCCGGTGAAGAGTATTGCGTCTACCTTGCCTTTGAGGGCCACGGCGGCGCTGCCTATCCACTTGGCTATGGAGTAGATCATGCCGTTGAGCACGAGTTCGGCGTGTTTGTCGCCTTCTTCGATTGATTTTACTATTGCCTGCACGTCGGTTGTGCCCAGGTGAGCTGCCAGGCCGGCGTTGCCGCTGATGCGGCGTTTGAGCTGTTCGAGGGTGTACTTCTGCGAGTAGCAGAGGTCGATTAGCTTGCCGGGGGGCAGAGAGCCTGCGCGTTCGGGCGAGAAGGGGCCGTCGCCGTCGAATGCGTTGTTTACGTCTATGCATCGGCCTTGGCGGTGTGCGCCGATAGAAATGCCTCCGCCCAGGTGTGCAATGATCAAGTTTAGCTCTTCGTAGCGTTGGCCGTGTTCGGCGGCATAGCGGCGGGCTATGGAGCGCTGGTTCAGGGCATGCCATGTGGTAATGCGCGGCATGATGGGCGAGCCTGATATGCGTGCTACATCAATGAGTTCGTCTACCACGCCGGGGTCGCATGTGAGTGCGCGGCAACCGGGAATAGACTGGCACAGGTCGTGTGCTATGCGGCATCCGAGGTTGCATGCGTGGTTGCGCATGGGGTGCTCTATTTCGCCAAGCATTATGTCGTTTACTTCGTATACACCGCCTTCGATGGGCTTGAGCAGGCCGCCTCGGCCTACGATTGCATCGAATTGTAGGGGTATGTCGTGTTCTTTGAGCGCGTTGAGCACGAGGTTGCGTCGGTATTCAAACTGGTCTGAAACCTGACGGAACTGTGAGAGCTCGTCTACTGAATGGCGGATATTCTCTACCAATACAGGAGTAGTGTCGTCGAAAACGGCAATCTTGGTTGATGTAGAGCCGGGATTTATAGTAAGAATGCGCATAAGCTAATTGTTAGGGAGTCGGTCGTAAGCACGACAATAAACTAAGGAAAGATGTAATAAGGCTCGAAAATAGTCGGGCAGGGGAGAGTACTTGTGGGAGTGTGTGTTCAGATCAGTGCATTGCGGCCACGCAAGCCAGGGCCAGGCTGGCCAGCTTGCCCTCGGTGGTGTCGCCTCGCGAGGGCAGTACCACCGGAGCCATTGTTCCTACGAGCATCCCGGCATTTGTAGCGCCGCCAAAGTGTGATATGGTTTTGTAGAATACGTTTGCGGCCTGTATGTCGGGCATCATCAGGCAGTCGGCTTGTCCTTCGATGGGCGAGATTATGCCTTTGATTTGTCCGGCTTCGGGTTCGAGGGCTGTGGGTATGTCCATGGGGCCGTCCACTATCACGTCGCCCCAGCGGCCTTGGGCTGCCATTTCTTTGAGGGCTACGTAGTCGGTTGAAACGGGGAACTTGGGGTTTACCTTTTCGGTGAAGTGTATCAGAGCTACACGTGGAGTCTTGATGCCCAGAGTGTGGCTTAGTTTCACGAGGTAGCCCATCATGGCCTCGCGCTGTGCGAGGGTAGGCTCGGGGATTACTGCAACGTCAGAGTATATGAGCAGTTTGTCGCGGTTTGGCACTTCGGCCACGGTGATATGGCTCAGCACGGTGCCGGGGGGCAGTATTCCGTGTTCTTTGTTGAGCACGGCGCGCAGCAGGTTGTCGGTGTTGAGTTTGCCTTTCATGAGCACGTCGGCACCGCCGTCGCGTACAATCTGAACGGCCACACGGGCAGCCTCGTCGCTGTCGGGAACATCGACAAATTCGATACGGTCGGCATATTCATCTACGAAGGGCAGTGCCTGGAGCTCAGCCACGCGTCCTACGAGAATAAAGTCGGCAAAGCCACGTTTAAGGGCGCCTTCCACAGCTTCTTGTGTGTGGGCGTCGTGGGGATAAACGGCAGCTACTCTGCGACGGGATGCTCCATTGGAGCATGCCAGTTCAAATAGATTTTCTAAATTTCTGACAAATTGCATATTTTTACTAATAATGTGCAAATATCGCTATTTTTCGCTAACTTTCCAAAATGTTATACAACATGAAAGAAGCGGGTGTTTCTCATGCGAATTTACGGTTTATAATTAAATAGGTGTGTTTTTGAATAAATATTAATTGGTATTAAGTGTTTTGATTTATGATTGTAATATGATGACTGATTAAGGCATGGTCAAGTCCTTAAAATTATGTTATAAATATTACAAATCTTCTATTTTTACGCTTTTTTTGGAGCTATATTTTTCTGAGGTTTGGCCTTCAGGGGGTCGAATCCGTTGCCGTACACGCTGCGGGCGTCAGATTGTATTATATAAGCGCCCTCGTCTATATGGCGTACAATCTCGTAGATACGGTCGGCATCATAGCGCCGGCACCAGATGATGAGCAGTTCGCGGTGCTCGCCGGTCCAGAATCCTGTGCCCCCTACAGTGGTTACTCCGCGGCCGCTCTCGTGAGTGACGTGGTGGGCTATCTCGTGCCATTTGGGCGACAGTATCAGGAACTGAATGGTCTGTTTATCGAGGTTTACAATGTAATTTGCCAGGAAAGAGTAAATTATAATCGAGGTCCAGCCGTAGATGATGGTCTGCACGCGGGTCTGAATGCGTGCATCGAGGTCGCCCTCAAAGGGCAGGAAAAACGAGCATGTCACTATCGATATGTCTATTATCATCATGGTGCGACCCATGTTTATCCCCTTGGTTTTCTCGAATATGGCAGCCACAATGTCGGTGCCTCCGGCCGATCCGTGGTGGGCATAGTACAGCCCTATGCCTATGCCGCACAGGGCCGAGCCCATCAGCACGCTCATGGTGGTGTCGGCTACTATGGGCTGATGCGATGTGAAGTAGCCTTCGATGGAGCCTATCATTAGCGAGAGGGCCGTGGCCCCGAAAACCGTACGTACCACAAATTTGCGTCCAAGCACTTTGAACCATACCATCAGCATCAGCAGATTCACGGCATACATGGTGAATGCCACCGGGATATGTTGCGACGATGCGAAGTAAATGAGGGTACTGAATCCGGCCATTCCGCCCACCACAATCTCGTGGGGAAGGATAAAAACTGTGAATCCGATGGCATACACAGCCATACCGGCTATGATGATCAGATAGTCGCGAAGGTCGGGGATGGCATGAAGCCTCAGCGATGGCAGATGCATGGTTTTGCGATTTAGGGTTGTACTGTCGTGGCAAAGATAGTGATTTTATCAAGAGATTTCACCAAATAATATATAAAAAATCACGGTAGCGGCGTTTTTTTATGCCGCTACCGTGATTATGATTTATTTCACGAAAAATCAGAGCTGGCTCTCGGGGTCGAGATTGGCAGCTTCGATATCCTTGAAGTACTTGTAAGTCTGCACTTTGAGTTCGTCGCAGGCAGCGTCGTCGGCAACGATGATAGCCTTGGGATGCATCTGCAGGGCCGAGATGGTCCACATCTGGCTGATGCCGCCTTCTACGCCGTGGCGCAGAGCGCGGGCCTTGTTGAGGCCGTTGACGATGAGCATCACGCTCTTGGCAGCCATCACTGTGCCTACGCCTACGGTGAGGGCGGTCTTGGGCACGAGGTCTACATTGTTGTCGAAGAAGCGCGAGTTGGCAATGATGGTGTCGTGGGTGAGGGTCTTCATGCGGGTGCGCGAAGTCAGGGCCGAGCCGGGTTCGTTGAATGCAATGTGACCGTCGGGACCCACGCCGCCCATGAAGAGGTCGATGCCGCCGTAAGAAGCGATTTTAGCTTCATAATCGGCACATTCCTTGGCGGGGTCGGCTGCGTTGCCGTTGAGTATGTTGACGTTTTCGGGAAGGATGTCTATCTGGTTGAAGAAGTTGGTCCACATGAAAGTGTAGTAGCTTTGCTCGTGGTCGCGGGGAATTCCGCAATATTCGTCCATGTTGAATGTAACGACGTTCTTGAACGAAACCTTACCTTCTTTGCAGAGCTTGATGAGTTCCTTGTACATGCCCAGGGGCGATGAGCCGGTGGGGCAACCCAGCACGAAGGGCTTTTCGGCGGTGGGATTGGCTTCGTTGATGCGGGCTGCTACATAGCGGGCCGCCCAGCGAGATACTTCTTCGTAGTTCGGTTCAATAATTAAACGCATAGGGAATTGTTATATGGAATTGTTATATGTATGTAAGTCGGCGACAAAGTTACAAAAAAATTTCAATATTGTGTCGGATATAATCTATTTATTTGTTACATTTGTATCATAAAAATTAATTAACCTGAAAAACATGAATCAGTCACCTGTACCATCGCACTATATAATCACCATAGGCCGCAGCTTCGGATCGGGCGGCCGCGATCTCGGACACCGCCTGGCCAAACGTCTCGGCATAAGCTACTACGACAAGGAATTGCTCAGAGATGCGGCCCGCCACTCGGGCCTTGACGAGGCTCTTTTCCAGAAAAACGACGAGCGGGCACCGGGCTTTCTGTCGGGTATACTGCCCATGAGCATGGGCTATAATGCGCTGGCTTGGTATGCCGGACCCAACACCGCCGGCAGCGAGGGTGTCTATCGGGCGCAGAGCGACTTCATAAGGGAAGTGGCTTCGCAGCAGCCGTGCGTAATCGTGGGTCGTACTTCCGACTACATACTGCGCGACTTCCCCGGCGTGGTCAATATCTTCCTGCATGCTCCCGAGGAGCAGTGTATAGAACGCATCATGCGCCGCGGCGATTGCAAGAGTATTGACGAAGCCCGCAGCATCATGCGCAAGACCAATAAGCTGCGTGCCGAGTTCTATAACTTCTACACCGACCGCACATGGGGCGACTCGGCCTCTTACCACCTGTCAATCGACACCTCCAAGCTCGATATGGACGATATTGTAGACTTGGTTGTGGCCTATCTCGACAAGCGCAATTTGCTCAGCCAGTCGAAAAGCGAGTCGTAAAGAGCAGTGCGCACGCCCGGAGCCGACAGCATAAGGTCGTGCAAGCCGCCCTTCACAGTGAATTCATCCACGTCTATACCCAGCCGGCGTCCGTAGTGCGAGATGTCGTCCACGTCGAGCACGGCGTCGGCCCGC
The DNA here is from genome assembly GCA_910586975.1 of uncultured Muribaculaceae bacterium. Taxonomy (GTDB): domain Bacteria; phylum Bacteroidota; class Bacteroidia; order Bacteroidales; family Muribaculaceae; genus CAG-873. The sequence goes on along the minus strand of CAJUKX010000055.1, from coordinate 1,971 downwards.
GAGGGGTCACCTTGTCCGGGTCGGTAGGTGCTGTCGGAGTGCATGAGCAGTATCGGCACCTTTATGCCCGGAAAATCCTGCACCACCGCCTGCGCGTAATCTATGGCCTTGATCCACGAGGTCTGTACGTCGGGCGAATGTACCAGCTTCCAGTCGGTATTGTATTCCCACTCGCCCTCCATGCTTTTGAGCAACGACCGCGCATAGGTGTCGTCGTCGCCCTGCGATATATTCACTTTGGGCAACAGCGATGCGAATGTATCTACCACCGGTATAAGGAATTTCTCTTGAAATTTTGACTGATTCCAGTCCAGAAACGGGCTGTTAAGCACCAGCGCCTTGATGCACTGCGGCGGCTGCGATGCCATATAGTAGGCCGAGATAAGGCCGCCGGTAGAGTGTCCCATCAGCACTATCGAGTTTATGCCGTCGTGTTGCATCTGCACTACGGCCGAGTCTATGTCGGCAAAATACTCGCGCAGGTCGCGGGCCTCGAATTTGCGCTGACCCGGCATAATGGAGCGGCCATATTTGCGCAGGTCCACGGCATAGAAGTCATAGCAATGCTCGGTGAACTGCCGTGCCATCTCGTCCTGAAAGAAGTAGTCGTTGTATCCGTGCACATACAGCACACCCACGCCATGGGCGCAGTCGCTCGTAAGCCTAACTATGGTAGAGCGCACCGCGCCCGAGTAGTCGTCGGGCTGGTTCACATACCGCATTTGGTATGGAGCACCCAGAGCCACGTCGGTTTGCCACATCACCGGCGACTGAGCCGAGGTGGCCGCAGCCTTCTCGCCCGTGAACATTACGGTAACGGCTATCACGGCCGCAACGGCTGCCGTGGCCAGCAGCCTCAGGCCATATTTTCGTGAATTTTTCATACTCATAAAACAAAATAACGGAGACGCGTGTTCGCGCCTCCGTTATATATAGATTATAATGCCTTAAAAGCTTATTATTCGCTGCACTTGGCGTTGATGAATTCGCGGTTGAGGCGGGCGATATTGCTCAGAGGAATGCTCTTGGGGCATTCTGCTGCGCAGGCGCCGGTATTGGTGCAGTTACCGAAGCCCAGTTCGTCCATCTTGGCAACCATGGCGCGGGCGCGGCGTTTGCGTTCAACCTGGCCCTGGGGCAGGAGAGCAAACTGGCTTACCTTGGCCGATACGAAGAGCATTGCCGAACCGTTCTTACAAGCTGCAACGCAAGCGCCGCAACCGATGCAGGTGGCAGAGTCCATAGCCACGTCAGCCACTTCCTTGGAGATGGGAGTGGAGTTGGCGTCGGGCGCGCCGCCGCAGTTGAACGATACATAACCGCCGGCCTGCTGGATTTTGTCGAAGGCGTTGCGGTCTACCATGAGGTCGCGGATTACGGGGAATCCGGCCGAGCGCCAGGGCTCGATGGTGATGGTTTCGCCATCGTGGAATTTACGCATGTGGAGCTGGCAGGTAGTGATGCCCTGCACGGGGCCGTGGGGGTGACCGTTGATGTAGAGCGAGCACATGCCGCAGATGCCTTCGCGGCAGTCGCTGTCAAACACCACGGGTTCTTCGCCTTGCTCCACGAGCTGCTGGTTGAGCATGTCGAGCATTTCGAGGAAGGAGCTACCGGTCGACACGTTGTCGAGGTGGTAGTTGACGAACTGGCCTTTCTCCTTAGGACCACGTTGACGCCAAATTTTCAGATTTACGCTGATTGTTGTTTCCATTTTATTCTATAGCTATTTGGCTCCCGAAATCCGGAGGGGTTGGCTCCGGAGCGGGATGCGTGGTTAAGTTTACGACTTGTAGTTGCGGGTCTGAACCTTGATGGCCTCGTACTTGAGGGGTTCCTTGATGAGGATGGGCTTTTCGTTGTCGCCGGTGTACTTCCAGCACGAAACGTACATGTACTCATCGTCGCGACGGGCAGCTTCGCCGTCGGCGGTCTGGTATTCTTCGCGGAAGTGAGCGCCGCACGATTCGT
>CAJUKX010000054.1 GCA_910586975.1 uncultured Muribaculaceae bacterium | reverse complement strand
CGTTGTTGTATATTGTCTTTTTCTTTTCTATTTTAAGAAAAGCAGACAACTTTTTAAAGTTGTTTGCCTAAAGCCGGCCGGACATCTTGCGATTGTCCCGCTGACCATCCCGGCGGATGCTCTATTGTGCTTAAGAATTGACTTGAGGTTGATATTTCTATCGTGCTCTTGTACTACTCTTCGTATGTCTATTGTAATCGTTTCAATGTTCTCGGAATTGCTTCGTTTCCGAAAGCGAGTGCAAAGTTACGAACTATTTTTGAATCTACCAAATTTTTGTTCGATTTTTTTGAACTTTTTCATCATTTCTTTGTTCGCTTGCTTCGTTCCCGAAAGCGAGTGCAAAGTTACACCTTTTTTACTTACCCTCCAAATTTTTTACCAACTTTTTTATGCTAAAAAACATGATTTTTTAACTCATTACTGATTATCAGGGAGTTATGTTTTTGAGATTTTTTGGGGAGTTTTGGGAGGAATGGGCGTTTTTGGATTTTTGGGTGATATGGGCTTTATGAATTTTTTTTCTTGCTGCCGGAATAAACATAGATTTTTTTGAGGAATGTGTGTTTTTTTATCCTCTCCTACCCTATATTTTTAATAACGGCAGGGTAATTTTTTTACTTTTCTCCTATTTAAATTAAACAGATTCTGAGAATGTTTACACAACATTCTTTTTGCACCTAATATTTTTTTCATTAACTTTGCGCTATACATATATTATATATAATGGCATTGCATAACAACATCGGAAAGTGGGGCGAAGATATTGCATGTGATATCTATCGCCGTAAGGGCTACACGGTAGTTGAACGCAATTGGCGAGCCGGTCATAATGAAATTGACATAATCGCCATAAAGGATACCAGGATAGTATTTGCAGAAGTCAAAACACGCACCGACGACTCGGTAGACCCTCTCGATGCCATCGACTCACGCAAAATAAACCGACTGACGCGAGCCGCCGATGCCTACATTCAGAGCCACGACATCAAACAAGATGCCCAGTTTGATGTTTTCAGTATCAGTGGCAATGCCAATGACTATACGATAGAACATATTGAGGACGCAATATTCCCGTCGCTCAAAACATATAGATAGAATACTAATATGAAAGAAAACATTAATACGCGCTTGAACGAATTGCGCGGACAGATGAAGGCCGCCGGAATCTCGGCAGTGATAGTGCCCCAGGCAGACCCCCACATGAGTGAATACCTCTCGCCCCACTGGCAGGCACGCCGCATGCTGAGCGGATTCACCGGTTCGGCCGGCGACCTGGTTGTAACTCTTGATGCCGCATTGCTGTGGACAGACTCACGCTACTTCCTTCAGGCAGCCGACCAACTCGAAGGCACAGAAATAAAACTGATGAAAGACGGCCTGCCCGAGACACCCTCGATTTCGCAATGGCTGACCACCACACTGCACGCCGGCGAAACTGTAGGAATCAACGGCATGGTATTCTCGGTAATCGACAAAGAAAACCTTGAGATGAGCCTTAATGCCCACGGCATCGTGCTCAACTCAGACTTCGACCCCATCGACGCCGTATGGACCGACCGCCCCGCATTGCCCGAATGCAAGGCATTTGTACACGATATAAAATATGCCGGCAAGCGTGCCCGCAACAAGATTGCCGCCGTACTTGCCAATGTAAAGAAACAGATGGCAGCATCCACCTTCATCTCGGCTCTCGACGAAATAGCATGGGTGCTGAACATACGCAGCAACGATGTTAAATACAACCCGGTAGTGACATCATTCCTGTATCTGTCGCCCGAGGAGAACGTACTCTTTATAGACGACGCCAAAGTTGACGCTGCCCTTGCCGAATATCTCAAGGCCGAGGGAGTGAAGACCGCCCCCTACTCTTCTGTAAAAGAATATCTGAAATCGCTTGCCGCCGATGCGAAAGTTCTGGTTGACAAGTCGCGTACATCGGCCGGCATAGTAGATGTACTCGGAGCCAAGGCCGTGAAAGGCGCAAGTGCCATAGCCATGGACAAAGCCTGCAAGAATGACGTACAGCTCGAAGGTGTGCGCGCGGCCATGCACCGCGACGGCATAGCCATGGTAAAATCGCTGTGCGAGATTCAAGACCGTGTGGCTGCCGGCGACAAACTCACAGAAATGGACGTAGCCGAAATCCTGCGCAAATACCGTTCGGCCGGAGAATTGTACTTCGATGAAAGCTTCGGCACAATCGCCGGATACGAAGCCCACGGTGCCATAGTACACTACGAGGCCGACGAAAACTCAAATTCGACCCTCGACAAGAAAGGCCTGCTGCTGATCGACTCGGGCGCACAATACCTCGACGGCACCACCGACATTACCCGCACCATAGCCATGTCAGACGCTCCTACCGCTGAAGAAAAGCGCGACTTCACTCTGGTGATGAAAGGCCACATCGCACTCGGCTCGGCCATCTTCCCACAGGGCACATGCGGTGCTCAGCTCGATGCACTTGCCCGCCAGTTCCTCTGGAAAGAAGGCCTCAGCTACCTGCACGGCACAGGCCACGGCGTAGGACATTTCCTCAATGTACACGAAGGCCCCCAGAGCATACGTCTGAACTACGTTCCCACCCCGCTCACCCCCGGAATGATCACATCAAACGAACCCGGACTTTACAAAGAGAACGTACACGGCATACGCTGCGAGAACCTGGTACTCACCGTACCGGCCATGACCACCGAATTCGGCAACTTCTACAAATTCGAGACATTGACCCTTTGCCCCTTCGATCTGTCGCTGTTTGACACAGAAATCATGACCAACCAGGAAATAGAATGGGTGAATGAATACCACCGACAGGTGCGCGAAGCCCTTGCGCCGGGACTCGAAGGCCGTCCCCTGGAATGGCTCTACGCCAATACCGAACCCCTCAAACTCCATACAATCACACTCTGATGGCACTGATAATTCCCGTAAGAGGATATACTCCCGAGATAGGAGCTGACAGCTTCCTTGCCGAAAACGCCACAATCGTGGGCGATGTAGTGATGGGCGAGAATTGCAGCATCTGGTTCAACGCCGTGCTGCGCGGCGACGTAAATTCAATACGCATCGGCAACAACGTGAACGTGCAGGACGGCTCTGTGCTGCACACTCTCTACCAAAAATCCACCATCGAAATAGGCAATCACGTGTCAATCGGCCACAATGTGACGATTCACGGCGCCAAAATCCACGACTATGCCCTCATAGGCATGGGCGCGGTGGTGATGGACGATGCCGAAGTAGGCGAAGGCGCCATAGTGGCCGCCGGCTCAGTAGTACTTTCGCGCACTAAAATCGGCGCCAACGAGCTGTGGGGCGGCACCCCGGCCAAATTCATCAAAATGGTAGACCCCGCACAAGCCAAGGAAATCAACCAGAAGATAGCCCACAACTATCTGCAATACTCACGCTGGTACACCCATCCCGACGATCCCAACAATCTGCCTTAAAAGTAAATCACTACTTATACTCAGCAACATAAATGATAATCTGTAGTACAGGTACCCTTACCGGGTGCCTGTATTTTATATTGTGTTTAGTTAAATTTGTACACGCATGAAATAATCGTTACCTTTGCAAAAAAATTCAAGACATGATTTTTCGCGCGTTACACATAACCGGTATTCTCATCATTACTATTTTTGCAAGTTGTTCTCATAGCATCGACCCTCGGTTAGTAAAACTTGAAATTCAGGCTGAAAAGGGTGAGGATTCAGCACTCGTGGCTCTTGATTCTCTCAAAGCAATCAATGCAGCCGAGCTCAACAGACACAACCGTCACTACTACGATTTTCTAACCATAAAAATCAGTGATAAGGCATATATCAGACATACATCAGACAGTCTGATTCTCAACACAATAAAAGAAGCACCAAAATACGGTGACCAAAATCATTATGCCGAAGCGCTATACTACGGAGGTCGAGTTTACAGCGACCTCGGCGACTATCCCCAATCCTTACGATATTTTCAAGATGCTCTTGACCAATTACCGCAACAAGATTTCAACCCCGATTTGAAATATCGTATATTAAGTCAAACAGCATCAATTTTTGAAAAGTTGAGGCTATACAAGGAGGCAATTCCTCATTTAGAAGAAATTTTAAAATATTCAACCACAGACCCTGATACTCTTGGGGTCGTTAAAGACCTGCATCTGCTCGGAGCTATCTACATTCATTCTTCAAATTACAAAAAAGCCGACTCATGTTTTATATTATCAGCTTCAAAATGTAAAAATCTGCCGGCCCATTATTTGGCCATATCCAATATGTATCGTGCCGGAATTTATGAACAGACAGGTAAAATTGATTCTGCCGTAATTCTCATAGATAAAGTGCCATTCTTGGTTAAACCAATATCCCGTAATACTGCATTGGCCTATGCAGCGAGGATTTATTTAAAGGCCGGAATGTTAGACTCAGCATATATTAATGCAAAACGATTAATACAGAGCGATAACAGTTTTAATCAAGAAAACGGATATGACATATTGCTATCCGACAAAATCCGCAAGAAAATTCATCCCGATACGTTGGCAAGATATGCACTTGATTACCGTAATCGTCTTGAAAAAATTTTCAACGACAATGAAAATCAGTTGGCTCTCCAACAACAATCATTTTATAACTATAAATTGCACGACCGTGACAGGGCAAAAGCTGAAGAATCTGTTTCTAATCTTTGGCTACTGATACTCATTATATCCATTGTCCTTTTGTCGTTTATTATAATAAGCTTGATTTATAGAAATAAAAACCAAAAAAGTCTCATACTATTACATGAAGCACTTGAAAAAGTGAATTCATATAGTACACGGCCTGATGAAATAACGGGTGAAAATTCAAAATCACAAGATGATACAATCATCCAATCTTCAAATCATTTCAGCAGTCTTAAGGATAAAAAGGATGCTCTCAGAGAACGCCTGAGACAAGAATACATCAGAGTAACTGAGGTCTCGGAATATAAAATAAAAGTAGACCCGAGCATCCTGACTTCAGAACCATATATACAGTTATCAGACTATATATCCAAAGAAAGAGAGCTTAAAGAAAACAGCCCGATTTGGAAAAAACTCGAAGATGTTATTTTTGCCGCTTGTCCCAATTTAAGAACTAACTTAAGCATTTTGGTAGATGGTCAACTTTCCGTATCAGATTTACATACACTGTTACTTATAAAATGCGGTATGAACCCATCCCAAATGGCCATCTTACTAAACAGAACAAAAGGCACAATCGTATCACGAAGAGATGCTCTTTCCATTAAAATCTTAGGCGAAAAAGTAGGTACAAAAGTTATTGATGAAATTATTCGATTCCTTTGACTTGGGAAACCGCTAATTCGCACACTTGCACTTAAGGCCTTATACTACAAAGCCTTAACAATCAAACTTAGTACGGAAAAAGTACGGAAATCTATTTCCGTACTTTTTCCGTACTAAGTTTTGCCATTGTTCTCTGCCAAAATAAATAATTTTGCACCGTCAACTTTAAAAACCAATCACGTTATGAAAAAAGTAATTATCGCAATCGTGTGTTGCATGGTGTCAGTAATGTCGTATGGACAGCTGCGATGGGGCATTGAAGCCGGGGCGAATATATCGCACGCCTTGGAAACCAACAAGACAAAAGCAGGCTTCAATATAGGCGCACGTGCCGATTATTCGCTCTCGAGCCTCCTATACCTCGATGCCACCTTGAAACTGTCATCCCAACCCTGCGGCTATGACAACACCAACTATTACGTCGACAAGCCCGAATCAGGCTCTCGCGTTGTGGCAAACTTCACGCCATATTATCTCACTCTGCCTGTGCGCATAGGTTTGAATTTCAAACTGAATAAGTACCTTAAAACTTATGTTGCGGCAGGTCCGATGATCGGAGTGGGACTGTTCGGCAAAGGTGATACAAAACACTATGCCAATGTGTCGTCGAGCGGCGAGGGCACACTGACCGGCAGCGCAAAACTCGACAATGTGTTTAAAAACACTTTTGACGGCTGCTTCTCTACCTCACGTTTTGAATATGGTGCCAACATAAACTTGGGACTTGAATTCATGTCGCATTACCGCCTTGGTTTTGAATACTCCATCATTCATATTCCCGGCGATGTAAAGGCTGTGGATAATATGAACATTTATTCCATAAGCCTCGGATACGTATTTTAAATACTAAAAAATCAGGGTATGTCATCAATTTTGACAAACCCTGATTTTTTATTTATATATAATGTGTGAGCGAGGTCTATCGGCGGGGGTCGATGTTGGGCAGGAACGATGCCGTGATACCGAGCAACGGCAACAGCGCGCTTACTTTGAATATGAATTCGATGCTTGTGAGGTCGGCGAGCCAGCCAAAGAATGCCGAACCTATACCCCCAAGCCCGAACATAAGACCGAAGAACAATCCGGCCACCATGCCAACCTTGCCCGGTTTGAGCTCGGTGGCATAAACCACTATGGCCGAGAATGCCGAGGCAATCACAAATCCAACCACTACCGAAAGGATTATGGTGAGCGTGAATCCAACGTATGGCAGTAAAAGGGCAAAAGGTGCCGCACCAAATATAGAGCCAAGTATCACATACTTACGGCCATATCTGTCGCCTACCCATCCGCCTATCACGGTACCTACAGCCACAGCTCCGAGAAAGATAAACAGGCATATCTGCGAGGTAGACACATCCACGCCAAACTTGTCAATAAGGAAGAACGTGAAGTAGCTGGTCATGCACGACAGGTAGAAGTATTTTGAGAAAATCAGTACAATAAGGGTTATAAATGCCCATTTAATCTTGCCTTCCGAGAGTTTCACAACTGCCTCGCCTGTTTGCTTGAGCACCTTGGCAGCTGTATGAATGCGCTCGCGATACCACAGGCCCACCCAATATAGTGTGGCCGCAGCTACCAGAGCGGCAATCGCAAACACAGAGATAGAGCTTTGTCCGAAAGGTATTACAATCAGTGCAGCCAACAGGGGACCTATGGCACTGCCGCCGTTGCCCCCTACCTGAAAAATCGACTGCGCAAGCCCCTTCTTGCCTCCGGCGGCCATCTGCGCTATACGCGATGCCTCGGGATGGAATATGGATGAGCCCCACCCTATTATACTAACCGACAGCAATATAAGCAAAAATGTATTGGCAAACGACACAATCACCATACCGGCAAATGTAAACATCATGCCTATCGAGAGTGAGAACGGCATGGGGTGACGGTCGGCATAACGTCCCACGAAAGGTTGCAGGATAGAAGCTGTCATCTGATAGACAAGAGTTATAACGCCTATCTGCCCGAAGCTGAAGCCGTATTTCTCCTTCAGCAAGGGGTATATCGACGGAATAACCGACTGCATCATATCATTAAGCAGATGTGCGAAACTGATGGCTATCAGTATCGAGAACATGGTCTGTTCACGACTTCGTTCAACTGTTGAATCCATAAAAGACAGTGATTGGTTTTGAAGTATAAACACGAGCCCGTTGATAACAACGAACCCGTGTTTTTTATATATAAGTCTATCTTAGATCTTACTTTATCAGGTCGTGACCTGTCATTTCCTGCGGCTGGGGAACACCCATTATGTGCAGGATTGAAGGTGCCACGTCGGCAAGGATACCGTTTTCGGTTGTATGACCGGCCTCTTCGGTTACGTAAACGAAGGGAACGGGATTGAGCGAGTGGGCGGTGTTGGGAGTGCCGTCGGCATTCTCGGCGTGGTCGGCATTACCGTGGTCGGCGATGATGATAACTTCATAGTCGCCTGTACCCTTGGCAGCTTCAACCACATCGTGCAGGCAAGAGTCGAGGGTCTCTACAGCCTTCTGTATAGCCTGGTAAATACCGGTGTGGCCCACCATGTCGCCGTTGGCAAAGTTTACGACGATAAAGTCGTACTTGTCGCTCTTGATAGCGTCGACGAGTTTGTCCTTAACCTCAAATGCGCTCATCTCGGGCTGCAGGTCGTAAGTAGCCACCTTGGGCGAGGGAACCAGGATACGGTCTTCGCCGGGGAATGCGGCTTCACGACCGCCGTTGAAGAAGAAAGTAACATGGGCATACTTCTCGGTTTCAGCGATATGAAGCTGATTCTTGCCAAGCTTAGAGAGGTATTCGGCAAGAGTATTGCTTACATCTTCCTTGTCGAAGAGGATATGGACGCCCTTGAACGAAGAGTCGTAAGGAGTCATGCAATAATACTGAAGGCCGGGGATAGTGTGCATTCCTTCTTCTGGCATATCGTGCTGGGTGAGAACCACGGTGAGTTCCTTGGCACGGTCGTTGCGGTAGTTGAAGAAAATCACAACATCGCCTTCCTTGATAGTACCGTCGAAGTTAGCGTTGTTGATGGGCTTGATGAATTCGTCGGTCACATCGTTGTCGTAGCTTTCCTGCATGGCGGCTACCATGTCCTTGGCTTGCTCGCCCTTGCCTTCAACGAGCAGGTCGTATGCCACCTTCACGCGGTCCCAGCGCTTGTCGCGGTCCATTGCGTAGTAGCGACCGATGATAGAGGCAATCTGTCCGGCCGACTGTTCGCAGTGGTTCTGCAGCTGTTCGATAAAGCCCTTACCCGAGCGGGGGTCGGTGTCGCGGCCATCCATGAAGCAGTGGAGATAAACCTTCTGGAGTTCGTATTTCTTGGCGATGTCGCAAAGAGCAAAGATGTGGTCGAGCGATGAATGAACGCCGCCGGTAGAGGTAAGGCCCATCAAGTGGAGGGCATGACCGGTCTTCTGAGCGTATTCATAAGCTGCCTTTACCTGAGGATTGTCGAGGATAGAGCCTGAAGCTATGGCCTTGTTGATCTTCACAAGGTCCTGGTAAACGATTCGGCCGGCACCGATATTGAGGTGGCCTACCTCAGAGTTACCCATCTGTCCGTCGGGCAGACCTACGGCCTCACCACCGGCCTGAAGCTGTGAGTGGGGATAGGTTTTGAGCAGATAGTCCCAGTAAGGGGTGGGAGTATTGTAGATGGCATCGTCGTGCTTGTGGTCGCCGATACCCCATCCGTCGAGGATGATAAGGAGTGCTTTTTTAGCCATTTTTTTTGATATTTTGTTATTTGTTTGATTTTTTAATGTCGTTGAGTCTTTGCCTGCGTAGTCGTTCGCGCTTTTTGAGGTAAAAATGCAGCAAAACGATGATTCCGAGGGTAATGACTATAGTAGTCACGTATTGAAACAGCGAAGTCTGCCCGGTGCGCAAGCCGTCAAGACCCAGAAAGGCCATTACGGCAAGATATACAAGGAGAATAAGTGGTATGACAACCGGACGTGTTAATTTCATTCTTGAGTTTTATGAGTTGTTTTCTTACGTGGTTTTCTTGTTTTCTTTGTTTCAGCCGAGGCTGTATTATCTTTGGGAGTTTTGGGAGTCTTGGTTGATTTGGCAGTTTTGGGCTTTTTTTCAGCCTTGACTTTGGGTTCTGCTGTACCTGTAGCCTTGGCAGCCTTAGCTTCCTTGCTTCGGGCGCGCGATGCCGGCTTGCGTTTTGCCGGTTTCTCGTCCTTCTTCTCGTTTTCGGGTTCAGAATTGTTCTCGGCAGCACGAGGAGTGGTCAACTGATTGTTTTGCGCGGGATTAAGCTCTGAACGGTCTACGATATAAGGCGACTCGTCGGAGATCGGAAGAGCGTCGTG
>CAJUKX010000053.1 GCA_910586975.1 uncultured Muribaculaceae bacterium | reverse complement strand
CAGCCCCCGTTGAGCGCCCCGTCAGCTAATCTGATGCAAACATAGTGACTTTCTTATATGCCCATAATTGCAGCTCCACAATTTCATAGGGATATTCATTATTGCTACCGATTAACTTATGATATATTGTAGACTTATAATTATCCATAGAAATCTCGAATTTCTTACATAGTCGCTCTGCAACTCTTTTCTCAAGAAGAATACCCACATTTATTGTTGAGTTTAATCTTTCGTTGTATTGTGCACTCAGATAAATATATATATCGATATATCTAACTACAGCATCCCAACTTTGCAAGGAAAGCGTATTGAGAGAACCAAGATATTCATTAAGCTGATTCCATCCTTTATTATTTAAGATTCCGTCGATAAGAGCCCGATAATCTTGATCCAATTCAAACATTGAACTTATTTTTTCATGGCTTGTACGCTCAAATAAGTGCTCTTGAAAGTATATCGAGAAGCCACCTACCGAATTAATGGATCGGTATGAATTATTCCCATCAGCAGGGAATAATTCATTCAGAATATCCTTTGATTTATATTGGTCTTCAAGTCCGTCAATGGTTATTTTTCGTTCAAAATTTGTTTCGCTGTCTTTATGAGAATTCTGTTCATACAAAACTCTATGCTCATCCGGATACCTATATCTAACCAATTCTATAAGCAAGAAATCCCTTAGTTTTACTTCTTTATAGATTCTCTTGAGAGATGGTTTAACTAAGTTTATATACCGTTTGACATCTCTTATATTTTTAAGATAGGATGTAAAGAATGTTGCGTTTACCATTATTGATCTATTGATCTCTTCTATCTCCTCTTTACTAAATATAAGGTCGCTTGTTAAGTTTGGAATCAGGAAATCTAATAAAAATTGTGATGATCTCAATGGAAGAGGGCGCTCCCATGTGAAGAATTTATCGGAAAATGCAGTCCATTCATCCGTTGATTCTAAAAGTGAATTGATACGTCTCTTGTCATAAGCACTGATAAAGATTAGATTATCGAAGGCTGCATTACCATCAATTAATTTGAAAACTTCAACAATCTCATCTCCCGTCAAACGATCCAAATCTTCGATAATAACAATAATACGTTTTTTTAAACGCTTTATTGCATCATTGATTCTTGATTTTTCACTGTCTCTGTTAAATAACGTTGATGTCTGGAATAAAGCCGATAAGTATTTATGATCAGTCATTACATCAATTACCCTAAGATAATCATTGAATGAACTTTTAAATCTTGAATCATATTTGCTTAATTCAGAGTATAATATCTCAAAGAACGCAGACTGAATTGTATCATAGGTTGAATAGCGAGGATTAAACCGAATTACTATAAAACGATCTTTATTCTGAATGAACTTTTCCTCCATAAGATTAATAAATGAGGACTTTCCATCTCCCCATCTGGCGTTTATGCCAATGCTTAATGCTGTTGTTGTCTCTCTTTCTATAATACGTTGATACAACGTATCGACTTCATCGCCGAATCCAAGTCTATCTTGCTCTCGTTTAGTAATAGGCCTATCCTCTAATAAGGGAGCTTTATCTTCATTTTGTGTTTCGTTTGAAGTGGGTTCATCTAATTCAATTAAATCAACTAAAAGAGAGGTTATACCAAACAGGAATAAACTACCAAAAATGATATCAGAAAATCCTAAGTGGAAAATATCTGACTCTGTTACAACATACTCGTCTGTAAATAGTCTGTAAAACCAATATACAGAGGATAGACTGATGCTACTCAACACATATACGAGCTTTACATAATAATGATACCTAAACCTATTAATCCAAAGGATTATTGTATATGAGGATATAGCAGCGAAAATTAGAGATGAGATAGGCCCTTCGCTCACGCTTGAAAGAGTTGGTAAAATATATTCATCAAACCAACCCATTATTTCTGCATTTAATGATATGAACAGAAATAATACAAAGAGTTGAGTTATTATGGCTTTAATCCACTCAGTTTTCATAAGGTTTCTTCCGTTATTAATGAATTAATTTGCGAAAAGGTAACCGCCGTTTTGAGTTGCACGAACAATCAAATGGTCACACAAGAGAGTATTTTTTCTTGAAATGTTTTGCATTCATAATGAATCAATTGTAAATTATTTGTAACAATTGCGGATTATATTCGATTGGTTTACCTATGATTATTGCGTTTATAGCCTCTTCTATAACCTTGAAAGGAACGATAAACCATTCTTGGGGTCGGTGGCCGTCGACAGTTACCTGTAATTGGACGTGGGCAAAGAGTTTGTGTATAAGAGCCTCGAACGTCGAAGATTTTACATTGTAGACTTTCCATGTAGCCACAACCTCGACATCAGCACAAAGATATGTCGGCTCGTTCTTGGCGTTGGCAATACGACTTTCAACAGAGGTAACGGTAAAACCGATTTTATAGAGGTCTTTGATTGCTGCAATTTCGGGGCGAGAAGATTTAGAGCGAAGTACATAGATTGTTCCACTCTCAACGTCTTTATCGGTGAGTGTGAAGCATTCCTCAAAATCTTTGGGCGACATTTCCGAACAATCCATAATGCTATAACCGTCGACAGAAAGGTTTTTAGTGATTGTACGGAATTTGATGTCAGCCTCAGAGCCGTTTTCATAGATGACGCGGGTACGGCCATCAACGCGATTGAGATTATTCTTCGCCTCTTGCTCGAAAGCGGCAAGATAGCCAATAATGCCCTGTTCGACGAAGTAGCGACCGACTTTCAGATTCGGCTCGCTAAACTTCACGAGCTTATATTTGCCGGATTTCAGCCCTTGCTGAATCTCCTTGAAGCCATCAGTGTACTTGTCGAAGTCTTCGCAAGGGCGACGTTTGCCGACATAGTCAGCTTCTTTACGCGCTTCAAGGCGTTGGCGCATATATTCGGGCACATCAAAAAGGCCGAGGTCTGAGCCATCCTCAATATCTGCGAGCAATGGGTCATTAAGAATAGCTTCAAGCTGTTCTTCCTCAGTCAGCTCGCGGTGATATTCGGCTTCAGGTTCTTCCGCAGTCAGAACAGGCTGAGGAAGAATACCGAGGTCATCAAACGGGCGACAACGCTCAATTTTCTTCTCACTTTTCAGAAGCCCAGTCCATTTATGGTACAACGAAGTTTCTTCCGGCGTATCTTCGGGAAGTCGACCATTGGCTTCGTAGAAGGCAAGTATCTCTTGGAATCCGGCAATAAGTCGGTCGCTTGATGTTGCCCGTTTGCGTGGAGCGGTAACATCGGCCAAGAGAGGGTCGTTAAATATCGCTTCGAGTTCCTTTTCCCAGTTGATCATTGCTGCTGTGCGAGTTTATTGCGTTTGAGTTGACGGAGATGTTCGATAGCCATGGCTATGCGGCGCGCCAGCGGGTCGCCGTCGGTTATCTCCGGCTTTACTTTGCCCGGATTTTCCTCGCGCCACTTTGGAAGATATTTTGTGAATAGCAAAATTGCTTCTTCATCGGTCAGCTTCTCTGAGCGCTTATCTTCGATAACATATTGGATGGTGCGGAGCACTTCGGGGGTAAGCGATTTGCTGACTACCTCGTAGGCGCGTTGGAAAGGATTTATTTCGGCAATAAGATTGATGTCAAGGTCATTGAGATTGACGAACTTGTTGGCAATCTTGATGAATTTATTGCCGGAATCATCGGGGACTACAACCTGTTCGCCCTGTGTGGCGATGGTCAGGATTGTGTGCTTTGCAACCGCATCGACTTCTTCCTCGTTAAGGTCGGGATATGTGTCGCGGATAATCTTGGGAATGTAAACCTCGGTAATCATTTCGGCCATACCCTCGCCGATGATAGCCTCTCGGATATTTTTATCAGAGAGCGTAGTTGCAACGAGAGTGTCAAGATCGTTTTCGACGATAGCTTTGGTTTTCTCGTTGAGCTTCGGCTGGTCTTTGACCTCGATAACATGGTCATCTTCGCCCGGCTTTTTCGGCTTTTCGGGATTGTCTTCATCATCGACCTTGGTCTTGAAGTTCCATTTTGGGGCCATAACCTGCTCCATAAGCAATGAAGCGGATATGGCTTTCAGGAAGTCGTTGACCGCCATAGAAACATCGTCTTGCGCTGCATCAGGGCATGGAATAAGGTTTGTAAACTGCGCATGGGTCTTACCCTCGCAGTCACGCGTGCATCGGCCGATAATCTGAACGACTTCGGTCAGCGAAGCGCGTATGCCGATGGTGACACAGTGTTCACACCACTCCCAGTCAAAGCCCTCCTTGGCTGTGCCGAGGGCTATGAGGATGTCGAGCGAGTCACGGCTGTTCATGCGTTGTAGATATGACTGTAACGCATCGCGCTGCTCTTTGCTATCCTCGACGAGGTCGCCGACGGTAAGAATACGACCATCGGCAGTCTTGACTTTGTAGAGATAATTGTTATAATCCCGGTCGACAATCTCTCCGATATATTTGATAATCTCTGCCACCTGGTCGTGCTTGTTCATGAACGCCCCTGTCTTGCTGTTGGGGTGCGGAATATGGATAAGCGTTTTCTTGTGGGTGTCGAGTACATCGGGAATGGCTGTAAGGTAGTTGCCTTGGAAGAAGCTGTAGCCGATGCCAAGGCTTTTGAGCCATTTATAGCCGTTCAGCTGCTGATAGTAGTTGTAGTTGATTGTCGGCTGAAACATTGCCTCATCCTCAGGGCGCATAACCGGAATGGCGTCGCCACGGAAGTATGAGCCGGTCATGGCGAGTATGTGAGCCGATGTTTCGTTGAGAAGTCGGCGAATGAGAGTGCCGAGACGGTTGTCCTCGTCAGCCGAGCCGTGGTGAAATTCGTCGATGCCGAAGAAAACATTGTCGAGTTTTCGCGCATCAATGCCGTTGAGCGAGTTAAGGAGCGTGGCATGGGTGCAGACGAGTTTTGTAGCGGTGGGATGGTCAAGAAACTCTTGGACAATCGACTTCTTGGAGTTCTCGCTTCCGGCATTAAGACAAAGATTCCAATAAGGGGCAACGTTCCAGTCTGCAAAAAATCCGAACTTCTTCAAGGGGGTGTCCTTGAAACTTCGACCGATATTTTGCTGAGGAACTGCCACGATTACTTTCTTCACGTCTTGATTGGCGAGTTTATCAAGAGCCACAAACATCATGGCGCGGCTCTTGCCCGATGCAGGTGGTGCCTTGACGAGCAAGTGCTGACGATGACGCTGAGCGTACACCATCGCTTGCATTTCGCGCATACCGAGCGCATCGGTGTTACTTGATTTGCCCGTTTGGGCATATTCTACTTCAACAAGGTTTGTCATGATTGAACTGACATTTTGTTTGTCACGTAATTAATAATTGAGGCGGATTGTACGAGCATAAAAATTGCATCAGAATGATCTGGTAAATAATCATGCGACAGCAATTCATGTCTAATGCCTGTATTCGATTGATTAGTGTACGTATAAAGTTTCTCAATAGCTTGAACGATAAATCTATGCAATAGATTAGGCCTCTTTTTTTGCATGTTGTTCAACGCATCTCCTAAGGTTTGTCCACCGAAATTTTCCCGCAAAAAACTACCCACGGCAGATATAGACTCTTTAATAGAATTGCGAAAATCTGGGGTTTGATTTGAAGGTGAGATTGATTGCAATGCCTGTCTAAGATGTATCTGTACATTACCATTGGCTATGGAAATAGCATGTTCAATACTCCCTATTTCTTGGTTTGACGTCGTTTCGATAAATGTACCCTTTACCAGTCTATATCCATATCTATGGCGTTCAAATTCCTTGTTTAAGTCGATTATACCGCAATCCAATTTGTGTATTTCGTCAGAATTCAAATGTTTATAGAGATAATCTAAACACCATTCAATTACGTCAAGTTTTTCATACCACTCCAAATCGTCGTAGTCCATGTAATGGATTGGATTTATCATTTTATGCTGATTTCCCTCTATACGACTGTTAAGATAATATCGACCGAATTCTGCAGTCAATTTTTCAAATATTGATAATGGGAGGGTATATTTATTCCACAATTCTGTGAAAAGATTCTGAATAGAATTCATTATCGGTGTTGTTAAAGTTTCTCGAATAATAACTGTCGAAACTTCAACGTATCCGTTTCTTTGTGAAAATGGTATAAAGGTCATTTCTTAGTCATTTTTGCGTAAAGTTTGAAAAGATGTTCGAGGCGTTCTTCGTCAGAAGTGAACGGCTCGGGGCGGTATATGCGCTCCACGGCAAGGTCGAGCTGATGGTGAGCATCGCGCAGTTCCTCAGGCATTGATTCCGGGTTATACATTTCTCCAAGTGTCATGTCGAAGTTCTCGTCGCGGATATTGAGGATGTTCTGCGCAAGATGCTCCAGTACCTCTTTTTCAGCTGTTGTCAGTTTTGGAAATGGGAATGTATTATAACAGAGGGTTGCTGAATATCTATAATCGGTTTTTAGTCTACCACCAACTGTACGAACCCAAAGATTGTGCATCCTTGAAGTCAACAATGCAAACAGCCACTTCTCGGCATCGTAGATAGCGAAGGCAGAGTCTGATATAACCACATTTTTGTCAAGATAGCCAATAGGGATGTATAGTCTGCGTTCAGAAGAAACACGTGGAATAATAACTTTATCCTTACTGTTATCTGTTATAACATAGTGTTCACGAAACTGATGAGGACGTTCGGCTAATGACGCACCATCTTTACTTTCGTTGAGTCGAAAGTATTCAGTCGCTTCAATTCTCTCTTTGATGGGTTGAATGGACTCTGCTTCATCTCGTTTATCATCGTCAATCCAAAGGCAATATCTATGAATGTCGTTCAGAAATTCCTGTGAACCTATAATTTGCTTGATAAAAATATTCACTTCGGGATAATTTTCAAGCATAGAATCTTTTTCGGGTTCACTCAACAACAAATGTCCATTATCATAAGGCATGCAACCAAATTCAGCTTTAGGTAGCCCTTGGGGTATATTATATGTTTTAGCGACAATTACATTGTCAGAGGCAGACAAATAAGGGTTGATGTTTTTAACTTTATATGCTTTATTCTCTTGCTCATTAAACAAGAGTTTCTGAGTATTGTTTTTATTTCCAACGCCAATGATAGCAACAGTTACTGCCGCATTGTATTTAGCATTGTTACTCCACTTAAAAGAGGTTCTTGCATAGAATATTTCAAGTCCAAGGTCAAAGATAGGCTTCCATAGCATTGCAACTTGCTCGCCTTGACTGATTGAATTCGTTGTAACAAAAGCATACTTTGCTTTTGACTCTTTAATGTATTTTGCGCCCTTCCAAAACCAAGCAGCTATATAATCTACGCCTTTTTTATCTTTCACATCAGAAAGAGCTACTTTCATATCATCTTTCTGTATCGCATCTTGAAGTTTACTTCCAAGATACGGTGGATTGCCCATGATGTAGACTTCATCTTCGGGAGCGTGGGGGCATACGGTGTTCCAGTCGAGGCGACAGGCGTTGCCGCATACGATGTGGCCGGATGGCTTTAACGGCAAGGTTTCGGGAAGGACAAAGAGTTCTTCCTGAAACTTGACGTTCATCTGATGCTCGGCGAGCCACATTGAGAGTGTGGCGGTTTCAGCGGCATACTCGTCAAGTTCGATGCCATAAAACTGAGTGAGCGTGATGTTGGGAAATGGCAATAGTGCCATGCCGGTAATTTCGCGCATCGCTTTCCAGATGCGGATTTCAAGCTCGCGAAGTCGCTTATAAGTTATGATAAGGAAGTTGCCGCTACCGCAGGCAGGATCAAAGAATTTGATGTTTGACAGGCGGTTTAGCAGATTGCGCAACCGCTGAGATGCGCGGTCGTGGTTTGCTTTCTTTGCCATCTTTTCGCGGGCCTCGGCGCAAGCAGTTTCAAATTCTTCTTCGAGTGCATCGAGGAAAAGCGGGCGTATCACTTTCTCGATATTCGGCACCGATGTGTAGTGCATACCGAGACCTGCGCGGTGTTCCGGGGTAACAACCGCCTGAATCATCGAGCCGAATATGTCGGGGTTGATTTCGCGCCAGTTGTATTCACCGCAGTTGAGAATCAGAGTACGGGCACGGCGAGAAAGCACGGGGATGGGATAACGGTCGCGGAACAGACCGCCGTTGACGTATGGGAATACTTCGTAGAGCTTCGGCAAAGTGGAAAGCACTGCGGAATCGTTTGTCGACATAGCAAGGAAAGCATGGTCGATAAACTTGGCGAGGTCAGAGCCGTCCTCTTTGGTGTGAGTACGGAGCGTGTTGGTAAAGAGATTGTCTTCGGGGAAAAGGCCGGTATCCTCAGCAAAGAAACAGAAAAGCAGACGCGACATAAACACGTTGAGCGAATGAACGATCTGAGGGTCGCGGATATCATTGTAGCGGCGAATATCATCAAAGAGCTTCGCCATCAACTCGGCTGACTTAACGTCGGCCTCGGCTTCCGCTGTGAACTGAATTTTTTCAATACCGGCAAGCGGTGTGAAAAATTCAAAGTCTTTCCACAGAAGGTCGATGCGGTTCTCGTACCAGTCGTTTTCTTTGGGGTCGTATGCCACAACAAAAACGCCGTTGCTCACGATGTATAGACGTGGAGAGTGCTTGGCAATCTTCGCATCATCGCGCATGGCGTTGATAACATCGTACATCTTAGAGCAATCGCCGTCGAGAGTATTGACAACGGCTTCGCGATAAGCGACAAGATTCTTGATAAGGACTGTCTCGCCGTCTTTAGCAAGGTTGCCGGGACCGACCTTGGTACGGCGTATCTGACCGTCGCCATATCCGGCGAAGATGCGCAGGAGGTCATAGATAAACTCCGGCGCCGAAGTACCACGTTGCCCGAGTTGCTCCAATACATCAGTAACTTGAACCTGTGAGAATGATTTGCTTTTTTTGGCCATAGTCCTTTTTTACATATCAGAATGGAGATTCTATTGTATTAGAATTTTTGTACAGATCCAACAGCCGTTCGGAATTATCTACATTCTTCCAATCCTCGAACCTTGCAAACTCAGGCTTAAAACGGAGCTTTATCGTATCTTCGTACCCCATATGATTTTTGGCGATGATTACTTCGGCAAGACCGTTTATGTCATTTCCTTCAGCATCTTCATAACTACGAAGATAATATTCTGGACGATGAAGAAGTAGAACAACATTTGCATCATCACAAATAGTACCACTATCACGAAGATCAAACATTTGAGGCTTCTTATCTACATAAACTCCAGAAGGTCGATTTTCAACATTACGATTAAGTTGAGATGCGACAATTATCGGTATATCAAGTTCTTTAGCCAATTTCTTTAACTCGCGTGTACAAAGCGCAATTTCTTCATAGCGGTTTTGATACTTCTCACGAGTTGAGAAAAGCTGAAGATAATCGATAAATATAATCTTGGCATTAGTATTCTCTATGTCGTTTTTTACTTTATCACAAAAAACTTCTATTTCCCAATTATTCTTATCTGTAAGGAATATGGGATATGTGGCTATATTTTCTATGGTTCTATTTAATACATCCCATTCCTTATCATTCATTCTACCCGTTCTAATTCTGTGACCATCTATTCCTGTTTCGTTAGTAATTATACGATTAGCAATTTGGGTATTGCTCATCTCTAACGAATAGAACATAACAGGAATATCAAGTTTAGCCATATTTAGAGCCAAAGTAATCAAAAAACCTGTTTTGCCCATTGCAGGTCGTGCTCCAACAACAATCAAATCAGAATTCTCAAATCCATATAATGCTTTATCTAAATCACATAACCCTGTAGGAATACCGCCAAACCCATAAGGACTGTTTGCGGCATTTTGCATATTTTGCAATGTTTTTTCTAATATGTCATTGATTTTTATCATATTAATAAGTATAGATAGAGTGGTTTACATAATTGGGGTTGATTGTTTATTTACGCTACCTTGCCGGTTTCGATTTCGGATTTGAGAAACTGGAAGATATAGACGGCTCCCTGATAGTAGAGACCACATTCGGGGTCGTTTAGCTTGGCGAAGGTGGTTGATGAATATAGTTCGTCGAGGGCGCGGTGTATATCCCAGCCATATTCTGCCATAAGCATCTCGGCAAGTTCAGCCGCAAGGCATTCTATTTGAAACTGTATGTCTTGTGTCATAATTCGATGCGTTTTAAG
>CAJUKX010000052.1 GCA_910586975.1 uncultured Muribaculaceae bacterium | reverse complement strand
TTCAAGCAGAATTTCCTGTATGTGTCGCCCAATCCGATGTTCCTGTGCGGACTTACGCCGGAGCAGATGATTGAACTCGGCTACCGGTTCTATCTTAAATATGTGCCCGAGGACGAACAGGCTCTTTTGCTCGACATAAACCGCGTGGGCTTTGCCTTTTATAATGAAATTCCATCTAAAGAGCGAAAAGACTGGTACATATCGTATGACTTTAATATAATCAACGACGGACACCCAATTCTCATTAACCATAAGCTGACCCCTCTTGCCTTGACTTCCGACGGCAGGATTTGGCTTGCCCTCTGCGTTGTGTCGGCCTCCACCCACACCACGCCCGGACATATCGAAATGCACCATGTCGGCACCCCCGACTATTTCGCATTTAATCCCGTCACCCGTCGGTGGGATAAGAACACTATGCCAAACCTTACCGAGGGGGAGAAGTCGGTGCTTACCCTTTCAATACAAGGCTATACGATGTCGGAGATTGCTGACCGCATCTGCCTCTCGCCCGACACCGTCAAGAAATACCGTCAGCGCATTTTTGAAAAACTCGGTGTGCGCAACATTTCCGAGGCTATCGCGGCGGCAGCAAATAACAAGGTTATTTAGTGGAGAGTAGGTAGTGGAGAGTGGAGAGTGAAGATAATTTAATGGGAGAAATAATCTAAAAAGTGCTTGAATTATGATGGAGAAGTTTACTTTTGAAAAATTGGATGTTTGGCAAAAAGCAAGAGTACTTGTCAAAGATGTTTATAGACTTTCTTCCAAATTTCCTTACGATGAGCGGTTTGGTCTGACCAATCAGTTGAACCGTGCTGTGGTCTCTGTCCCGTCTAATATTGCTGAAGGTTGTGGCCGTCCTTCTTATAAAGAACGTATTCATTTCCTTGAAATTGCATACGGCTCCCTTATGGAAGCGATGACTCAGATTATTCTTGCATCAGACCTTAATTACATTACTATCGAAGAATTGAATCAAATCAGAGCTAAAATAATTGAAATAGCAAAAATGATAAATGGTCTAAGAAAGAATCTACTAACTAAAATAGCCACTCTCCACTAAAAACTCTCCACTCTCCACTAAAAACTCTCCACTAAATAGAAGCGAGGAAAGTGCTTCACATCGCGCCCAACTGCGATATTAGCCAATATCCGAGCGCAGATACAGGCTGCTGTTTGCTGCGCCTTTGCAGATTGTTCGCCCTGCTCAATCCTCGGCAATACTACGCGCAACCAGTCGCTGTTATCAATATTCCAAAACGCGCAATACCCCGACATATATTTTGCGGCACACAGGCGAACATCTTCCTTTGCCTCTAATTCGACCTTATCATCGGGCAGCACAACCATAGTCGCGCCACCCTCGATAAAATCAAACGGATATACGACCGGCAATTTACCGCCCAACCGGGCCGATATTCCATTCATCGCCACATCAACCGCAATATCGGCAGACCCCGTCGGATCTTCCGTATATATAATATTTTGGAACCCGACTTTTAGCAGTGCCCGATTGATAGCGTCTGCAAATTCACCCTTGCCGACTATCATTATCCGGCAACTTTCAATCTTATTTTTCTCATCATATTTCATATTCTCCGCAAAATTACGGTTTACCCCTCTATCTCACCATACCCAAAAGTGTATATTTTCGTCTGCACGTGCAAACGTACACTTTTGGGTATGGCAAGGAATTTTAAACGGCAGTAACTTTGCAATAGTTAAATCAAAGCACTAAATATGATGATTAAAAGACTAATGGTTTGGGTTGTCGGTATTCTCTTTGCTTGCGGTGTCTCAGCAAATAATAATACCATTGAATATGGCAACTTACAGGATTCAATCGCAATCTATAACTCGTTAATCAACAAGGCAGATTCGTGTTATATGAAACAAGATTTCGAACTTGCATCGAGGTATTTTGACAAAGCGTTTTCACTCGGAGTCAAGCCTGTTGACAAACATCTTTATAATGGTGCTTGTGCGGCGGCTTTAAGCGGTGATGAAAACACTGCTTTCAATCGTCTGTTTGCAAGAGTACATCTATATCCACAATGGTATAGCGACCAAATCAACCAAGACCGGGATTTACAATCCCTGCATACCTCTCCCAAATGGGAAATTCTCTGCGATACCTTGCAAGCCCGAAAGACACTTATTGAGCGTAACTACGACCATGCACTGAAAGATAGGTTAGACTCAATCCATTATCGGGATCAAGCACCCCGACATGCCTATCTTGCAGCGTTGCGAGCTGTTCCACAAGATACTCTGCTGGTAAAAACACGCCTTTTGGAAATGCAAAGGAATGACAGCATAAATCAAATTGAAGTGTTTGATATTCTCGACAGCTATGGTTGGCCATCCGCCCAAATCGTAGGAGGCTCCAACTTCGCTATCTGGGAGGTTATTCAGCACACATCTCTTGAAGCGATTGAGAAATATCTACCGTTGTTCCATAACGCTGCCGCCAATAATGAACTGAACAAATCTTTTGTGGCAATGATGGAAGACCGGTGCGACATGTGGCGCAATCGTCCGCAAAAGTATGGTACACAGTTGATACGTAATGATAATGGTGAAAGTGTGCCATATACTTTGCTCGACCCTGAGAAAGTGGATGAGTGGAGAGCCGAAATGGACTTACCACCAATGCAAGAATACTTCAAACAAATGAACAACCGATAAAAAAAGATAAAAAAGCGAGCCAAACACTTGACAGCAATAAGAAAATATGTTAATTTTGTAATAATTTCTTAAACTTAATAAAAATTAACCAAAATGAAGAAATTAGTCATTATCCTTATGCTGCTTGGCGCCGCTATCGCCACAAACGCTCAAACCCCCTTTTGGGGCGCTACTGTTGGCGTTCAGACAGTACACGTCATCATAGACGGTGGAGATTCGACGTCAGAAACCGCTTTCCAAATCGGAGCGGAAGCCGGTTATCAATTCAACAAAACATGGTCAGTCGGACTATGCTTTGCATATCAACTGACACACGTCAGCGATTACAACTTATCTGTATTCAATCTATATCCATTTGTGCGTGCTACATTCGCACGTGTATCCAAGGTTGACTTCTTCGGTGAATTAGCAGTGGGATATGGACGACAGTCAATCAGCAAACACCAACATGCCTATGATTATGACTTTGGCTATGATATGGATGCTATCAACGGTGTTGTAGCAGGATTACGACCCGGTATTATGGTACACCTCTCACCCAAAGCTGCAATCACTGTGCGTACACAACTGCTCAACTTAGA
The DNA here is from genome assembly GCA_910586975.1 of uncultured Muribaculaceae bacterium. Taxonomy (GTDB): domain Bacteria; phylum Bacteroidota; class Bacteroidia; order Bacteroidales; family Muribaculaceae; genus CAG-873. Next base: position 7,319 of record CAJUKX010000052.1, on the reverse strand, counting down.
ACATTACGACGGCTCTACCTGCTTCGGCTTCGGCCTGAATGGCAGCTCAACTGTAGGTCTGCAATTCACGTTCTGATTTTGAACTCATAATAACCCTGCAGCCCCAAAGTCTTGTTCAAGGCTTTGGGGCTGTGGGTATTCAAATAATCTTTAGCGTACTTGCAAAGTATTTGCAATCCAATTAAACAGGTCATCGAGGTTATAGTCGCCTGAGTGTGGACGGTTCCACGGCAGGAAGAAGTTAACATTCTTACCGTCGTTCTCCAACTTGGTGGCGAGATTTACCGGAACGAGGAACGATGTGTCACGGTCTTTCGCACCATGGCGAATATACCAGTTCGGGGCTATGGTTGATTTGCCGCTTCCGATAAAGTTCATAGGATTCATCAGATACACCCTTTGATCCATGTCTTTGCTCAGTTTGGCCGACCGGTCATTCAAACGGTGCTGAAGGCTGAATTCTGTGAAATTGGCCGGCTCGCCATTTTCATTACCAAACACTTTGTTTTCAGGCGATGGAGTCGGGATCAATACTCCCATCTGATCGAATGCCGGCGGTGTTTTCAACGGCGTTACCGATGCCACGTAGCTAAGATATTTATCAAGATCAAGGTCGGTGACAAAGTCGCTTGTCTTATTGAAGCGGGGCGCATTGCCCGGTCCGAAAGACGGTGCACCGCGACCGTCGTCGACACGAGGCCGCATACCTCCGTGCTGACGGTTGCCCGGTCCGCCTCCCATGGGGCCGGACTTATCTTTATAGAACGTGAATCCTACTGTGTCGGATATCTCACATCCTTCTTGCAGGGCGCGATGAGCCGACTCCAGGAGAAATGTCTTTAGATAATCCTTATAATTATCGGCCGTGACAGGATTCCCCGATTTGTCCCTTAATCCGAGCGAATTTATATAAGCCGGACATAGGGCTGAGAGTTCATCAGAGATAGCTGCCTGAGCCTCATTAAGATGTCTCACACCGGCATTTGTGCAACCATACAACCACTCATACTCCATATCGGCATGATTGAGGTCGGTGATAGGGCAATAGCAAATGGCGGCAAACACATCGTCGCGAGCATCGGCTGCACCCATTCTTTTCAGATAAGGCTCATATTCGCGGGCATTGCCTGTCGCGCCAAGCAACGACGACATAGCCCCGCCGGCGCTTGTACCGTCGGTGAATATCAGGTCTGATTCACCAGGTATCAGTTGGTCGTTATAACGCAGATATCTCACGGCTGCCTTAAGATCGAGAAGACCATTGGGAGCGGTACCCGTATATACGGTTTTGCCGTCACGCTCAATTGTGGAATTAGAACCTCGCGAGCCGGGTATGCACACCACGTAGCCTTCACTCAAAGCTCTGCCGGTAGCGTCGGAGGGCGACGGCGACTTGGCCGTAGAAGCCATATATCCGCCTACGTAGGTTCGCAACAGTATAGGCACCCGCTCTATGTCCGCAAGATTCTCAGGCACATATATATTCAATGTCTGATAAGTGGGGTCTTCAACATTTTTCACATACACGATGCCTTCGTATGCTTTGTATGCCACCTGTTTGCCACCGGGCATGGTTAGCGACTGACGTGTGAAATTGTCAGGGTCAAACCGCAGTGGATCATTTTGGGCTACTGCCCCAGAAGTCGCTGCCGCAAAACACAAGGCTGCCACTGTAATTGTTTTATTCATTCTTAAGTTTATTCATTACAAGATCCATCTTTCGATAAAAGAAGTTCCCTTAGCACCACCCTACCCTTGTGTCGAGCCTGTCTTTCTCAAAAGTCATGATGCACGAGTGTGTGAAGATTATTCATTCAATAACCTATGGTGAAACGTTCGTTGTGATGAGCCGGATTGGCAAGCTCGTCGACCATAGCCTTGGCATAGTCCTCAACAGAGATAAAACTGTTGCCGTCCTTATCAAAAATCATATCATCTTTTCCCAGACGATATACGCCGGTACGCTTGCCCGGGCCCTTGGCGCCCATATCGCCCAGGTTGCCGGCGGGTGAAAAGAATACCCAGTCAATATCTTTCTCTGGCATCAGGGTGTTAAGATAGAACTCTCCGAGCGACTTAACGCCCGGGAGCCATTCGGCCGGCAGAGTTCCGGTATCTACAAGTCGTACACCGGGTTTTACAAACAGTGTTCCGGCACCGCCCACAATAAGCAGACGCTTGACTCCGGCCTTCTTTGCAGCTTCGAGAATCTTAGGATAATTTGTCAGAGTCTCTTCATAGATATTTGGGTTTGCCCAACCGGGGTTGTAGGCGCTGATCACGTTATCAAAACCGCGCAAGTCGTTTTCAAGACTCTTTTGGTCTGACACGTCTACTTTCCTTACCGTGAGCGCGGGATTCTGTATTTTGATCTTTTCGGGATGGTTGACAAGAGCTTCAACCTGATAGCCGCGATTAAGAAGTTCGTTAAGGATGGCAGAGCCTACAAAGCCGCTCGCGCCGATAAGTGCTACTTTTTTATTTGTTTCCATATTCATTGGTTTTTCAATTTACTATACTTTATATACCCCAAAAATAGCCAAAAGTTTATTCTCATTTTGCACTCACCACAACTTCAGTTAACTTACCGAGATGTTAGTATTGCTGATTTTCATTAGAATTTGAAGACCGCCATATTCATTACATTAGCTATTTTTAACACTGCGATTTTTACAGCTATTGCACTCTTAAATATAAATTCTTACCTTTGTATAGTAATATTGTACATCAGCTATATATGGAACGTAATTTCAATAAGAACGAGCTATATCCCGACTGCCCCATACGCAATATCCTCAACCGTATCAGCGACAAATGGTCACTGCTGGTGCTCTACACCCTTAACGGTCATGAGTCAATGCGCTTTAAAGATTTGTCGGCAGAACTGCAGGATATCTCGCAGAAAATGCTTGTTATCACACTCCGCACCCTTGAGACCGATGGTTTTGTGTACCGCAAAGTCTATGCCGAAGTCCCGCCCAGAGTTGAATACAGCCTTACCGAGCGGTCGCGCTCGCTGTTTCCCATCATAAACCAACTTATAGGCTGGGCCAAGGAACACATGGACGAGATTCTGCTCGACCGCACTAAAGCACTGAGCAGCCCATCAGGCCGCTGAGTTTTCCTTTATTACGGCATACTCCGGCATGATTTACCATACTTTAGCATTGCGGTAATACTCATAGCCTACTAAGTTCAAAATCTTCAAGAAGAAAAGCAATAGCAAAATAATTCCAACGTTTTTTGTATCTTTGCATTTGTATGAAGAAATTTCTTTGGATAGTGATGATTGTTGCCGTGGGCATTGTTTTGTGCTCCCGGTCGGAGCAGCACAGACTGATTCTTACTGAAGCCGGAAGTATGGCGGCCTTGTATCCTGACAGTGCCTTGAAAATGCTCGACATTATTGATCCGGCAGATTTGGATGAGGATTCTCTGAAGGCCGCGTATGCTCTTGCCATGGCAACAGCCCATAAGGCTGCCAAAAGCTCTATGGTTTCGGATTCTCTCACCGGATATGCTTTTGATTATTACAGGAATAAAGACTTTGAGAAATTCCTGCAAGCCGGAGATTTATACGCTCTGCACCGTTTCTGGCTTGGTGAGGGCGATGCGGCATTGGCCTTGCTCGACTCGCTGATTGCACTGCCCGACGTGCCGCTCAACTCAAAGATTGAGTTGTTGCGGTCAAGAATTGGTGTGGGCGGCCAATTGGTCGACGGCATCAGAAACATTGCGGCTCTAAGGCAACTTATGCAGATTGACACTGTCAAGGATAAACAATTGAAATACAAGCGCCAATTGTATCTTAATTATACTTTCGTCGGGAAAAATGACTCTGCATTGGTCTTGCTCGACGAACTTATAGAAGATGCTTACAGGCGTAAGCTTACCAATCTGCAATTTGAATATCAATACGAGAAAGTCAGCGTATTGGAGGAAGCCGGCAGGTATTCTGAGAGCAATCAGCTTGCCGATTACATAATTGATAATGCACCTGAGAACTCGGCATTGCACTTTCTGCATTTTTGCAAGGCTTTGAATTTTCTTAATCTCGGCGAATTTAAGAAAGCGTCTGAGCAGCTGGCTGTTGCCGACAAATATGTAGCTGAGGTTTCGCCTGAAGAACGTCAGTATTACGAAAGTTTAGCCGGGCATATTCGCAATATATTGGATTTTCATAACGAGGGACGGATAAAAATAATATCCGTGGCTGAATTGTCAAACAAACAGCGCGACCGTTGGTTCCGCGATAATAATACCCGCTATGAACAAAAGCAGAACGCCCTTAAAGCCGAAAATCGTGCATTAGAGTTCAAAGCTCAAAGTGAACGCAAGACCTATATCATCGTAATCATTTCACTTGTCGCATTTATCATAGCTCTTGGCGGAATATGGCTCTTTCAGAAGCGCAAGCGCAAGATGGTGGAGACTGAGGAGCGCGCCGATACCCTGCAAAAAATGGTGGATGAACTCCGCAAACCGGCCGCCCCGTCAGACAGCCAGGAGGCGCTGCGACGCGCCATGCTGCAACAGCTCAACATCATAAAAATGGTGGCGGAGACCCCTACCGAACAAAACCGCGAGATGCTACGCAAAATATCGTCGTTAGACAGCAACGCCGACGGCCCGTTGGTAAATTGGGCTAACATGTATGAGATAATCGACAGCCTTTATTCAGGCTTCCATTCAAAGCTACACAGCAGCTATGGCGATAAACTCTCCGAGAAAGAAGAACAGGTGATCATGCTGTTGGCTGCGGATTTCTCTGCCAAAGAAATCAGTGTAATCACATCTCAATCCACGGCATCGGTATATGTGCGCAAATCGTCGGCCAAGAAGAAGCTGGGCGTGCCCGAGAAGCAGGATGTGATAGCTTTTCTGCGTGGAGAGCTGTCGCGTTAAGCCGGTTTTAGGTCCTCAACCCCGTTTTTTAGACTTTTAAGTTTAATCACACTTGATAGTCAGTGTGTTACATTTACGTTTTTAGATTTTTACATTTGGCATTAAGACTGCGTTAGGCGTAATTTTGCGGTGTGGCAATCGTTCTCGGTGGACGTTTGACCACGCAAAAAATCACACAAAAACTATCGCAATATGAACGTAAAAACCTACACTCAAATCGCAATGATGGCTATGGCACTACAGGTGCCTGCCATCGCTATCGCACAAGAAAATACCGACACCACAGCCACAGCCCGCCAACTGAACGAGGTGGTGGTGAAAGCCCCTAAGGTAATACGCAAGGCCGATATGGATGTTTACTACCCGTCGGCGAGCGCGGTGCAGAACTCACGCAACGGTATGCAGCTGCTCACCAACCTGATGATACCGTCGCTCACCGTTACCGACGCGCTCGGCACAATACAGGCCGCCGGCCAATCGGTACAGGTGCGTATCAATGGCCGGGTGGCCACAGTTGACCAGGTGAAGGCTCTGCTGCCTCAAACGGTAAAACGCGTGGAGTGGATAGACAATCCCGGCTTGCGCTACAACGGTGCAAACTATGTGCTGAATTTCATTACAGCAAACCCCACCCTGGGCGGCTCGCTCCGGGCCGAGGGACGCCAGGCACTGAACACGGCCTGGGGCGAATACTTTGTTGATGCCAAATTCAACAACGGCAAGTCGCAATTTGAGGTCGGCAGCAACTTCAAACTCACCGATAATATAAAATCATACCGCGATTATACAGAGACATTCACCTATGCCGACGGCACTTCACTCACACGCACCGAAACCCCTGAAGGCGGCAGCATAGACAATAATTTCGGACGGCTGTGGGGCGCATACAGCTACATTAAGCCCGACACTACCGTGTTTTACCTCAGGACAAGCGCCAATCCTACATTTTCAAACGATTGGCGAGCCAAGGGATTGCTGACCCTGAGCGACGGCAGCGAGGCCATAATGCTCACCGACTCTCACGGCGACAAGGGCTTAACATCGGGACTATCGGCATACCTTGAGCAGCACTTCGCCCACCGGCAGACACTGGTGGTAGACTTCAACGCCTCGTTCTACAACGGCAAGTCGTACTCCGATTACATAGAACAACACCTCGGCACGGACGACTGTCTGACCAATATCCATACCATGATCAAAGACCGCAATCAGGCATACGCAGTAGAGGCAGACTACATAAAGAACTGGAAAAATTCGCGCCTGACAGCCGGAGCGTCATACACGGCCAACCGCAACCGTTCGGAGTACGAAAATCTTGGGGGCGAAATATTCCACCAACGTCAGGACAAACTGTATCTGTTTGCCGAATACTACCAACGCATCAACAAAGTAAGCCTTACCGCCGGTCTTGGCGCACAGTACACCGATTTCATGTTCAAGGAAAGCAATCAGGGCAACCATTCATGGAACCTGCGCCCGCAGGCAAGCCTGTCGTACAGCCTTAACCAAAATCATCGCTTCAGACTAAGCTTCAGGTCATGGCAGTCAGCACCATCGCTGGCCGAGACAAACATCGCGCCTCAGCAGATCGACGGATTTCAGTGGCGCATAGGCAATCCCCACCTCAAGACCTCCACATCATACTTGCTCACACTGCAATATAACTTCAATCTGCCACGTGTAGCCGGCACATTCGGCATCAGCGCATTCAACAGCCCCAATGCCATCACTCCATATCTGTATTGGAGCGACGACCGCTTGATAACCTCATACGAAAACAGCCGCGGACTCAAAAATCTCGCATTCTTCCTATCACCGCAGGTTGAGATTATACCCGGCTGGATGATGGCCTCAGCTCACTTACAATACCGTGCTGAACGCATGCAAGGCTCAGACTACAAGCTATATAACCACAACTGGAGCGGAAACGTCAACATCATGCTCACACATTGGGGATTCCAACTCGTAGGCCAATATGTGCGTGCTCAGCACGACCTTTGGGGCGAGAAAATAAGCTGGGGCGAGAATCTGTCAATCATACAGCTGTCCTACAATCTGAAGAACTGGCAGTTCGGAGCCGGTGTCATCATGCCGTTCGGCAGATACGACCAAGGCTCAAAAATGCTCAGCAAATGGAATACCAACGAACAACACCAACGCCTTGACATGAAAATGCCCTACATCAGCATCAGCTACAATCTGCAATGGGGCCGCCAGAAACGCCCCGCCAACAAATTGATAAACGCCGGCGCCAACACCGACAAATCAACCCCCGGCGGCCGATAAACCATATTCAGCGCAATCCGGCGGATTACGCTCACAAAAAAAGGCTGTGTCTATTATGCGACACAGCCTGGGGTGTTTTTGAGATTTAATGATTATCTGTTTGTTGACTTACTTGAATCGAATTTCGG
>CAJUKX010000051.1 GCA_910586975.1 uncultured Muribaculaceae bacterium | reverse complement strand
CCCCGACCCTCTGCTTGTAAGGCAGATGCTCTGAACCAGCTGAGCTAAACGCCCGTGTTCCTCGTCGAAAGCGATGCAAAGTTACGCTGTTTTTTTGTAATGACCAAATTTTTTTGATACTTTTTTTGATATTTTTTCAAGTTGATTTTACATATCATTATAAATCAAGGTTTTAATTCAATATTTTTCGCTATTTAAAGCGAAGCGTTTTTATTTCACAAAATTTGGTATCGCAAAGCTCTATTGTTTAGGGTATTAAATAATTGTGATAGAATTTACACAATTGTAATTGTTGTATTTCAATAGTTTTTATTGTACTTTTGCAATATCTAATTCAAAATAACCAATAAAAACCTTATAAAGAAATGAGCACACCAACCCAACAACGTGACCGTGAGTTTATACGTCTTTGCAAACTCCACTATGAAAACCTCAAGCACCAGGGGCAGAACCCTACCCCCTACCGCATAGTTCTCGATGTACTCGCCAAGCCGGCACCGTCGTACTACGTAGACTACTACTATGCCACTTCTAACTTGCGACGGGCTTTGAGCCGCGGCAGCGCGTCGCGCAAGGCTTACTTCTGCTCACGCCTGTGGGTGGATATGCTTAACGATTATAATGAATTGAAGAAACGACACCCCCAACGCAGCTTTCACGAGCTTGTACTCGACCTGTGTGTAGGCGTGGCCGGTCATCCTCGCTTCTATATCTCGCCACGTCGCGCCCTCGAAATAGTCAAGGGACATTTTTAGTGGAGAGTATTTAGCGGAGAGTGGAGAGGGCTTCTGCAATTCTTTCTAAACTTGCCGCTCGAAACTCTCTCCACCCTCCCCTCTCCACTAAACACTTTCCACTATTTTCCTGTAAATCTAATCTTATACTATATACATGCAAACCATAACCATCCTTACCACACAGATTCTTGACGGCATATATGCCCGCAGCGCACTTAGCACACTCTCGGCCGAATGCCGTATGTCTATCCTTCATCCCGACCATGCCGACGCTCTGCGGCACGTGATTGGCGATGCCATCTCGGTAGTAGTCGCCTCAGCAAAGGCCGGTACAATAAAAATCAAGAGCATAAGCGATGAAGCTTACACTCTTGAGATATCTGAGGGCACAGACCCGGTGATGGCGTCGCGGCTGATACGTACAGCCACGGTAAGCGCGGCACTGCGCATAATACTCGAGGCGGCAGGGTTGCCCGCGCCGGAGCTTGAGCAGCTTGACGCCCTGGAGCCGTCACCGGCCACGTGCGGACGTGTGAAACCGTTTATTTAGCCGAGTTCTTGGAGCGACGGCCCTTGCGGCTTTCGGCATTAGAGGATTTGCGACCCGAAGCCTTTCCATAATCCTTATCCTCGTCGGCAACCTCGCTGTAAAGGCGTTTGCCAAAGAAATCGGCACCCTTGAGAGCGTTGACCACGCGGTTGGCATCGGCCTTCTTAACATCAAAGAGCGAATACGAAGGCAACAGGTCGATACGGCCCACGTCGACGCGCTGACCCGACACATTGTGATTGAGCAGGTCTATGAGATTTCCGGCAAAGAAGCCATCGGCCTTACCGGCATTTACATAGATACGCGCCATGCCACGCTCGGCAGTGCGACGGTCTTTGTCGCGGTCGGAGCGCGGCGCACGATCCTTACTGCGCTCGGCACGCTCGTGCTTAGACGGTTTCTCATCAATCAGGTCGATCTTGGGCGCGTTCTTGTAGTAATCGAGCAGACGGTTGAATTCGAGCGACAATACACGCTTCACCAGGTCCTCGGTAGTGAGCCACGAGAGCTTCTTGAGCACACCGGGCAGGTATTTGCCAATTTCGGCTTCGTTTACCTCAACGCGCTCTATGCGGTCGGCCAGGTTGTAGAGCTGTTTCTCTATGATATGTTCGGGCGTGGGGACTTCCTTGCGCTCGAACTTTTTGCCAATAATGCGTTCGATTTCACGCAGGCGACCCTTCTCGCGCGAGTGTATGATGGCGACCGACACACCGGCTTTGCCGGCACGGCCTGTACGACCCGAGCGGTGGGTATACACGGCGGTATCGTCGGGCAATCCGTAATTAATCACGTGCGTGAGGTTGTCAACATCAAGGCCGCGGGCAGCCACGTCGGTAGCCACGAGCAAAGAAGTAACATGGTCGCGGAACTTCTTCATGGTAAGGTCGCGCTGCTGCTGCGATAGGTCGCCGTGCAGGGCGTCGGCATTATATCCGTCGGCTATGAGCTTGTCGGCCACTTCCTGTGTGTCGCGGCGCGTGCGGCAGAAGATAATTGCGTAAATATTGGGATTATTGTCGGCTATACGCTTGAGAGCGAGATACTTGTCGCGGGCATTTACCATGTAGTAAATATGGCGCACATTCTTGGCACCCTCGTTGCGTGTTCCGATCACGATTTCCTCGGGATTGTGCATGTACTTCTTGGCAATCTTGGCGGCTTCGGCCGGCATAGTTGCCGAGAACATCAGCATCTTGCGGTCGTCGGGCACATGGCTCAGGATGTCGTTGATAGAGTCGACAAAACCCATATTGAGCATTTCGTCGGCCTCGTCGAGCACCACGGTATGCACGTCGGCGAGCTTCACCACACCGCGGTTGATGAGGTCGATAAGGCGGCCGGGAGTGGCAATGATAATCTCAACACCGTTTTTTAGAGCGCGAATCTGGCTCTCGATGCTCGAGCCGCCGTAAACCGGAAGCACAGTGAGGTCGGGGGTGTATTTGGAAAAGTCGGCAAGGTCGCCGGCTATCTGAAGACACAGCTCGCGGGTAGGCGCCAGGATGAGCGCCTGCGGCACGCGGCGTGATGTGTCGATACGTTGTATTACAGGGAGACCGAAGGCGGCAGTCTTGCCGGTACCGGTCTGGGCGAGAGCCACGAGATCATGATCTCCGTTGAGCAGCGTAGGAATAACCTTTTCCTGCACGGGCATAGGGTTTTCAAAACCCATTTCGTAAATGCCCTTAAGGAGATCATCGCGAACTCCCAATTCTTCAAAACTTGTCATATATAATTGTGTTCTATGTATATTCAAACTACAAAGATAACGTTTTAAAAATCAAAATGGCTATTATAAAGCACAAAAAACAGAAATAAAAGGCAAAAGGCCCAAAAATAATCATATAAGCGCTGATTTGGCCAAAGGTATGAAGCAAAATTTGTATGCCTTAAAAAAAAATATTAACTTTGCCTGCTCTTTACGCCCGCGCGGGCGTAATTCATAAACCATTCATTATGGCCGATATTAAGATAGCAGGAATAATGCGGGCCGGAGTGTTCTCACCGAACCACATCGGCAATGATGCTGCCATTTTCAACCTTGTAGCCGAACAGCTGCGCAAGCGCGGTTGCGAGGTAAACGTATACTCCGAGGATGAATTTGACACCCGCGGAGTAAAGGAAGACATCATCATAAACATGTGCCGCGAACGCCGGTCGATGCAGCGGCTGCAGGAGCTGGAAGACGCCGGCGCCCTGGTAATCAACTCGGGCTATGGAATAGAAAACTGCACCCGCGAGCGTATGGCCCGCATACTGTTGGGCTCGGGAATCCCCTACCCCGAAAGCATCATAGCCGATACCGACGAGGTAGTGAAAACCCACCTGAAAAGAGCCGGCTACACGGGCTGCTGGGTGAAACGCGGCGACGGACACACCAAACACCGCGAGGACATAAGCTTTGCCCGTCACCCGCAGGAAGCCCAGGAACTGTTGCAGGAATTTTTCATGCGAGGCATCAAAAAGGCCGTGATCAACCGCCATCTCGAAGGCAACCTGCTAAAATTCTACGGCGTAGCCGGCACCCCGTTTTTCTATTGGTTTTATCCCCTGCACTTAGGGTCGGCCCGCATAGGCGCCGACCGCGAGGCAGCCGTCAACCCCGAGTTTGATGTGGAAGCGCTCAAGAAAATATGCAGCCGCTGCGCCGACCTGCTCGACGTGCAGATATACGGCGGCGACTGCATCATAGGCGAAGGGGGCAAAATCACAGTAATCGACTTTGACGACTGGCCCTCGTTTGCACCGTGCCGCACAGATGCCGCTCCGGTGATAGCACGCATGATAATGAACCAGATAAAAAACCGCGTAAAATAGCGTAATGGCCTCATTTAAGGAAATAAAAGACAAAGTGATAAACGGCGGAGGACTGTTCACGTTCCTGCGCTCGTCGATGTCGTCGCAGATAGCGTCGTGGATCGATATGGGCACCCGTTTCATCTTTTTCTCGTTTATACTTGCCTCTCTCGAACCCTTCTACCGTTCGAACCTGTCAGTGGCGATCGGCGCCATAATAGGCGGCGTAGTCAACTGCTGTATCAACTACCGCTTCACCTTCCACGCCTCGGGCCAAAATGTAAAGGCGGTGATAGTGAAATACTTCCTGGTGTGGGTGGGCAGCCTGCTTCTCAATATGTACGGCACCACATTCCTGCAGCTGGCTCTGTCAAAGTGGGATTGGCTGCAGAGCAAATTCACTCCCGACGGGCTGTTTGCAGCTACAACTCTCATTGTTTCGCTTATAGTGTCGCTGGCATGGAACTTCGTGCTACAGCGCAACTTCGTATACCGCCCATCGCAGTTTGACCGCTACGCCATAGGCTTCATTGATTTTTTCGGCGGCCACAAAAACCGACAATAAAAGAATTTATCATATAAATGGAAAACAAGTCAACATTCAAACGTTTCCGCGATGCACTCCAGCAGGGCATCTACTGCATAATCAACCCCTTTGTGCGCCTGTTGATCAAGATAGGCGTAACCCCCAATGTAGTCACAACCATAGGTCTTTTGGGAAATATAGCGGCGGCAGCGGTGTTTGTAGCGGCAGCCATGAAGGCAACTCCCGGCACAGACTATCAATATAAGCTGGTAACTGTGGCCGGCGCGCTCATCATCGCATTCTCGCTGTTTGACATGCTTGACGGACAGGTAGCCCGCCTGGGCAATATGTCGTCGCGCTTCGGAGCCTTGTACGACTCGGTTCTCGACCGCTACTGCGAGCTGTTCACCCTGGGTGCGATAGCCTACTATCTGATTACCGTAGGTCAGGGCGTCGGTGCCCTTATCACCTTCCTTGCCATGATTGGCTCGGTAATGGTGAGCTATGTGCGCGCACGCGCCGAAGGCCTCGACATAGAATGCAAAGTGGGCTTCATGCAGCGCCCCGAGCGCGTGGTGGTAACTTCGGTGGGTGCTTTGGCCACCGGTATCACCGGCATGTTCAATCCGGATGCGGGCGCCATGATAATATTGATTGTTGCAATGGCCATAATAGCCGTTTTTGCCAATATCACTGCATTTGCCCGCCTTATCCACTGCAAGAAAGAACTGGGATGAAGACCTGCAAGTTGCCCGACAAACGCGAGATTGCCATACTGATACTGTGCCTTGCGGCATGGCTCACGGTCACAGCCCTGTGCGTGGGCTTCAGACCCGAGCATCCGGTAATGGCCGTTTTGATTGCCGCGCTGTTTATTGTCACCCCGGCCACACGCCGCCTGATAGTGGCTCTGATTCCGTTTGCTCTGTTCGGCATAAGCTATGACTGGATGAATATCCTGCCTAATTATGAGGTGAATCCGGTGGATATACAGGCTCTGTACGAATCTGAGAAATCGCTGTTCGGAATAACGGTGGCCGAAGCCAACATACTCACTCCCAACGAATTCTTCGCCCTGCACAATGCTCCGTGGATGGACTTTCTGGCCGGATTTTTCTATCTGTGCTGGGTGCCGGTGCCCATAATGTTCGGCCTGTGGCTCTACTTCAAGGGCCAGCGCACCGAGTATCTGCACTTCGCAATGGTCTTCCTTTTTGTGAACCTGCTGGGTTTTGCCCTTTATTACGTGCATCCGGCCGCCCCGCCATGGTATGTGGCCTCGCACGGCTTCGACTTCATACAAGGCACACCGGGCGAGGTAGCCGGTCTGGGTCGTTTTGACGAAATGACAGGACTGGGTATTTTCAACGCCCTGTATGCTCGCAATGCCAATGTATTTGCGGCCATGCCCTCGCTCCACTCGGCCTATATGCTCATAGCATTCATCTACTCGCTGCGCGCACGCTGCCCGCTGGGCATGCGCATAGCATGGGCGGTGATATGCCTTGGTATATGGTTTACAGCCGTGTACACATCTCATCACTATATACTCGACGTTATCGGCGGAATATCTGTTACGATAGCCGGCTACCTTATCTTTGAATACGGCCTGATGCGCATCAGGCCTTTCGAACGCTTTGTCGAGCGATATGCTTCTTATATAACCTGTTAATCAGTTTAATACCAATGATTTCTGACCTGAAACAACAATACAGCCAATCTTTAAAGTCGATGGACACCGAAGAGCACATTGACCTTGCATTCTACAGGCCGATGGGCTTTGCATGGGCTGTGCTGTTTCGCAAGCTCGGTGTTACGCCCAATGCCGTGACCATTGCGTCTATTTTCCTTGGTATCGGCGCCGGAATTCTGTTCTACTATAATACCCTGTGGATTAACTGCATAAGTATGTTTCTGCTGATCTGGGCCAACACATACGACTCGTGCGACGGCCAGCTGGCCCGCATGACCAAGCAGTACTCGCCTCTGGGCAGAATACTCGATGGCCTGAGCGGCGATATATGGTTTGCCACAATTTACATTGCTATCTGCCTGAGAGAGAATCATTTCTCGCCTTTCTTCGCACAGCAGCCCTGGCTTATATGGGTAATAGCAGTGACTGCCGGAATATGCCACGGCAAACAGGCTGCCATGGCCGACTATTACCGCCAGTTCCATCTGTTGTTTGTCAACGGCAAGTCGGAGCTCGACCAGGCTTCGGAACAAAAGGCTTTCTATGAGTCGCTGTCGTGGAAGAAAAACTTCTGGCGCAAGCTCGTGCAGTTTTTCTACACCAAATATACCATAAATCAGGAGGCGTGGACCCCATCGTTCCAGCGCCTTCGCCGCGAGATTGCCCGCCAGTGGCCCGACGGCAACATGAACCCGCAGTTTGTGGCCGACTTCCGCAAGGCAAGCCTGCCCTTGATGAAATACACCAATATACTGTCGTTCAACTGGCGCACTATCGCCCTGTTTGTATCGCTGTTTGTAGGTGAGCCGTGGATTTACTTTGCCTTTGAGCTGGTAGTGCTCAACGGACTGCTCATATACATGATGCGTCGCCACGAAAGCATCTGCCGCCACTTCGCTCGGCTGATCAACAAGCATCATTACGGCGAATAAAACGGCTGCCGGGTGAAAATATCAAGGGCCGCAACTTCATCGTGAAGCCGCGGCCCTGTTTTATTTGTAAAGATTTACTTATATATCTATGATATACAAGATGTTATTTCTTGAAGTGTTCGTGAATTGAGCAATCACCGGTAGGACGGAAGCTGTCGCTCATACCAACTGTATAAAAGAAGTCTTTAAATTCTTTCCTGAATTTTTTCATAGATAGTGCCATAGTTCAGAATTTTAGATCTTAAACAATTACCGGCTTTCTTTTTTTCATCCGGATTGTAATTATAACACCTGTTTCTATTGAATGGTTCAGAAAATATGTCAGAAAAATATGTTTTTCAGCATATTTTTTTATAAAAGAGTCAGAATTTCGCTTAAAGCTGTCTCCGGTTTAACGAATGTTGTCGGGCGTACCGATGGCCGGGCAAGCCATGTGAGCTGCTTCTTGGCATAAACGCGGGTATTCTTTGCGATGCGTGCTATGGCTGTGTCGCGCGTCATCTCTCCGTCGAAATAAGCAAACATTTCCTTATAGCCCACGGTGTTTAGGGCATTTAGGTGGCGCAGCGGCAGCATATCGCGGGCTTCCTGCTCCAGTCCCTGCTCCATCATGAGGTCGACACGGCGGTTAATGCGGTCAAACAGACGCTCGCGTTCGAGGTCAATAGCTACCTTGATAATACGGAACGGACGCTGTGAGCGACGGCCGGCCCGGAGGGTGCTGTAGGGAACTCCGGCCTCAAGCGATATTTCTATGGCATGGGCCACGCGCTTGTAATTGGCCTTGTCGACTTGTGCGTAATACTCGGGATCTAATATTTCGAGATAGGCATTCAGGCCGTCAATGCCATGTTGGTTGTAAAGGTCTTTTACCTTAGTCCTTACCTGTTCTGAAATGGTGGGCAACTCATCAATGCCATCGGTTAGCGCATCAATATACATCATTGAACCGCCGCACACCACAGCATAGTCGCCGTGCGAAAACTGCCGGCCTACCTCATCAAGGGCATCGCGCTCATAGCACGCCGCACTGTAGTAGGCATCGAGCGGCAAGGCAGCTATAAAATGATGGCGCACCCGCGCCAACTCTTCGCGAGTGGGCGCGGCTGTGCCAATCGGTATTCCTTTATATATCTGCCGCGAATCGGCTGATATTACGTCACATCCAAGCTCAATGGCCAGATCGATGGCCAATGAAGTCTTGCCTGACGCCGTGGGCCCCGTAACTACTACAAGGGTCTTGTCCATCTACTAAAAGTTGTATGAACCTACCTGCTTGGCGATTTCTACAATCACCTGCATGGCCTTTTCCATCGAGGGGATGGGAACGAACTCGTAGCGGCCGTGGAAGTTGAGCCCTCCGGCAAAGATATTGGGACAGGGCAGACCCTTGAACGACAACTGTGCGCCGTCGGTGCCGCCACGTATGGGCTGAACCTTGGGAGTTACACCCACAGCCAACATGGCCTCGCGGGCGATGTCGATGATATACATCACCGGCTCAATCTTCTCGCGCATATTGTAGTACTGGTCGTTGATCTCAATTGAGCAGCAACCGGGGAATTCGTTGTTGATCTTGCGGGTGAGGTGTTCAAGTTCCTTCTTGCGGCGTTCGAAACGGTCGCGGTCGTGGTCGCGTATTATATATGTGAGAACGGTATTCTCAACCGAGCCTTCCATTCCTACCAGATGATAGAAGCCTTCGTAGCCCTCGGTGTGTTCGGGAGTCTCCCAACGGGGCAGCATGATCACAAACTGATTGGCAATGCGCATTGAGTTCACCATCTTGTGCTTGGCATATCCGGGGTGAACATTGCGGCCCTTGAATGTAACACGCGCTACGGCGGCATTGAAGTTCTCATATTCGAGTTCGCCGATCTCGCCACCATCCATAGTATAGCCAAAGTCGGCACCGAAGCGGGCCACATCAAACTTATGAGCGCCCCGGCCTATCTCCTCATCAGGATTAAAGGCTATACGCACCGGACCGTGCTTGATTTCGGGATGCTGAATCAGATAATCCACCGCCGAGATTATTTCGGCCACACCGGCCTTGTCGTCGGCACCAAGCAGGGTATTGCCGTCGGTAACAATCAGATCCTGACCCACATAGTTGAGCAATTCGGGGAAGTCAGCCGGCGAAAGGGTGATTCCGGTAGCCTGGTTGAGCTCGATATCCTTGCCATCATAATTCTCCACGATACGCGGCGACACATGGCGTCCCGACATATCGGGCGATGTATCAAGGTGAGCGATAAAGCCTACAGTGGGCACCTTGCGGTCGGTGATATTGCCCGGCAGAGTGGCCATAAGATAGCCGTTCTCATCAAGCGAGATATCCTCAAGGCCAAGCGACTGAAGCTCTTCCTTAAGATGACGTGCAAAAATCATCTGCCCCGGAGTAGAGGGCGTGAGATTGGTAAGTTCGTCACTCTGAGTGTCAAACTTAACGTATTGTAAGAAGCGGTCTACAAGATTCATATATCTTAAATTTTATATTTTTCGATAGGTTTTTGAAGTTCGCGCCAGGGGAAAGCCTGCTTGATGACCTTTTCGCCATCCTCGGCCGAGTACTGCACACGCACACCGTCGATACCAAGGTTGGTAAGAAGATCAATCACCGGCTGCTCAAGATCGCCAAGGTCCTTAAGGCTCTTCTTGAGATCGTTGAAATACAACAATGTGAGCACACTCTGCTCCTTATTGGCCAGATCCTTCTGCGACGGCCACACAATATTATATTCAATAAAGCCCTTTACCAACGCTACATCAACACGCACCGCACCCTCGTGAGCCTTGGGATTGGGACACATGCCCTCGGCCACCTTCACAGCCTGCTCCTTGGCTTTGCCGGGATCAAGCTGCGACAGACGAGCCTTCTGCAACTCTACAAAGCGCTGCGGCGAGAGGGTGAAAACCTGAGGCTTCTGATCGCGAGAGAGCAACTGCACGGTGATATCCCCCTTTGTGCCACGCAAAGCATGACTGATGGTGTTTATATCATCGGGCGACACCAGCTTGAGCTGTTGCGACGCGTATGCATCAAACAACTCCTGACCGATAGCCTGCACCTGAATCTGAGGATCCGAAATGCGGAACGAAGCATCCATTCCCACGCCATTCTCACTCACCTCCACATTGGCATTGCCATCGGCACTCACAATACTGTCGGCCAAAGCAGCCGCACTCTCCAGAGCCTGCGACTTATCGCTGCCCGAGCACGACACAACTGCCGACATCAACACTCCGGCACCCAGAAGCCCGAAGATATTGGATGTTAAACTCTTTAATTTCATAATTATATAAATAATAGATTAGCAGATACCGTCAACCGGAATCTTGGCCACACGACGCTCATGACGTCCACCCTCGAAATCAGTGTTGAGGAAAGTCTCAACAATCTCAAGGGCAAGTTCGGCCGAAATAAACCGCGCCGGCAACACCAGCACATTAGCATTATTATGACGACGCGCAAGCGAAGCAAGCTCCACATTCCAGCACAGAGCCGCGCGAATGCCCTGATGCTTGTTGAGAGTGATGCCAATGCCATTGCCCGAGCCACACATGGCAATACCCGGATAGCAACGGCCGCTCTCCACAGCCACAGCCGCCGGATGAGCAAAATCAGGATAATCACACGACTCCGACGAATGAGTGCCGAAATCCTCGAACGCAAGCCCACGCTCGGCAAGCCAGGATTCAATTACACCCTTAAGCTCAAAACCGGCATGATCGCTGCAAATCGCAATTTTCTTATCAGGTTGAACAATACTCATATCAGTAAAAAATAAAGTCAGTACTCAAAAAAAATCCGAAAAAACCGGGCAAAAACACACTTTCACCCACCGGATAAACAAATTTAAATGCAAAAATAATAATTTTTTTCATTAAAACGTTTGTATTTCACAAAAAAGTAGTAACTTTGTACTCACAAAACCACAACAACCGCTCCAAAAGAGCAAAAGCCCAGGTGGCGGAATGGTAGACGCGCTCGTTTCAGGTGCGAGTGCTGAGAGGCG
>CAJUKX010000050.1:6681-12295 GCA_910586975.1 uncultured Muribaculaceae bacterium | reverse complement strand
GTTGATGAACCACACAAAAGAGAGGCTGCCTAAACTTGTTAGACAGCCCCTTTTTTATTTCGTGTGAGTGGTGGGGTCGTCGGTGAGTGGCATGCGGCCGTCGTCGGTGAGCAAGGTCTCTACCGTGTGGCGGTATTTCTCGGATGCTATGGAGTCTGATTCGTCGTAGCAGTTGGATTTTACATCCATGAGTCCGCACATTAGGTTGTATGCCAGGTCGTTGGTGAAGTAGCGGTTGTGATTTGCCTGCAAGGCTTTGTATGGCACGGGATGCTTGGAGATGTATTCGTCGCTTACCCACAGGAACATGGGAATCCTTACGTTATTGAAGCCGTCGAATCCGGGGGTGCGTCGCTGCGATGGTATCTGGCCGTGATCTGAGAAGTAGAGCATGGCCTGCATGTTGAGCTTCTCGCGGCAGCGGTCGAATATGGCATGTAGCACGGTGTCGGTGTATCGCAGCGAATTCATGTAGTTGGGTACGTTGTCCTGCACACCGGGTTTGCCCCACACGGTGTATTCCTGCGGGTAGCGGTTGAGGAAGTTGAAATGGCTTCCCTTGAGGTGGAATACAAGCAGATTGTTTACCTCGGGATTCAGTTCGTCGATGAAGTCGAGCAGGGTCATGTCGTATTGCACGCGGTTGAGCTCCTGCTTGGTCCATTTAGCCACGTCGGATGTCTCGGCCACGAGTGTCACCCGGGTGTCGAATGCGCCCAGATGCCCCTGATTGCTGTACCAATGCACGCGGTAGCCCAGAGCGTGGGCAATGTCGACTACGGTGCAGGCTTCGTTGAAGTTTTTACCGTTATATTGGTTGAACTCGGTCAATGCCTTTTCGAGTGTAGCCACGGTGTAGAGCGCGCATGAGTATGCGTTGGGAAACAGCATGAAGTGTGCGGGGTCTGCTTCGGCCATTTGGCGTATCCAGGGGGTAGTGTCCTCCTTCATGGGCGTGAACGCGCTGCAGAAGTCGCGTGTGGCGCTCTCGCCTATCACCATCACAATGGTTGAGGGCTTGCTCCAAGGCTTACCCTGAGGGGTGACTGAGAGTGTGCTCAGTCGACGGGCCTGATACTCCTTGTAGTCGGTATTGGAGTGAGAGAACTCGCGCACGTCAAGGAAGAGTTTCACGATTCCGCAACGTCTGAAGGGGCAGCGTTTGCCCCGGAATATAAATATGCTCAGGGCCACGGCTATCACAATCTCTATGGCTGCCATCCATAGCGGTACTATGGCCGATTGCGGATGCGTGGGCATGAAGTTGGCCGCGAAGCATGCCGCGCACAGCCCCATAACAGCGATTATGGTGGCGATGCTTGCCGCCGGAGGGTATGAGCGCGAAAATTCTATAACCTCGTTGACGTGGGTCTGCTCCACGAGTATCATGCCGTTGTTGTCGATACACTTCTTGTACATGGCGAAGTACACTATCTGGGCAAAGCATAGCGCGAGCAAGCCGAATTCGACCAGCGACAGCAGTATACCCGATGCGATGTATCCGACAGAACCTGTGGCATATCCGGCTATGGTCAAGGCGCTCATGGCTCCGAAGAAGTAATATCCGGTTGCCGTATCCATATAGTTGTCGTAGTCGGGCGACGACTTGCGGCTGCTGATATGGAACAGAACAGGGTAGGTGAGCATCCATGCCACCACACTCACCGCTACGGCAATCAGACGGCTGCCGCAGGGAGGCATGCAGGTAAGAGCCAATGGCACAGTCGCCATCAGTGAGGCGACTGCGAAACGCGAGCCTTGCTGATGGCGACTGCTGAGCGAAAGTCCTTTGTTGAAACTTTCGTGGAGTAGTTTTGCCATTCCAAACAGCAGAATGGCTGCAATAAGATAATATATAAGTATCACTTAAAGATATTTTTTAACTTCAGCTTCGAGTTGTGTGGGGTCAGCCACGCGAGCGGCGATAGAGCCTTGGCGGTCGATGATGAATGTCATGGGCAGTGCGCCTACGTTGTATTCTACCAGCGGGGCGTTGCTGTCGGTGGTGGAGTTCCACACGGCGGTCCAGGGCAGATTTCTTGCAGTCTGCTTCCATGAGGTTTCGTCGCCGTCAAATGCAATCTGATAAATCTGCAGGCCTTGGTTGCGATACTTCTCGTAAATTGAGTTGAGCACAACGTTGTAGGCCGGTGAAGCTTCCATGTTGTAGGCTGTGAAGCTGAGGATGACCACGTCGCCCTTTGAAGCCATTTCGGCCAGCGAATGTTTCTGGCCGCGTACATCGGCACGTTCGATGTCGATGATAGAGATTTCGTTGGCCACGAATTCGCGGGGCTTTACCTCGCCGTTGGCCATGCGGGCACGTTTGTATATATCGGCGAGATACTTGGTGCGGGGATCGGTGGGACGCTCGTTGGCAAATCGCTGAGCCACCGCGCCATAAAGGCGTACATCGGCGGGGTTGGTGATGTCGTACAGCGGTTGGTCGCCAAGAGTCTTGTTTATCAGATAATAAACTGATATTACCGAAGGATCGTCGAATGCTTTGTTGAACAGCTGATGCTTCAGGTCGGTATCGGCAATGGTGGTGAGCACACCGCGGCTGCCTACCGAGGCATTGAGCAGGCTGTCGATAGAGCGGATATTGCGGGCTTGCAAGGTGCCGTCGAGACGATAGCTGTTGGTGAAGTCGGCAGCGTCGGCAATGAGGTTCACGTGGTCTACCGAGTCAACGGGGAAGTAAACATACTGTCCGTCCATACCCAGGCGCATAACCTCGGGATAATCGGCCGGAGCAGAGGCGTTGTATTTGAATTCGCCGTTTGAGGTCTTCACTGAGTCTACTACATACCACATACCGTTGTTGAATCCTTCAATGACGAGGGTACGGTCGTCGGCACCGGCTATTTCGCCCGAAATCGACCATCCCGACTGTTTGTCGCACGAGGTGATGAACAGAGCCGAAACGGCGATGGCTGCTGTGATAAATGATTTTTTCATTCTTTATCGAATTTGTCAGAAATGGACTTGGCGATTTCGCTCATGCGGTCGGTCGGGAGGCTGAGCTTGTTGGCGAAGTTCATATCGCCCTCAGAGCGCAGGGGTACCAGATGTATATGAGCGTGAGGCACTTCAAGGCCCAACACCGCCATGCCTACCTTGCGGCAGGGGATGGCTTCTTTGATGGCCTTGGCCACACGCTTTGCAAATACGTGAAGATCGGCGAGCTCGCTGTCGTCGAGGTCGAAGATATAGTCTACCTCGCGCTTGGGTATAACCAATACGTGACCTTCGGCCACGGGGTTGATGTCGAGGAATGCGTAGTGAGCGGCATCCTCGGCTACCTTATATGAAGGGATTTCGCCGGCAACGATGCGCGAAAATATAGAAGCCATGGTTAGAAAGAGATTTCAATGATTTCAAACTTCATCAGCCCCGAGGGAACACGGATTTCGACAACATCGCCTATCTTGTGGCCGAGAAGACCTTGGGCGATGGGAGTTGACGAAGCGATTTTCTTTTCGCGGAGGTTGGCTTCAGAGTCGGCCACGATGGTATATTCCATTTCGGCGCCGTTGGCCACGTTTTTCATCTTCACGCGGTTAAGAATCTGCACTTCCTCGCAGTTGAGCTTGGATTCGTCGAGTATGCGGGCGTTGGCCACGAGGTCCTTGAGCTGGGCGATTTTCATTTCGAGCATGCCCTGAGCCTCCTTGGCGGCATCGTATTCGGCATTTTCAGAGAGGTCGCCTTTGTCGCGGGCTTCGGCGATGGCGCGTGATATTTCGGGACGCTTAACACTTTCGAGGTAAGCGATTTCTTCCATTTTCTTTTTATAACCCTCTTGGGTCATGTAAGTGATTGCCATAATTATAGGAATTAATTGTTTTTCTTAGGTTGGTTACTGAAACGACAAATAAAAAATGAAGAAACTCTATCACAGCTGTGACCGAGCTCCCGCAAAAATCATTTTATTCGTTCCGATGCAAAGTTAAGCCAAATTTTAATATTTAAACATTCAGCACGGCTTAAAATAAGTTAAATGGGTATGTTAAATCTAAATAAGGTCTTAATTTTGTCAGAAAAATCATAAAATAGGAATAATGGATATAAAAGTGGAAATTTCGCAGGAGGTTGCGGCTGCCGCCCCCTCGCTGCATGTGATAGTGGTGGAAGCCAATGTGGCAAACCCTCCTACCGGCGATGCCCTGTGGAGCGAGATTCAACTGGAGGAAAAGCGCCTTGGCGGCATGCCCATGGAGATGGTGAACAAACGTCCGGCCATTGCCGCCACGCGTGCTGCATACAAAGCATTGGGCAAGGAACCCAACCGCTACCGCCCTTCGGCTGAAGCACTTACCCGGCGATGTGTCAAGGGGCTTGAGCTTTACCGCACCCTCACCATCATAGACCTTACCAATCTGCTCTCGCTCATCACCGGCCATTCGATAGGGGCATTTGACCGCGATGCTATTGTGGGCGGTAAGTTGACACTCGGAGTGGGGCGCGAGGGTGAGCCATACGAGGCCATAGGACGCGGACAGCTCAACATTGCATGTTTGCCGGTATTCCGCGACGAGGTGGGCGGTGTTGGTACTCCAACATCCGACAACGACCGCACCAAGCTGTCAGAAAATACCACCCGTCTGCTCATGACAATTAATATATACGGACAGGGCGAACATAGCGACAGCGAGATAATGGAGCTTACCCGCCGGCTGCTCACCGATTATGCCTCGGCCAACAATATAAACTTTCATTCGGTAGCGGCCTGCTGAGCTCTTTTGCTGAATGTAAGTTTCACACTCACGGCGCGTTGCTGCGGCTGATGGGTGTGAATTTCTGTCACCATGGCATTGGCGGGCATGGCTGCTGCGCCGGTTTTCAGTGTCACTGTGTCGCCGAAATGACATTCATGCTCAAATGACACATCAAGACGCCTGATGTCGTTTTTGTCGAAAAAGTCAAGGCTGTAGGTGTTCAGCACCAGCTCGAGATAGCGAATGGTGTTGACGTGTCGATTGAAGTCGATGTCGCAATACTTAAAAGTGTAGTCGCGGGTCGAAACCTCGGCACCCTTTGCAATGAGAGGGGCACGTTCCTTGCTCACGGGGCTGCGTCGCTCCGATATGGGGAAACGTTCGCGCTCAAGCTCGGCCAAATCTGCCATCGTGCGGGTTTTCATATCTATGGCCACCCACATCGAGCGTATGTTGGCTATGGTATTCCCCGAGGCATCGGTCATTTCATAGCAACGGTCGCTGAAAAACCGGTTATAACCTTCAATCCACGTGCTCATCGAATACGTTTCGTTGATGCCGGGATATCTGAGCACTTCGATACTCAGGCGTGCAAGAACCCACCCGAGACGATGCTCGGCCAGTTCTGTGTATCCAATGCCCAGTGCGTTGGCATGTTCGGTGGCGGTCTCAATGGCTCGAGCGGCCATCAGTGTTATCGGCATCAGAGAACGGGCGTCGGTTTCGCCGGCCGTCAGAAACCATGTGTTGGTGAGTATGCTCTTGTCTTTGCTGAGTATCATATATTCTATATAATTATTCGCAAATTTACAAAAATCTTTTGAATATGCTCTTAAGTTAAAATTCTACTTGAAAATCAATAAAATAAATGGCAGGTATTAGATAATTGCCAT
>CAJUKX010000050.1:0-6671 GCA_910586975.1 uncultured Muribaculaceae bacterium | reverse complement strand
CCATTATGAGAATAAAACATAAATTTGGCATTTTGTATTGGAATTTGCTGTTAAAATAGTCTGAATTATAGATATTATCATGTTTATAAGCGTTAATAATAGCATTTGTAAAGCAAAAATATAAAAATTCTAACACGAATCAACTGCTTAGTAGTCAGCGTTTTAAGCTGATTGTTAAAAAGTGTAAAAAGGCTGAGGATTAGCTAAATTTTTACTTAACAAAATTTAAAATGGAACAAAAACACTTGCAATTACTCTCAAATGGTAGTAAATTTGCATGTGTGTTTTTTATAGTATTAGATTAAGATAAAGGTTTACAGGAAAAGTCGAGTTGTGAAACCCGGCTTTTTCGTTTTATATAATCCTGCAAATTTACGACTTTTTTCGGGGATGTAAACAAAAAGAAAGAGGCAGTCTCACGATTGCCTCAGTCCGTAAAAACCTTAAAAATCTAATCCTATGAAAAAACTAATTCAAATTGTACTTCTTTATGCTGTTGCTTGGTTGCTTGTTGTATGAATAATACGTTTGCGGGAGTAAAAAGTTGCAAAATTCCAAGCTATTATTGAATTTTGACACAGCTTAACAGTACACGTTGAGCTTTTTAACGCATCTGCATCGAACTTCTTAAAAAGAGCCATTAAAAATTTTTTTGCATTTTCAATTTTAATGTTTAACTTTGCGGCCATACAAGGGGTGCCCGATTGACCGGGCTGAGATCAAACCCTATGAACTTGATGCGGTTAGTACCGCCGTAAGGAGAAATTATGGAAATAAAAGTAAACAACAAAGCCCATAGCTTCGAGGGCGACTCAAAGCCGCTCATCGAAGTGCTCGAAGCCTGCGGGATGCCCCTTGTCGGCATCGCTGTAGCCATTGATAATAAAGTCGTGCGCAAAGCCGCTTGGTGTGATACCACGGTAGTCGACGGCAATTCTATCATAGTGTTGCAGGCTGTTTGCGGTGGCTGATTCTTTCAAAATAATTGGTATTACCTTGCCCGACCTCATAGAAAATGAAGCCGGGCTGATATGTCATGCTCTTGAGTGTGGCTTAGACCGCATACACCTGCGCAAGCCATTTGCCTCGGCATCGCAGATGGAGGACATCATTTCGAAGATACCATCGCGCCTGCATCCGCGCCTGTCTATCCACAGCCATCATCAGCTTGTTGAACGCTTTCCCTACCTCAAGATTCATCTCAATGCATGCAATCCTCAGCCGCCGGTAGGGTTGCAAACGCCTTTCAGCCGTTCGTGCCATTCGTTTGAAGAACTTTCTGCATATCCTCGAGCCGAGTATTCATTCCTGAGTCCCATATTCGACAGTATATCCAAGTCGGGCTACTCATCGACATTCACAGCCGAAGCTCTATGCGAGGCATCGCGCTGCTGTATTATCAACTCAAGTGTGATAGCCCTTGGAGGAGTCGTGCCCGAATACATACCCCGATTGATAGAACTGGGATTTGGCGGAGCGGCCATGCTGGGATATCTGTGGGCCGACCTTAGTCCTGAAACAATTAAAAAACGTATATATGCTGCAATTCATCACACACAGAAACAATAGATTTGCCGACGAAGCAGCCGGTGTAGAAAAAGTACTCCAAGGTGGATGCCGCTGGGTACAGCTGCGTATGAAAGAAGCCTCGGCACCACAGATCATGGAACAGGGTCGTGCCATAGGGCGCTTGTGCCGCAGTTATGGAGCAACGTTTATTCTTGACGACCGTGTCGAGATGGTTGAAGCCCTTGGTGCCGACGGTGTACATCTGGGCAAGAACGATATGCCTGTGCATGAGGCGCGCGCATTGCTCGGCCCCGACAAGATAATAGGTGCCACAGCCAATTCGTTCGACGATATCAGGATGGCGGTAGCTGCCGGAGCCGATTACATAGGACTCGGTCCCTTCCGCTTCACCACCACCAAGGCAAAGCTCTCGCCTGTATTGGGGCTTGAAGGCTATGCTGACATCATGCAAAAATGCCGCCTTGAGGGTATCAACATCCCAATAATAGCCATAGGCGGCATATTGGCCGACGACATGGCTCAGATCATGGCCACGGGAGTGAGCGGCGTGGCCATTTCGGGTGCTATACTTAATGCGGCTGACCCTATTGCGGAAACCAGGAAATTTCTTTAAAATATCAAAATATGGATGATAAATTGATCATAGGCGGCAAGGAGTTCACATCCCGCCTGTTTGTAGGCACCGGCAAGTTCAGTTCCAACAAGCTGATGCATGATGCCATAATAGCTTCGGGCACACAGATGGTGACTTTGGCGATGAAACGAATTGACATGGAAAATCCTCACGACGACATGCTCAGTCATGTATCGGGTCACGGAATAAATCTGCTGCCCAATACGTCGGGAGTGCGCGATGCCCGCGAGGCTGTGCTTGCGGCCGAACTCGCCCGCGAAGCCTTCGGCACCGACTTTATCAAGCTTGAGATTCACCCCGATCCCAAGTATCTGTTTCCCGACCCCATTGAAACACTAAAGGCTACCGAAGAGCTGGCACGCCTGGGATTCAAGGTGCTGCCATATATACAGGCCGACCCCGTACTATGCAAACGACTCGAGGAAGCCGGTACGGCTGCTGTTATGCCCCTTGCAGCTCCCATAGGCACCAATAAGGGACTCGTAACACACGACCTTATCGAAATAATAATCGCCGAAAGCCGTGTGCCTGTGGTGGTGGATGCCGGTCTGGGCGCGCCCTCGCATGCCGCCGAAGCCATGGAGATGGGTGCCGATGCTGTTCTTGTAAATACTGCAATCGCAGTGGCCGGCGACCCCGTAGCCATGGCCCGTGCTTTTGCCAAAGCCACCGAGGCCGGTCGCGAAGCATATTTGGCCGGACTTGGTGTACAGTCGCAGTCGGCTGTGGCAAGCAGTCCTCTGACATCTTTCTTAGATCTCTGATGCCATGTTCTCCGAAGAGTTATTAAAATACGACTGGGACGCCACCACCGAGCGCATCAACTCCAAGACCGCGGCCGATGTGCTGAGGGCGCTTAATTCTCCCAATCCCGGAATAGAGGGTTTCATGGCACTGATTTCGCCGGCAGCCGATCCGTTTCTCGAACAGATGGCCGCGCGCAGCATGGCTCTGACACGCGAACGTTTCGGTAAGACAATATCGATGTACATACCCATGTACATCACCAATTCGTGTACAAATTCATGTGTGTACTGCGGTTTTAACTGCCATAACAAATTCAAGCGCGTGATACTCACCCCCGCTCAGATAGAGGACGAGTGCAAGGCCATAAAGGAGCTTGGCCCGTTTGAGAACCTGCTGATAGTCACCGGCGAGAATCCACGTGTGGCCGGTGTCGAGTATCTGTCACAGGCGCTGAAGGTATGCCGTCCTTATTTCAGCAATCTTTCAATAGAGGTAATGCCAATGTCGGCTGAAGAGTATGCACGACTGGTAGAGGATGGCCTCAACGGAGTGGTATGCTTTCAGGAAACATATAACCGCAAACGGTATAATGTATATCATCCGGCCGGTCAGAAGGCCAACTTTGAGTGGAGGGTCAACGGCTTCGACCGCATGGGACTTGCCGGTGTGCATAAAATTGGCATGGGCGTGCTCATAGGGCTCGAAGACTGGAAAACCGATGTTACCATGATGGCCAGGCATTTGCTATATCTGCGCAAGAAATATTGGAAAACACGCTTCAGTGTTAATTTCCCCCGTATGCGAGCCTCGGCCAGCGGTTATCAGCCCAATGTGCTTATGACCGACCGCGAGCTTGCCAAGCTCACCTTCGCATTCCGTATTTTCGACCATGATGTCGACATATCAGTCTCAACGCGCGAGCTGCCTGCATT
Source organism: uncultured Muribaculaceae bacterium (assembly GCA_910586975.1). Classification (GTDB taxonomy): domain Bacteria; phylum Bacteroidota; class Bacteroidia; order Bacteroidales; family Muribaculaceae; genus CAG-873. The sequence goes on along the minus strand of CAJUKX010000050.1, from coordinate 2,828 downwards.
CCGCAACAATATATGCCGGCTCGGTGCTACCTCGATGAGTGCCGGGTCAAAGACCGAACCGGGCGGCTACCATACATATCCGCAGGCACTCGAACAGTTTGCCGTAAGCGATGAGCGCACTCCCGCCGAGGTGGCCGATGCCATACGTCGTGCCGGGCAGGAAGTGGTCTGGAAAGACTGGGATAAAGTGTTTGATCTAAGAGTGTGTTTGAATTTAACACACAAAAAATGATTATAATGTGGAATTGAAGATAAAAGAAACTGTTTCGCATTAATCTTGAGGCCAATTACGGTGCTTTTTCCACCGTTCATCAGTCACGTAGCTCGCTACGTTCCTTCTTCACGCTGAAAAAATCTCCCGTAATTGACTCTCAAGCTTAATACGAGTTAAATTCAAACACACTCTGAGATGAGCCGTTTTGACAGACAGATTATGCTCCCGCAGATAGGCGAGGAAGGGCAGCGCAGACTCTCAGCGTCCTCGGTGCTGATAGTTGGCATGGGAGGGCTGGGATGCCCCGTGGCTCTGTATCTTGCCGGAGCCGGAGTAGGACGCATAGGCTTGGCCGATGCCGATACGGTGAGCGAAAGCAATTTGCACCGGCAGTTGCTGTATTCGTATGCAGATGTTGGTCGCCCCAAGGTGCGGGCTGCCATGGACAGGCTGCGCGGCATTGCTCCCGATACCGAATTTTTACTGCATACGCGCGGAATATGTGAGGACAATGCCCGAGATATCATTGCAGACTACGACCTCATAGTAGACTGCTGCGACAACTATGCGACACGCTTTTTGCTCGACGATTGCTGCCGTGAACTCAGTAAACCGTGGATATTTGGCTCTATATGCGGTTTCGACGGTATGGTATCTACTTTCATGCCCGGGTCGGGTACCGGTTATGCCATGCTGTGTCCCGACCGCGAGGAACTTGCTGCACGCCCTGCGGCAGCCGAAGGTGTCATTGGGCCGACGCCCGGAGTGCTTGGCAGCATACAGGCTGCCGAGGCGCTGAAAGTACTGTGCGGAATAGGCCCGGCGCTCGATGGCAAGCTGCTTGCCTTAAATCTGTTGGATATGGAGTTTAATCTGCTAAATCTATAATTACTAATGAAATATGTGGACCGGATTTGATAAATATGCCTCGCTGTACGATGCGTGGTTTCTGAATAATGTAAATGTCCTGATGTCGGAGTTGCGCCTTGTGGCTCTGACACTTAAAGATGCCGGCAGAGTGCTGTCGGTAGGCTGCGGAAGTGGCCTTTTTGAAAAACTTCTCAAAGATGAATACTCAATTGAGGTGAACGACGGCGTGGAACCCTCGGCCGAAATGGCCGCCATTGCCGTGAAGCGTGGCCTTAAGGTATGTGTTACCGATGCCGAGTCAGCCGACTTCGGTAATGGTACATACGATACCATACTTTTTAACGGCAGTCCCGGCTATATTGACAATCTTGCACAGGTTCTCGATAAAGCATATAAGGCTCTTCCGTCGGGTGGCAAAGTGATTCTGATAGATGTTCCCAAAGAAAGCTCTTACGGAATTCTCTACAATCTGGCCATGACATTGGGCACATGGGATCATCCCTTGCTCGAGGGGTGCTGTCCGCCCGATCCTTATCCCATCGAACTTGTGAAGACCGCCCGTTGGCGCACTACGGCCTCGAAAGTTGAAATGCTGCAGGCGGCAGGATTCAAAAATTTAAAATTTGCACAAACCCTTACCACTCATCCCCTTGATTCTGACGCACAGGCCGAAGACCCCATAGAGGGATGTGACAAGGGCGACTATGTGGCAATAACTGCATTCAAATGAAATGGTCTGAACACGCCTGGACGAAGGTTGCTAATATCTACGGGTCGATACTGAAACATCCTTTTGTATGCGAGCTGGCTGCCGGCACACTTCCCCGCGATAAATTTATGTATTATCTCGGTCAGGACGCACAGTATCTCAAGAGCTATACCTCGGTGCTGTCTCACGTGGCATAGCGGCTTCCATACAAAGATCAGGTTGAATCATTCTTGCAATTCGCCACAGAAGGCATAGCCGTAGAGCGGGCATTGCATGAGTCGTTTCTTGGCGGAATGGAGTTGCCGCCGGTCTCGCCCACCTGCATGCTGTATACCTCGGTTGAGAAATCCATGGCTTACGAAGACGTGGCCGTGGAGACAGCCGCTTTGTTGCCGTGCTTTTGGATTTATCGTAATGTTGGTCGAGCTATTCTCGACTCGGCCCGCGACCTCAGCACCAATCCTTACGCACAATGGATACGCACCTATGGCGATACCGCCTTTGACCGTTCTACCAATCGTGCCATAGAAATATGCGACCGCCTGGCAGACGAATCAACCGACGAGGTGCGCAGGCGTATGGATGAGGTGTTTTTAACCTGCAGCCGCCTTGAATGGATGTTCTGGGACAGTGCTTATAATCTTGAAAATTGGAAAATATGAAAAAGAAATTTTACCGTGCGCTTACCATTGCCGGAAGCGACCCCAGCGGTGGCGCCGGCATACAGGCCGATTTGAAAACATTCTCGGCTTTGGGCTGCTACGGCATGAGTGCCATAGTGGCTGTGGTGGACGAAAATACCGTAGGAGTGACGGGTGTACATCCCATACCGGTGGAATTTGTCACCGGACAGATTCGCTCGTGTATCGACGATATAGGTGTTGATGCCGTCAAGATAGGCATGCTGCACTCATCCGCGCTTATCCGCGCCGTGCGTACAATTCTCGATGAATATCCATTGATAACCAATATAGTGCTCGACCCGGAAATCTAGGACTCTTGCAAGAAAAAAGTGTTAAAAAATTGATTAAACAA
>CAJUKX010000049.1 GCA_910586975.1 uncultured Muribaculaceae bacterium | reverse complement strand
ATCGTATGTAGGCACTTCGGTCTCGTTATACTTTATGAAGCACAGGTTCAAATCGTCGGGAGACCATGCCATAGAAACGGTAGTCTGGAATTCTTCCTCATAAACCCAGTCGGGCACGCCGTTTATCACCTTACCGTAAGCACCGTCTTCAGTCACGGCAACCTCAGTCTGATAATCGAGCTTGCGGACATATATGTTGTTGTCCTCGCCCACAAAAGCCACCATACGGCCGTTAGGCGAGAATATCGGTGCCTGCTGAACTTTGAATTTACTTGATAGCGGACGCAGCAGACGTGTACGTATTTCGTAGGTATAATACGAAGCTCGGAACGAACGGCGGTATATATAATTGGCGCCGGTCCATACAAGGATTTTAGAAGCGTCGCTGCTCAATGTGAATCCCTCAATGCGGTCGAGAGTATTCTCGCGTGTATTTGACAGGTCAATCAGAACTTCTATTTCCTTGCCGGATTTTATATCATATTTCACTACTTTTTTACCATCGGCCGACAACATTGCATACGACTGCCCGTCGGGCAAATAAGTGAATCCAACCGGACGTGAGGCCACATTCTCAGGGTAAACATATCCGGCCATATCACGCACTGACTGATTGGCGGCATATACACCTGTGGATGATAAAATTGTTGCGAATAATGTTATGGCTTTTATTGTATTCTTCATAATTCTGTTAGAAAAGCGATAATTGATCAGGATTGTTGATCTGCGGAGCCTTGCGACGGGGTGCTCTGTAGCCGAAATCAGCTTCAGACTCAGACGGGCGCATCGAAGGAGTCTCGGCCGGAGGGGTCTTGGTAAACCACTCTCCGCTTTCAAAAGTCTCCTCCATGGCGCTGAGGTCATCCTCCGAAATACGCGGTGCGGTTTCTTCGGACACCGCGCCGAAGTCTACCTGCATCTCAGCGACGACAGTTGGAGGTCTTAACGCGCTGATCTGAGATTTGAGCGATTTCTCGCGCTCGGCACTCTTGCGTTGGTTCTCGGCTATAGTTGACTTAAGGCTGTCGATCTCTGCATCCTTTTGTCCTATAGTTTTCTTTTGTGTTTTTACTTTTTCGGTGAGGCGAGTCATTGCCTGGTCAAATTCGCCAAGACGTCTTGTAACTTCGTCATAGTCCTTGAGCAGGCTGTTGAGTTCCTCTATTTCTTTTGTTTTAGATATATTTTCGTCTTTCAACTCCTGAAATTGGGCTTCAAGAGCTGCAAGTTCGTTTTCTTTTTCTTTAAGACCTTCATTTGCCTGATTAAGCAATCGCTTTTCGGCATCGAGAGCTTCGGCATGTCGTTTGCGCAAATCCTCGCGTATTTCTTCCGAAACTCTGATCTGCTCTTTCATTGAAGCGATACCCTCGCTCATTTCTTCTATTTGAGAAGTGAGCTCATTCTCGCGTTTGGCAAATGCCGAGTCGGGATTTTTTCGCAGCTCGTTAAGCTCCAGATTCAAAGCTTGTATATCAGCCTGAGCTTTTTCAAGGTCTTCCTGCTGCACATTTGCAACCTTTATACGGTTGACAAGCGAGCGGTTTTCGAGTTCGTATTGTTCACGTTCGCTTTCAAGTTTTGCCAACTGCGACTCAAGATCATGCACGCGCTCGGTGAGGGCACGCTTCTGGCGATCAGCACTGAGTTGTTTCTGTTTTATGTCGCTCGATTGTTTTTCTATTTCACCTGCTTTGATTTTCAAGGCATCGAGTTCGGCAGCCATTGAGCTTTGGCGGGCTTTCCACTGGGCATCGCAATAAGCTTCAGCTGCCACACCTATAGAGGCCAGATAATCTTTAAGTCCCTGGTCAAGTGAATCAAACAGAATCTTACGTTGTACATCTTGATCTACAGCCTTACCAATGAAATCAGGCAATGAAGCATCTACAACTTCAACCACTTTTGTAAATATTTTTTCCTGCATGGCAGGGTCAAAAGTAATAGGCTCTAAGGCTTGGGTGGCAACAGGCGCAGAATCAGCCTGGGGTTGTGATTCCTCAGCTTCTTCTCCGGCAGCTGTGTCTTCGTATAATGAATCGTATTCTTCCGTGTCGTCAGGGCCGAAACCCAACGAACGTTTTATTATTGAAAAGATACTCATGGTTCAGATTCAGGTTTATTATCAATATCGGGACGTGGCAAAGCAACTATACCTACGCCTGCACGCCCGTTGATTGCAATTGTCAATGGATGATCGAAACGCACTACTCTGATATAGCCGTCGTCGTACTCGGCGGGCATAGAATCAAGCAGCGCTGTTTCATAACGTGCCTCTTTAATTTTCGGATCAATGGTAAAATACCCTACTCCGAAAGATGTCAGATTATGGAAAAAGTGTGTACCCTGGCTCGGTTCAACCCTATAGTTATCAAGTCCGGCCTCAACAATCAGACGCGAAGCAGAAATATCGGCCCATTTCACCGGTATGCCAAGCGCCGGATCCGACGATCCCCAGCGACCCGGACCGATAAGGATATAATTCTCGCCACGGGCAAGAAATTCGCGGTTCAGTTTTTCAATTTCAGGAACAAGCTCTTGGTTGCGTGCCGAGTCAAACATATCCGGTCTTACGTAAACTATGGTAGATATGTCTTCAACACTGCCGTTGCCTATGGCTGTGGTACTTCTGAGTATGATATCCTCGGTCGGTATTGCATCAAGCATGGCATCGGTAATTAGTTCTTTACGGTCGATAATCGGACGTATCTGCAGCCAATAGATGTGCCCCTTATCATCAGATCCGGCAGCATCAGGCTTTATATTGCCTGCAAATTCTATCTCAACAGGCCGTTGCATGGCTGCCTGGCCGTTATGAAGCATAAAATCTATAGCCGGAGCCAAGGGGAAAACCTTATCGCGCAGCACATTGGCAAATGTAACTACCCTTCGGCCTGAACCTTGCTCATAATCTTTAAGATAACCGTCGCGCGCATCGTAAGTTGACACAAGATAACGCAAATTGCCCGTATTGGCGAAGTCCTGCACCGAGCGGCTTACTATATTATATGAGTCATCAATAGTGACATCGATATTCTTATCTATTGCAGTAGGAAGAGCACACAGCTTGGTCTGGGTCTGCTTAAGAGCCAAATCAAGAGTAGATGTCTGCAATACGTGTTCGGGATGCCGCGGCGAGAAACGCAAGCCTACACCGCCGTCCACTATATACTTGCCAAGACCTATAGCTATTTCGGCCACTCCGTCCTCCGGTGTCTCATCGCCCAAGGGGTAATAGTTGAGCGAGCGTCCTACCCCCGAGAATGACGGAAAATAAAGGCCGCCGCGGTCCTCACCGATTACTTCCTGGATTATCACAGCCATCTTTTCCTGGTCAATGATATTAGATGTGGCAGTCATATATGCTTTGCTGGCCTTGTAAAACACCGAGGCATATACACCTTTGACCGACTCGGTGAGCATGCGCAGGCGCTCCTCACGGTCAGTGGTATAAGGCACCATATAGGTGGCATAAATTCCGGCAAACGGTTGGTAATGCGAGTCTTCAAGCAGACTTGATGATCTTATCGCCAACGGGCGGTCTATCACATCAAACAGAGCCATGATATCCTCCCTCACCCTTTCGGGCAGGCGGGCAGCAAGGAAACGTTCAAGTATCTCCTCATCGCGTGCATCGCTCAGAGCTATCGGGTACAGCTCGTTTGATGCCATAAACTCATCAAATATGTCGGTACACAACACCACAGTGCGCGGAATTGAAATCGAGGCGCCCTGAAAGTTGTCGCATACCGGATTTATCTTGATAATCGAGTCAATGAATGCAAGGCCACGACCTTTACCTCCGAGTGAACCTTGCCCTATACGGGCAAAATTTGAATAACGGTCAAATCTGTCACGCTGATAAACGGCCACAACGCCACGGTTCTTCATCTTGCGATATTTCACAATCAGGTCGAAGAACAATTGCTTTACCTCGGCTGCATTTTCTATGTTGCGGAAACGATGACGGCGTATGACGTCGGCCACCGCAAATATAGCTCTTGAATATAACCAACGCGACACATCATTGTGTATGCAATGATACAGCAGAGCCTCGTCGGGAATTTCAAAAATGCGTTTTTGCAGATCTTTCAGCTCATGTATGCGCATAATCTCCATTCCGGTATGAGGATTTCTGATAACAAAATCGCCGAAACCGAAATTAGACATAATGGCTTTGCCAAGATCTACAGGAAGTTTTTTTGAGTTCTTATCAAGGAATACTCCCCCGATGCGATCGACATCGGCGGCATTCTCAACCTCACTCGACTCTATAATCAAAGGTAATGTAGGATCTTTTTCGCGAAGATATTCGGCAAGCCTTATTCCGGCTTTGGGATCTTTTACACCACCGCGGGCAAACGAAACATCTGAGATCACTCCCAGCATATTTTCGCCGTATTTTTCATACATCGCCACAGCTTCCTCATAATCGCGGGCAAGCATCACCTTTGGACGGCCACGCATTCTGAGCATACGCTCGTGATCATTCAGAGCCTCGGTAGAAAACTCGCGGCTCTGCGTGAGCAGGAATTTATATATATGAGGGAGTACAGAAGAATAAAATCTTACTGAATCCTCCACCACCATAATCATCTGTACGCCTACCTGAGTGATATCCTCAGCGTTCATTTTATCCTCAAGAAGCTTGATTATGGCAAGCAACAGGTCCATATTTCCAAGCCATGAGAATACATAGTCTATATTGGATAAATCAGAGTTGGCAAGTCGGCGTGAAACTTCCTTGGAAAACGGAGTAAGTACCACCAGAGGAGTCTCGGGCGACAGAGCCTTCAGGCTCTTGCAACCCTCAAAACATTCAGCGAGTTCAACACCGGGCATGATAATGACCAAATCGTAATGATGAGATCTCATGGCCTCGATTGCGGCGTTCATGTGCGACACCCTGGTGACACGTGGCGGCGAGCTGAGATTGAGCGACACATATTCCATATACAGCTGCTCGTCAACACGGCCGTCCTCTTCGAGCATGAACGCATCATAGCGCGACGCAACGAGCAACACATTAAATATGCGGCGCTGCATCAGCTTGTCAAATGCTGTATCTTTCAAATACAATCTGCTGAGTGATTGTTCATCCATGCTCCATAGGGTTATTGTTTTTGCAAAGTTAAAAAATTTTGTTTAAACATCGGCTGAATTTTAAGGAAAAGTTGCAGACGATATGAGGATTTTTTTTTAACTTTGTGCAGTATTATACAGAGCAGAACTCACGATACAATTTTTATCGCAGGTGATGCCCAAAATATTCTGATGTACTATGAACCCAAACAGTCTTGTATCCATTGCCGACATAACGAAGGATGAGATTTTGAGCTTGCTCGAACGTGCGCGCTACTTCGAGGAGCACCCCAACAGCAAAATCCTTGACGGACGTGTCGTGGCAACCCTTTTCTTCGAGCCTTCCACCCGCACCCGCCTCAGCTTTGAAACTGCTGTGAACCGCCTCGGCGGTCGAATAATCGGTTTCTCAGACCCCGGCACATCATCATCAGCCAAAGGCGAGACCCTGAAGGATACCATTAAAATGGTTGCCAACTATGTTGACCTCATTATCATGCGTCATCATCTTGAAGGGGCCGCACGTTATGCCACCGAAGTTACCGATGTCCCCATAATCAATGCAGGCGACGGTGCCAACCAGCACCCTTCGCAGACCATGCTCGACCTCTATTCAATATACAAGACACAGGGACGCCTCACCGACCTGACAATCACCATGGTGGGAGACCTCAAATATGGCCGCACAGTACACTCGCTGCTTATGGCAATGAAATACTTCAAGCCAAAGTTTAATTTCGTCGCATCCAAAGAACTTGCCATGCCTCAGGAATACAAGGACTTTTGCGATGCCGAAGGAATCGAATACACCGAAACCACCGACTTCTCGCCCGAGGTAATCAACTCCTCCGACATTATATACATGACCCGCGTGCAGCGCGAACGTTTCACCGACCCCATGGAGTATGAACGTGTAAAAGACCTCTACACCCTGCATAACGCCATGCTCGACGACTCCAAACCAAACCTGCGCATACTGCACCCGCTGCCCCGTGTCAACGAAATCGACATTGATGTCGACGACAACCCCAAAGCTTACTACTTCGAACAGGCCCGCAACGGACTCTTTGCCCGTCAGGCGATAATAACACGTGCTCTCGGAATTGATATCTGAATCTTATGGAAACTAAAAAAGAACTCGCCGTAGCCGCTCTGCGCCACGGCACCGTAATCGACCATATTCCATCATCAGCATTGTTTAAGGCTGTAAAAATCCTGGGTCTCGAAGACTGTGACAATGCAGTAACCATAGGTTGTAATCTCGCGAGCAAGAAACTCGGCACAAAAGGTATAATCAAAGTTGCTGATAAAATCTTTGACAGCAACACTCTCAACCGCATAGCCCTTATAGCTCCAACAGCCGTAGTTAATATAATAAACGACTATGATGTTGTAGAGAAGCATCCGGTAGCATTGCCCGACACAATAGTAGGCATAGTGCGTTGCGCCAATCCGAAGTGCATCACCAACAACGAACCCATGTCTACCAAGTTTGACGTTGTGGAGCGCGAGCCCGAAACTATAATCCGCTGCCGCTATTGCAACCATGCCGTTAAAGGCTCTGATGCTAAAATCCTCTGATAAATACTCAAACAAGCTCTGAATGAAGCTAAGCTGGAAACCCGGAACGATGCTTAACCCGCTCCCGGCGGTATTGGTTACTTGTGGCGACAGCCATAAATCTAACCTCATCACCATAGCCTGGACCGGCACAATATGCACCAATCCACCGATGCTCTATATTTCGGTTAGACCCGAACGATATTCATATAATCTAATCAAAGATAATATGGAATTCACGGTAAATCTCACCACAGCCGATATGGCACGCGCTACAGACTACTGTGGCGTGCGCTCGGGTCGCGACCACGACAAATGGAAGGAATGTGATCTCACGCCTGAGCCCGGACAAGCCGTAAGATGTCCGTCCATTAAAGAGTCGCCGCTGTGCATAGAGTGTCGAGTAAAGCAGATAGTACATCTCGGCTCCCACGATATGTTCATAGCCGAGGTGGCCAATGTGCTTGCCGATGAGCAATACATAGACCCTGCCACCGGTGCTTTCGATCTGGCAAAAGCCAATTTGTTGAGCTACTCACACGGTAAATATTTCGATACCGGGAAGTATCTCGGTCATTTCGGATTTTCCGTTAAAAAGAAAAAATAACCTTGCCTCAAAGGTCCTTAAAAATACGATTCAATGGAAAAAGATTCGCAAATTTTCAATCTCATCGAGCTGGAACACCAGCGCCAGAAAAAAGGTATTGAACTTATCGCATCAGAAAACTTCGTCAGCGACGATGTGATGCGTGCTATGGGCTCATGCCTTACCAACAAGTATGCCGAAGGCTATCCCGGTCACCGCTATTATGGTGGCTGTGGCGTGGTCGATCAGGTGGAAGACCTCGCCCGCGACCGCGTGAAAGCTCTCTTCGGAGCTGAATATGCTAATGTTCAGCCCCACTCGGGCGCTCAAGCCAACATGGCTGTTTTCATGGCTTGCATGAAACCCGGCGACACCTTTATGGGACTAAACCTGGCTCATGGCGGACACCTCTCACATGGCAGCCCCGTAAACTTCTCGGGCCTTGTATTCAATGCCGTTGAGTACAATGTAGACCGCTCTACAGGTCTTGTTGACTATGACCAGATGGAAGAAACCGCACATCGTGTGAAGCCTAAACTCATAGTAGGCGGCGCAAGTGCTTATTCGCGCGAATGGGATTATGCCCGCATGCGCAAGATTGCCGACGAAGTAGGTGCTATCCTCATGATAGACATGGCTCACCCTGCGGGACTCATCGCCGCCGGACTACTCGAGAATCCTCTGCCATACGCCCATATCGTGACTTCTACCACCCACAAGACACTCCGTGGTCCCCGCGGCGGTATCATTCTCATGGGTAAGGACTTCGAGAATCCTTGGGGCAAGACAACACCCAAAGGTGTTGTACGCATGATGAGCTCGATACTCGACTCTGCCGTATTCCCCGGTGTGCAGGGCGGCCCGCTCGAACATGTAATTGCCGGTAAGGCTGTTGCATTTGGCGAAGCTCTCAGCCCCGAATTCAAGGCCTACCAGACTCAGGTGCGCGAGAATGCACGCGTAATGTCAAAAGCCCTTACCGACCTGGGCTATGATGTGGTGAGCGGCGGCACCGACAACCACTGCGTACTCGTAGACCTGCGCTCCAAGTTCCCGGAACTTACAGGTAAGGTTGCTGAAAAGGTACTGGTTGATGCTGATATCACTGCCAACAAGAACATGGTTCCGTTTGACTCACGTTCGCCTTTCCAGACCTCGGGTATCCGTCTGGGTACACCCGCTATAACCACACGCGGCGCCAAAGAACCCATGATGGGTCAAATCGTAGAGCTGATTGATACCGTTCTGTCAAACCACGAGGATGAAAAGATTATCACCTCTGTACGCGAGAAGGTAAACAGCATCATGATGGAATATCCCATGTTTGCCTGGTAAAACCTGATGTCAAAAAAGATTCACATCATAATTGTAGCTGCCGGCAGCGGTTCCCGTTTCGGGGGATCGCTGCCCAAGCAGTTCTGCGACCTCGCCGGCAAGCCGGTGCTGATGCGCACCATTGACGCCTGCCGCGGAGTGCTTCCCGGTGCAACCGTCACAGTAGTGGTGTCTGAGGAAATGCTCGACTACTGGCACATGCTCTGCGATGCACTGCAGTTTGACTCGCCCGACATAGCAATCGGAGGCAACACACGGTTTGAGTCGGTACACAACGGCTTGGCAAAGGTAGAACCCGATACCGATATAATCATGGTACACGACGGAGCACGCCCCTTGCCCACCCGCGACATATTCCATGCCCTCGTCGAAGCTCTCGACAACAAAAAATGCAACGGTGCCATACCGGCGATAAATGTAACCGACTCGCTTCGACGCCTGACAGCTGACAACGACATGAGCGAGGCTGTAGACCGCTCGGCATACCGTGCGGTACAGACACCACAGGCCTTCCCTGCCAAACTGTTGACAGAAGCATACGCAAAAGCAGCCAAAAGCGGTAATGAATTCACCGACGATGCTTCGGTGATGGAATTTGCCGGATTTAATAAATTAAAACTTGTACCCGGTAATATCTGCAATATCAAGATCACCAATCCCGGCGATTTGGCTTTGGCTTCGTACTACATTAACAAGCTCTCATGAACTCACTGAGGCGGCTCGACATAAAATACGTGAAAGGCATCGGCCCCAAACGTGCCGAACTGCTTGCGAAGGAGTTGAATATTCATACTGCCTACGACCTTCTGCACCATTTTCCGACATCGTATGTCGACCGCACCTCGATATACACTATCCGTGAATTTGAGGGCGATATGCCCTCGGTGCAGGTGAAGGGTCGTTTCATTAACTTCAACGTATTGGGCGAAGGCGCCAAGACTCGTCTTGTGGGCATATTCACTGATGGCAGTGCTACTATGGAAGTAGTTTGGTTTCAGGGAATAAAACGCATACGCGAGTCATTGCACACATCTACCGAATACATACTGTTTGGAAAGCCGACCACTTTCAATGCCCGGTGGCAAATGTCGCATCCCGAAGTCGACACTCTCGAAAAAGCCGCTACCCAAATAGGGCTGAGAGGGGTGTATCCTCTCACAGAGAAACTGCGCGACCGCAATATCGGTTCGCGCCAACTGCATGACTGGATTTGCGAGTTGTTGAATTCGCGTCCGCCATTTGCAGAATCGCTTCCGGCCACAGTCGTCGAGGAGTGCAAACTTATGAGTCTTGACAAAGCCATCAGGGAGCTTCACAAACCGTCGGCCCCGGCATCGCTGGCCAAAGCAAGAGAACGCATGAAGTTTGAAGAGCTTTTCTACATTCAGACCGACATGCTTATGCGTTCGCGCGACCGTAAATCCGTGACCGAAGGATTCCGCTTCACTTCCATAGGCAGATACTTCAACAACTTCTACTCAACGTGTCTGCCCTTCCCGCTGACGGGAGCACAGAAACGCGTAATTAAAGAAATAAGAATAGACACAAACACCGGGCGTCAGATGAACCGCCTTGTGCAAGGCGACGTAGGCTCAGGCAAGACCCTCGTAGCTCTGATGTCAATGCTGATAGCCATAGACAACGGCTTCCAGGCATGCCTCATGGCTCCGACAGAAATCCTTGCCGGTCAGCACTACGAAACCATACGCAGCCTTGCGGCTCCTATAGGCGTTAATGTAAGACTCCTAACCGGTTCAACCCGCAGTCGCGAGCGTCAGGAAATACACGAAGCCCTTGCATCGGGCGAACTTCATATTCTGATTGGTACTCATGCCATTCTCGAAGATCCGGTAAAGTTCCGTAACCTTGGACTGGCCGTAATTGATGAACAGCATCGCTTCGGTGTTGCGCAAAGAGCCCGTTTGTGGGCCAAAAATACCTGTCCGCCACACATACTGGTGATGACAGCGACCCCCATCCCGAGAACTCTTGCCATGACCGTGTACGGAGACCTTGACGTTTCAATTATTGATGAGCTTCCACCCGGCCGAAAGCCTGTGACCACCCTGCTGCGATACGACTCAAAGCGAGAGGAAGTGTATCGCGCAATAGGACGACAACTTGCCGAGGGGCGTCAGGTTTACTTTGTATATCCTCTTATTGACGAAAACGAAAAGCTCGACCTGCGCTCGCTCACCGAGGGATATGACCTTATATGCGAGACCTTCTCCAATTACAGGGTGGCATTTGTTCACGGAAGACTGAAACCTGCCGAGAAAGACTATCAGATGGAGCTGTTTGCCTCAGGCAAAGCACAGATTCTTGTAGCCACCACTGTAATAGAAGTAGGCGTGAATGTGCCCAACGCCACAATAATGCTGATTGAGAATGCCGAGCGATTCGGCCTGAGTCAGTTGCACCAACTGCGTGGACGTGTAGGCCGTGGCGCAAATCAGAGCTACTGCATACTTATGTCGAAGCTTAAGATTGCCAAAGAGACGCGAGAGCGCCTTGAACTGATGACACAAACCTCCGACGGATTCGTGATAGCCGAAGCCGATATGCGCATGCGCGGTCCGGGCGACATAGAAGGTACAATGCAGAGCGGCATACCCTTTGAGCTTCATATAGCCAATCTGGCTACCGATGGAGAGATAATCTCACAGGCTCGGCACGCAGCCGAGCGAATGCTCGACGCCGACCCCACCCTGAGCCAACCGACCAACCGCGCATTCCTTATCGCGCTAAAAGAAGCAGTGTCGCGTTCTACCGACTGGAGCAGAATCAGCTGATATTTGTATATTTTAGGCAGATTCTTTCAGCAAGCTGTAAATTATTAAACAAGGGGTAACCGTGTTCGTTATTTTTTTGTAACTTTGCAACGAATCTTGTCAATTCACAAATCAATCATTATACATAATTATGACACAAGAAATTAAAGTTCTTCTAAAAGACAAAGCATGGGCAAGATGGACCGCATTGGTGCTTGTGGCGCTGATGATGTTCTTTGCATACATGTTTGTTGATGTGATGTCGCCACTTCAGTCGCTCGTAGAAACTGAGCTTAAGTGGTCACCGTCAGCATTCGGTTACTATGCCGGAGCGGAATACATACTTAATGTATTTGGATTTCTAATTCTTGCCGGTATAATACTCGACAAAATGGGTATACGCTTTACCGGTGTTCTCTCCGCATCAGTTATGTTTGTCGGAGCATGTATCAAATTGTATGCTATCAGCAGCTGGTTCCAGGGTTCGGCATTAGACCTCTGGCTCGGCTCATGGTGGGTAGATATGCCGGGCAGTGCCAAGCTCGCCGCGCTGGGCTTCATGGTGTTCGGCTGTGGTTGCGAAATGGCAGGTATCACCGTATCAAAAACCCTTGCCAAGTGGTTTGAAGGTCACGAAATGGCTCTCGCAATGGGACTTGAGATGGCGCTTGCCCGCGTCGGTGTGTTTGCAATCTTTACAATCTCACCCCGCCTTACCACATTGTTCGGCGATGCTACAGTTGTGACACCTGTTGCGTTCTGCACAGTCCTCCTACTCATAGGACTGATATCATACACTGTATTCACCTTCATGGATACTAAACTCGATAAAGAAATATCCGACAAAAAGGCATCGGTATCGAACGAGTCGAGTGATGAGGAATTCAAGCTCAGCGATGTGAAGAACATACTCTCCAGCAAGCTGTTTTGGGTAATCGCTATGCTTTGTGTACTATATTACTCTGCCATTTTCCCATTCCAACGCTATGCCACCAACATGCTTCAATGCAATCTCGGCATGGACGCGCAGCAAGCTGCCGACATATTCCGTTGGTTCCCGATAGGGGCTGCATTCCTCACACCCTTTCTTGGCTATTTCCTTGACCGCTTTGGTAAAGGAGCGTCAATGCTTCTTATCGGTGCACTGCTTATGATTGCCTGCCACCTTACATTTGCTTTGGTAATTCCTGTATATCCTACTACATGGCTTGCGTTCACAGCTATTATTGTCCTTGGCATCTCGTTTTCACTTGTACCGGCAGCCCTTTGGCCTTCGGTTCCCAAAATTATGGATGCGCGCTTCCTTGGATCGGCATATTCACTCATTTTCTGGGTACAGAACATCGGTCTTGCCTTGTTCCCCATCCTCATAGGTAAAGTACTGGTATGGTGCAATCCCGGTGTTGAAGATCCCATGAAGTACAATTATACTGTACCTATGCTTCTGTTTGCCTCTTTGGGCGTACTTGCATTCTTCTTCGGAATATGGCTTCTCGCACTTAATGCAAAGCACCATTACGGACTTCAGGATCCGAATATCAAGCGCAATGTTGCTTCTGAAATGGCCGAAATGGAATCAGCTGAAGAATAATTTAGCACTTTTTAATCCCAAAACTTGCAAATATAAAATAAAAGCTTTAACTTTGCACCGCTTTTAGGCAGATAGTCTTATGGTGTAATGGTAGCACTACAGGTTTTGGTTCTGTCTGTCCAGGTTCGAATCCTGGTAAGACTACAGAAATATCACCAATTCGCTTTATGACAGCGTGTTGGTGATATTTTCGTTATGGTGTGATAATCATTAAAAAAGAATCACTAAACCATAACCTGCGAAACACAGATATAGTCGGCTTATATGCAGTTTCTTTTAGCATCACTCATCTACATATACCGACTACGGCGCGATTGGCTAATATAGGGTCAATGTAAAAACCCGGTTGAAGTGTTAAAAGTGGAAGAGAAATTTCTTT
>CAJUKX010000048.1 GCA_910586975.1 uncultured Muribaculaceae bacterium | reverse complement strand
AACGTCGTGAGACAGTTCGGTCTCTATCTGTTGTGGGCGCAGGAGATTTGCGAGGACCCGACACTAGTACGAGAGGACCGTGTTGGACAGACCTCCGGTTTACCGGTTGTACCGCCAGGTGCACCGCCGGGTAGCCGCGTCTGGCAAGGATAAGTGCTGAAAGCATCTAAGCACGAAGCCCCCCTCAAGATAAGATCTCCACACAAGGGCCGTCAAAGACGATGACGTAGATAGGTCGCAGGTGTAAGTGCGGTAACGTACCAGCCGAGCGATACTAATCGCCCAAACCCTTTCCGGGCAGCAATGCCCCAATTAAAAAGTCGCTCCCCCAATCGAAGCGAAAGCCGCCGGGGGCAGCGCCACGCTGCAGAAGACACGGCAGCGGGAAAGTCAGAAGCTTAGACAGCGAAACTGCAAAAAGCGCGTGATATGAGGGAAGCCGCAAGGCACCCTGCTTCCGGCTCTTTTTCACCTTATACACGGCCACAAGGCCGCGAGAAAGACACTAAGGTGGCAATAGCGTTAGGGATCCACCTCTTCCCATTCCGAACAGAGAAGTTAAACCTAACCACGCCGATGGTACTGCGAAAGTGGGAGAGTAGGTAACCGCCCCCTATCAAGCCCCGACAGAAGAAATTCTGCCGGGGCTTAATTTTTTTATAGTCGGACAAGTCAGACGATTCAGACAAGTCAGACAAGTCAGACAAGTCTGACAAGTCTGACCGGTCCGACTCGTCTGACAAAAGGTCTGACAAAAGGTTTAAAAATTCACAAAATGAACGGCATAGGATGGCTATTCCGAAAAAAAGTCGTACCTTTGTGTGACAAAATATATTTATTCATCTGTATATTACACACAAGCATTGATGGACGTCAATAGAGTGCTCTATATATCGCAGGAAATCACTCCTTACCTTGCTCCTAACGCGCTTTCTACTTTTGGTAGGATGTTGCCTCAGGGTATTCAGGAGAGTGGAATTGAAGTGCGTACATTCATGCCCCGTTACGGCTGTATCAACGAACGCCGCAACCAGTTGCATGAAGTTATCCGTCTTTCGGGTCTCAATATTGAAATAGATGATGCAGATCATCCTCTGATTATCAAGGTGGCTACTTTGCAGCCATCGCGCATGCAGATCTATTTTATAGACAACGATGACTATTTCCTGCGACATGCAGCTTCGGGTCTTGAAACCGAAACCTCGTTTGAGGATAATGACGAACGTTCTATATTCTATGTGCGTGGTGTTCTCGAAACCGTAAAGAAATTGCGTTGGATACCCTCTGTGATTCACTGTACCGGTTGGATTACCGCGCTGTCGTCCTTATATCTGAGAAAGATGTATGCCGACGATCCTACATTTAATCAGGCCAAGATTGTTTATTCGCTGTACGATCATCCATTTGAAGGTACTTTTGATGAACGTATGGTTGAGAAACTTAAGATGGACGGTTTCACTGAAGAAGAACTGAAGTCGCTCACCGGAGCTCCTGTCGATTTCAACGCCCTCAACCGCATTGCGATTGACTATTCCGATGCGGTGGCAATCAGCTCTGAGAATGTATCGCAGGAGCTTATTGACTATGCAAAGGCATCCGGAAAACCCTTGCTGGAGTATCCCGGTGAAGAAAATTATGTAGAAGCCTACAAGGCATTCTATACCTCTCTCTAATTTAGTTTACATATTGAGATGAAATCAATCCTATATTCATTGCTTGCCGCTGTAGTCATGATTCTGGCTGTGGCTTGCGATGATACCTCATCCATCGGTAATTCTCTTGCCGATGAAACTGTTACAATCGTAGTCGATTCAAACTTCACTGTTACCGGTTCAACCAAGTTGAACAACGTAGTTCAATCGCGTACACTGAGCCAGCTCATAGGTGCGCTCGATGCAAAAGGCTACGGTAGCATAAAAAGCGACTTTGTGGGTCAGTTCATGCCATCGCTGCAAATGGACACAGTGAGTATCGAGCCCGAAAGCTTAGACTCTGTAAAGATGTTCATGTATATGCAGAAGGGCAATTTTGTTGGAGACTCACTCGTGCCCATGGGTATCGAAGTGTTTCAGCTCACACGCGATTTGCCTTATCCTATCTACTCGGATTTTGACCCCGAGGGATATTACGACCCGCAGAACAAGTTGGCCTCGGCTGTCTATACGGCGTCAGTGCGCAATGAGCCTGACTCTATCGCCGAACTCAGCGGTATATACACCTCAATGCACCTGCCCGTAAGTCTTGGTAAGCAACTTTACAATTCCTATCTGGAGAATCCCACAGACTTTGCCAATCCCGAGATTTTTGCCAAAAAGGTGTTCAAGGGTGTTTACATACGCACATCTTATGGTGGAGGCCGTATAACCGACTTCAATCCGACTTCAATCCGATATTATTATCACAAGGAAGTTTGGAACGAAGATTCAGCCCGCTATGAAACCAAACGCTACGTAGGCGACTACTTTGCCATCACTCCCGAAGTAGTGGTAAACAACAATATCCGCTA
Organism: uncultured Muribaculaceae bacterium; assembly: GCA_910586975.1. GTDB lineage: Bacteria > Bacteroidota > Bacteroidia > Bacteroidales > Muribaculaceae > CAG-873. The sequence continues at coordinate 10,832 of CAJUKX010000048.1, read as the reverse complement.
CGAAGTAGCTCCCGAACTCAAGCAAATGGTTGCTGAAGGTGCAAGCATCATTGCTGCTCCCGCAGGCTACGAAGTAGAGATGCGCTTCCCGGCTCCTGAGATTATCAGCTCGTACAAGAAATACTCAGACCGTCTGAGCGTGATCAATTCACTTATCATGACGCTGCCTGTAGAGGAGATAGAGAACGACTACGAGATAGCACCTCCGCCATACGTGTTGATGATACTCAAGAGCAAGAAGGACGAGTTTTTCTCCAAAAACCAGTTGACCGACGGCCTTGTATCATTCTACGCCGAGTATGATGCTACAAACAAACGATATGCATTTACAGGTATGCGTGCATACCTGCTGGATTTGCTTTCGAGAGAAGAAGTAAAACCAGAGGACTACGAATTCATTCTCACGCCCGTGCAGGTTAATCTTGAGTCGCAATCAAGCTCAAGCTACTACCAGCAAGGTTCAATGGTTGAATCGAGCATTGTACCGTATGTATCGAAGCCGGCAATGGTCAAATTTTTGTTTGACCAAGCAAAAATTAAGCTGACATTTAGTGCAGGAAACAAGAATAATTTGTAACTTTGCACTCCGATAAGCCGCAATAGCTCAGTCGGTAGAGCATTTCATTCGTAACGAAAAGGTCGTGGGTTCGAGTCCCACTCGCGGCTCATAGCGAAGCGGGCAATTGATTTAAATTCAGTCAATTGCCCGCTTCGCTGTTAATATACTTACAAGTTTATCAGCTTAGTGTCTGTGTGCCGCCACCGTTCACAAATAGCACCTGTCCGCTGACCCATGAAGAAGCCGGGCTGGCAAAGAACAGCACGGCCTGCGCTATATCGCTCACCTCGCCCAGACGTTTGACAGGAGTATGGCTGAGCATTTTAGCTTGAAGTTCAGGCGTAAGTACCGACGCCAGCGATGCAGTCCTTGTAGCTCCCGGGCCCACGCAATTTATTCTTATTCCCATCTTTCCCAAGTCGTAGGCCAGATTGGCTGACAGGTGGTTGAGCGCGGCTTTTGATGAAGAGTAAATAGACATATTGGCTTCCTTATTGACAGAACTCATCGAAGTGATGTTCACAATGCTTCCATAGCCGGATTTTTGCATTTCGGGAGCGGTGAGCTTACACAGCTGCAAAGGCGCGTAAACATTCACCCTGTAAATCCTTTCCACATATTCATTATCTATATTAAACGGATTTTCTTTGCCACCGCCACCTATTCCGGCGTTGTTGACCAGTATATTAACGCTACCATAAGTATCGACAGCAAAGTCAACAGTCTTTTTCAAGTCTTCAAAATCAAGCACATTGCAGCTTACAGCCGCAGCAGTACCACCGGCCTCCTTTATCTCTTTAGCGACCGCGTTTGCTTTATCTATACTGAGGTCGCTCACCACAACCGATGCACCGGCCAAAGCCAATATTTTTGCACAGCCTTTGCCTATGCCATCGCCGGCACCGGTAACAATAGCAACCTTGCCGCTAAGGTCAAACAAGGCATTTATATCTGAATTATTCATAAAAAAATCTTTAAGTAGTAACAACGAGTGAGATGACTATGTTCGACATTCAATAAGCGTTATATCCCAACTCAACATTTAGTTTGAGATGTAAAAAAAAATAGCTACCTTTGTGACAACAAAATCAATCACCTTGATTCTTGCATGGGCGATATTATCGCCGTGATTATAGTAAACCAATCAAAGCTTCTGAAGTACACTATTAATATACAAGCCAAGAGCAATCAACAAATTTACTATACCGTTCTGAATTTGGAAAATCACAACAATTAAAGATAAATAATACGAAAAATCAACTGCCTTATGAGAAAACGTTTAATCAAACTATTTATGGTCGTTGCTTTTCTTGCAACAGCCAATGCAGGCTACGCACAATTTAATCTGAAAAAAGCCATAGGCGGCGCAAGCAAAGCAATACAGGCTTTCACCCTGACCGACGAACAGATGGCCGCATACGTCAAGGAATCGGTAGAATGGATGGACAAGCACAATCCCGTTCTTCCCGACGACGACCCCTATACACAGCGTCTCAATCGCCTGGTAGAAGGCATAACCGATGCCGACGGCATACCATTGAACTTCAAGGTGTACAATGTAATTGACATCAACGCCTTCGCATGTCCCGACGGCAGTGTGCGAGTATTCTCATCGCTGATGGACATAATGGACGACGACGAACTCATGGGAATCATCGGCCACGAAATTGGCCACGTTATGAAACGCCACTCCAAGAATCAATTCAAGACCCAGCTCCTTACCGGCGCCATGAAAGACGCCATTGCATCGTCAGGCGGTAAGGTGGCCGCTCTTACCGAATCGCAACTCGGTACACTCGGCGATGCGCTCATCAACGCCAAATACTCGCAGAAGCACGAGAACGAAGCCGACGACTGCGGCTACGACTTCCTGGTACAGAACGGTCGCAATCCCTGGGGAATGGTAATGGCATTTGAAAAATTCCAGAACCTCGAAGGCGGCAGCGGCCAGAAATCAAGCTACATCAACCGCATGTTCTCCTCGCATCCCGAAACCAAGGCCCGCATCGAACGCATGACCAAGCGATGCAACAACGACGGCATACAGCGCCCCGCCAAAGAAACAAAATAATCCATCGACATAAACCATCCATACCCCACGGCTGCCGCTCACAACACCGAGCAGCAGCCGTGTGTGTTTTTTAGAGTGTGTTTAATCTTAACACTCGATTTTAACACACTCTTATTCGAAAATTAGATTTTTTCTTGTATATTTGTATCCGATGAGAGAAGTCTTACAAAACTTTTTCCATGATTAGCCCGGCCTGCATACAGAGGGGGAAGCATAGCCTGTATTATTGCATACCTTCATGTGGTGGCCGAAAGAGAAAATTCCTTTCAAGTAAAGCCCTTAAATCAAAATACCATATACAGAAAACGTATGATTATAGCCCATGTTAATCCTCTTACGGGAGAAACGCAGTCATTGGAAGCACACTCCATAGGGGTAGCGCGTTACGCATCCGGCTTCACAGAAAGTTTCGGACTATCCCACACTGCCTTTATCATGGGTTTGCTGCATGATAAAGGAAAGGAGCGTGCTACATTCCAATCATATATAAGAGCTCAGGCCGGAATTGAGGACGATGAATACCCTCCGTATAATTATGAAGACAAGCAACATGCCTATATAGGAGCGGCTTTGCTGCAGGGTGACAGTCGGCACACAGCGTTACGGATGCTCGCAGGCTATCAAATAATGGGACACCATACCGGTATGCCTGATTATACTGATTTCGAGAAGAAAATCAAATGCGAGATACCTCCCGAAATAAGTCCTCTTCCTGAAATAAAACACCTTGATTCAACTAATTTTTTTGTTAAGAAATATAATGGTGATCAGACCGCTTTTCTTAAAGACTATCACCACTTGGCCCGTGTATTGTATTCATGCCTGGTAGATGCTGATTTTCTTGATACCGAGAGCTTTATGTCACCACAGAAATTTCAGCTCCGCAGAAAGACGTATAATCTTGAAACGCTGCTTCCATTACTTGACAAACACTTTGTCAAGATGCAACAGTCGTGTGCCAAAACGCCTCTAAACATTATCCGTAACAATATCCTGCAAAAGTGTAATGAGGCTGCCGGTATGCCAACAGGCTTTTTCATGCTTGATGTACCCACCGGAACCGGTAAGACACTTTCATCAATATCATGGGCAATAAGGCATGCCATAGCACGTGGCAAAAAGAGAATCATTTATGCTATTCCCTATACATCTGTGGTAACACAGACCGCAAATGTGCTGTCTGAGATATTCGGACGGGAGAATGTCCTTGAACACCACTCGGCTATCAATTCAGAAGAATTGACTGAAAACAGCGGGGTTAAATTGGCAACAGAAAATTGGGATTACCCAATCATTGTTACCACCAACGTTCAATTATTTCAATCCATTTTCAGCAACAAACCATCAAAATGCCGCAAGCTGCATAACCTTGTAGAAAGCGTTCTTGTGCTTGATGAAGTGCATACTTTGCCACATCAGCACATGCAGCCCATACTCGATGCGCTCAAGGCTTATAATAAGCTCTTTGAGCTCTCGGTGCTGTTTTGCACGGCCAGTATGCCGGCTATCGACAAAAGTTCTGAATGGACCGATGGCCAAAGCAATGAGCTTGACGGAATAGAGAATATTACCTCGATTGTACCTGAAGAGTGGGAGCTGCATAAGACTACCAGGAGATGCGACATTGAATTATTGCCGTCGCCTATGTCGTGCGATAAGCTTGCTCAAAAGCTTTGCACTCACGAACGTGTCCTTTGTGTGGTCAACACTCGCAAGGATGCCAAGGCAGTATTTGATTCTCTACCAGACGACAGTACTTCGATACACTTGTCACGCATGATGTGCCCGGCTCACATAAAGCAAAAAATCAATGAGATAAAGCACCGGCTGCATAACGCAGGGTCGGGCCCGCTGCGTGTTGTGGCAACTCAGCTGATAGAAGCAGGCGTCGACATTGACTTTCCGGCGGTATATCGCCAGGAGTCCGGATTGGATTCCATACTTCAGGCAGCCGGCCGGTGCAACCGCGAAGGAAAGCTCAGTCAAGCTACCGCTTATGTATTCCGTCTGGCCAAGAAACCTTTTGGCGACATAGGCCGTGCATGCGATGCGCTTAATGCAACCTTCGGGTACTTCAGTGACGGTATTCCCGATTGGCACAGCCCCTCAAAGATGCACGAATACTTTGTACAGCGATATGCCAGGTGTGCGACATTCGATAAAGCCAACATAAAAACACTGTTATACCGCGGACGCGATCTGATGTTTGCAACCGCAGCTTCCGAGTTCAAACTTATTGAGGATGCCGGTGCATCGGTCATTGTAAACTTCGGCGACAGTCAGAGCCTTATGGAACAATGGAAGAAAGGCGAGGTCACATATAGCTTGCGGAAACAGTTGTTACAGTATAGTGTGAATGTCAACATGCGCAGCTTCAATGCCCTTATGGTCCATGGAGCTGTTGAAGAGTTTAACGGTCTTTACTTTATTAATTCAGATAAATACTATTCGCACAAAAGCGGACTTATTCTTGATAACGTATGGTTAGAAGAAACATTAATAATATAATACATGGAATACACTGATAAAGAATTTTGTTTGGAAGTGTGGGGCGACAGAGCATGCTTCACACGCCCTGAGCTTAAGGTGGAGAGGGTGAGTTATGATGTCATAACCCCCTCGGCAGCGCGAGCTATATTTGAAGCTATCTTCTGGAAACCTGCCATAAGGTGGGAGATTGTAAAGATAGAGGTACTGAATCCTATCAAGTGGGACGAAGTGCGCCGCAACGAGGTAGGTGCTCTGGCATCGCCCGGAGCCAAAGTATATATTGAGGAAAAGCGGCAGCAACGCAATGCCATAATACTGCGTGATGTGAGATATCGTATTCATGCCAGAATGGTATACATTCCGGTGGACAAACGCGATGACAGACTGCAGAAACATGCAGCAGGCAAGGATGAAAATCCGATGAAGTATTATGAGATGTTCAGACGCCGTGCTGCCAACGGCCAGTGCTTCACACAGCCCTACTTAGGCACCCGTGAATTCACTGCATTTTTCGAATTGGTAGACGATAGCCGAACCGACCTTACACCGGCCGCTGATATCGACCGCGACCTTGGCATAATGCTATACGATATGGATTTCGGCCATCCCGCCAAAAATGGCAGCATACCGGCCATTTTTTTCCGTGCAAGGCTCGAACACGGAGTGATGCACGTGCCGGAGTTTAACAGCAAACAATTACTGCGATGATACTTAAAGCCTTATATGATTATTATCATCGCCTGCAGGCGATAGATAATTCCTTGGCTCCATTCGGATTCAAGCATCAAAAAATTCACTTCGTTCTGGTGGTGGACAGAGATGGCCGTCTTCTTGATATTGAAGATATGCGTATCGACAAAAAGACGACAAAGACCTTTCTGGCAGTGGATGCCTCGCGTACGGCAGGCATCAAGGCTTACATGATGTATGACAATGCCATGTACGTACTTAATCATCCCAAGGAAGACACCGACAAAGAAAAAGAAAATGCCCGCAAGAGAAACGAGGCGTTTATAAACGAATGCCGTCGTTTAAAAGACAAATATCCGGAAAATGAAGAATTTGCCGCTGTTGTAAAGTTCTATGAAAACGACGGTATCAACGCTGTGAAACAGCACGATATGTGGCCTGACATACTTAAGGTCACCGGTGCTAATTTCAGTTTCCGTCTTGCGGGTCGGTTAAACATTGCAGCCTCTTCTGATGATTTGAAGAATGAGATTGACACCGGAACCGAAAACACTCCGGACAACAATCATCCCGTATGTCTGATTACGGGCAATAAAGAAGCCCCTCAAGAAATACTCAGTCCTACGCCTATCGCGGGCGGAAAATCAAATGGTAAGCTTGTTGCATTCCAGGTATCTTCGGGTTATGACTCATACGGACATCAGAAAGGTTTGAATGCACCGATTTCAAAGTCGGCGGCTGCAGCTTTTTCAACAGCCTTGCTCAGTTTGCTCGACCGCAATTCTCATAACAAGATATCAGTAGGCAGCCGCACATTTGTATTTTGGTCATCAGTTCCGTCAGAAGATGAAAAAATAGTGACCGAAGGCATAGGCAGCATATTTGGATTCGCACCTCAGAGTATAGACGATCCAAATGCGGGCGTAGATAAAGTGCGTGAAGACTTCAAGACTCTATATAACGGACTACGGGCATCCGGATCGCAGGATTCATTCTATTTCCTTGGTCTCGCTCCAAATGCAGCGCGTATAGCCGTAGTTTACTGGCAGGAATGTATGTTGACACAATTCCTGTCTAATATCTTAAGGCATTTCGCAGATATGGAAATAATAGACACACGCAAGACCAAGAAGCCCTATGCCGGACTCTATTCGATGCTTGCAGCGGCAAAATCAAAAAAAGAGAAAGAATTGCCGCAGCCAAATCTCATTGAGGCAGTCATTAAAAGTATTCTTCAAGGTATACCATATCCGGCTACACTCTACAATTCCGTATTGCGACGCATCCGTATGGAGAATGATCCAAGTGTGACACGTATCGCTGTTATCAAAGCTTACATTAACAGATTATCCGAAACAAAACAAAAAATAACCATCATGCTAAATCCTTCAGAAACCAATATCGGCTATGTGGCCGGTAGACTTTTTGCGGTGTTTGACCGCATACAATATCGCGCTAACGGCATAAATACCATACGCGAACGCTACATGAATGCCGCTTCGGCAACTCCTGCCGTGGTTTTCCCTACACTATTTAACCTCAACAACCATCACCTGCAGAAACTCGACAAAGGCCTTCAGGTGTACTACGATAAAATAAAGCAGGAAATAATGTCGCTTCTCCCCTCCGACGGATTCCCCTCTCACCTCAACCTTAAAGACCAGGGACGGTTCTTTGTGGGATACTATCACCAGAACGCTAAATTCTTTGAAAAACAAAACACTGAAAACGAATAACAATAAAAAAATAAATTATATGGAACCAATTAAAAATCGCTACGACTTCGTCTATATCTTTGATGTGCTCGACGGTAACCCCAACGGCGATCCCGATGCCGGCAACCTCCCGCGTATTGACGCCGAGACCGGCGAAGGTCTGGTAACCGACGTATGCCTTAAACGCAAAGTACGCAATTATGTGCAGCTTGCCAAGGGGCTGGCTCATCCCTTTGACATATTTGTCAAGGAAAAAGCAGTACTCAATAACCTCATTGATCAGGCTCATGACGATGAAAATGTGACAGCCAAAAAGTCAACAGCCGAAAAGACCGAGGCTGCCCGCAAATATATGTGCGAACACTATTATGATGTGCGCACATTTGGCGCTGTGATGACTACCGGTAAGAATGCCGGACAGGTTCGAGGACCTATACAGTTCACCTTTGCCCGCTCGGTCGACCCCGTAGTAAGTCAGGAACATACAATCACCCGTATGGCTGTGGCCAAAGAAGAGGATGCACAGAAACAGGGCGGGGAGAACCGTGCTATGGGACGCAAGGCCACTGTGCCCTACGGCCTGTATGTGGCTCATGGTTTTATTTCGGCAAATCTGGCCCGACAGACAAACTTTACCGATGACGATCTTATACTCTTCTGGGATGCGCTTAAAAACATGTTTGACAACGACCGTTCGGCTGCCCGCGGCCTTATGAGTCCTCAGCGACTGATAGTTTTCAAGCATGAAAGTGAGTTGGGAAACGCTCCTGCCCACAAGCTTTTCGACCTTGTTAAAATAACCGGAAAAACCGATCGTCCTGCCCGTTCAGTGTCTGACTACGATATAACTGTCGATAAGGACAATTTGCCCTCGGGTGTGTCTTTGTTGGAGATTATATGATAAATGTCAATGTACTCTGAAGATCAAATGCTTATGCTGTCGGGCATTCAACACTATGTTTTCTGTGCCCGACAGTGGGCTTTGATCCACATTGATCAAGTATGGCAGGATAATGTACTTACTATGGAGGGATCGCTGCAACACAATGTGGTGGATGATCCTGAATATCGTCAGAATAACGGAGGTGTGATTACGGTTCGCGGCTTCAGGGTAGCTTCTTATGCGCTGGGTCTTACAGGTATAGCCGATGCAGTAGAGTTGCATCCGGCCACCTCGGCCAACGGTATTTACTTCGGTAAGTATTCAGGTTATTTTTTGCCCTTTCCTATAGAATACAAGCACGGGAGTAAGAAAAGCATAGATTGCGACATCTTGCAGCTCGCTGCACAAGCTATGTGCATTGAAGAGATGTATGGAGTTGCCGTCACACAAGGTGCTATATTCTACCGTAAGACAAACCGACGGCAGGCAGTCGAGATTACAGAAGAGATTCGTCGGCGTGTACGCGATACATCCGACATGATGCACGGCTTGTTTGAAACGGGAAAGCTTCCTAAAGCTCCACTGCAGGCCAAATGCAGAAATTGCTCTCTCATAGATGCCTGCATGCCTGCGTCAGAAGCCCAAAGTGATGTGCAAACCTACTTAAACCAATATATGTATGAAAGTCCTTCTTAACACCCTGTATGTAAACACGCCCAAGGCCTACCTTACGAAGGACGGGATGAATGTGGTGGTTTCTGTAGACCAAAAAGAAGTCGCAAGAATACCCATAATAAATCTGCAGTCCATCTACTCTTTCACTTATGCCGGGGCAAGTCCGGGATTGATGAAACTCTGCGCCGACAATAATGTGGCATTGTCGTTTTATACTCCGTCGGGACATTTCATTTCACGTAGTCAAGGCCCGGTTTCGGGAAACGTTTTGTTGAGAAAAAGGCAATATTGCATGCACGATGATGAGGCCATTAAGCTAAGTTTGAGCAGATTGTTTATCGGTGCCAAAATACATAATTCAAGGTGTATTCTGCAAAGATATGTCAGAGACAATGGCTCGGATGCTGATGTAGTACCTGTAATAAAACACCTTAAAGAGTATAAACGCCGCTTGATTGAATCAACCTCCGATGAAGAGATAAGGGGCATAGAAGGAATGGCAGCAAGAGAATATTTCTCGGTATTTGACAATATGATAACACGCTGTAAAGAAGACTTTAAATTTGAAGGTAGAAACCGACGCCCGCCACGCGACCGGGTCAATGCGCTGCTGTCATTTGTATATTCGCTGATTACAAACGAAGTCGCATCTGCCCTCGAGGGCGTGGGCCTTGACCCCTATGTAGGTTTCATGCATGTGCTGCGGCCGGGTAGGGCTTCTTTGGCTCTCGACTTAATTGAAGAGATGAGCGCTTACTTAGGCGACAGGCTCGTTCTGTCAATGATCAACCGCAGGCAAATCACAGCTAAAGATTTTGTGGATATGCCCGAGGGTTCATGCCTTCTTACTACTGATGGCCGGAAGAAAGTGATAGCGGCGTGGCAGGAACGAAAAAAAGATGAAATAATTCATCCTTTCCTTAACGAATCAATACAATTGGGACTACTGCCTCATGTACAAGCAATGTTGCTCGCACGCAATATACGTGGCGACTTGAATGGATATCCCGTATTTCTATTAAAATCTTAAATACTAAATAGCTGTGAAAATATTAATTACATACGATGTGGAAACTCAAACACCTCAGGGGGCAAAACGCCTGCGCAGAGTTGCCAAAGAATGTAAGAACGTGGGCGTAAGAGTGCAAAACTCGGTATTCGAATGTGTATTGAACATGACTCAGTTAACACAGCTTAAGTCAAAATTATTGGAAATAATAGATGAGGAAAAGGATAGCCTGCGTATTTATAGATTGGGACACGATTCTGATAAACATATTGAGGTGCTGGGCAAGTCAACAGGAATAGATGTTACCGGAATACTTGATTTTTAACCAAGAATATGAAGCATTTCGCATTTTTCGGGGTGTTTCTTGATTAACAAAAAATCAAGAAATTACGAAAAAAAATCATTAATTTTGCTGTAGAATCCAAGTCCCTATTTGCCAATTCTTGGATTGATAGCTATAAACCGCTTAATACAAGCAAATTATAAGGCATACTGTCGCACCCCACGCGGGTGCGTGGATTGAAACCAAACAGCTTAATAATATTTTTACCGTTACAAGTCGCACCCCACGCGGGTGCGTGGATTGAAACAACGGAGGGTTGATTGTTTTTGTTCCAAACACTCGTCGCACCCCGCGCGGGTGCGTGGATTGAAACTGACAAAACCGATTACATTGACCACCTTGAAATAGTCGCACCCCGCGCGGGTGCGTGGATTGAAACTTTTTTGGTTAATATTAG
>CAJUKX010000047.1 GCA_910586975.1 uncultured Muribaculaceae bacterium | reverse complement strand
AACCCGCGACCTCTTCCTTACCAAGGAAGTGCTCTACCCCTGAGCTACATTGGCGAGTGTTTCTTTTCGAGCGGAAGACGAGGCTCAAACTCGCGACCCTCAGCTTGGAAGGCTGATGCTCTATCAACTGAGCTACTTCCGCAGTGGAATTGTGGGCGAAGATGGATTCGAACCACCGAAGGTATAAACCAGCAGATTTACAGTCTGCCCCATTTGGCCACTCTGGTATTCGCCCTAATTTCCTAACACTTTAGTTGAGCCTCTTGTCGGATTCGAACCAACGACCCCGAGATTACAAATCACGTGCTCTGGCCAACTGAGCTAAAGAGGCAATCTTCAAGTTTCTCCTGCAAATCGTAGAACCGTTGATTCCCGTTTGCGGTTGCAAAGTTAAGCACTATTTTTGGACTGACAAAATATTTCGGCAAAAAAAATTCAATTTTTTCGCATTTTTTTATTCCATCACCAATTTCACATTATTAAATAATATAATTCGTCGGCTTCAATCCACTTTTTACAGGTTTTATTAGGCCATTGGCCGAATTTTTATTAACTTTGCATGGTCTTTTCCATATTTACGAAAGGCCGCTTCACGACATAAACCATCAATCGCATGCGAGAAACTAAGCGCGCCACCTTGATTTTGGAAGATGGCACCCGATTCGAAGGCCGTTCGTTCGGCTTTGAAGCCCCGACTGCCGGGGAAGTCGTCTTCAACACCGCTATGACGGGATATCCGGAAAGCTTAACCGACCCTTCCTACGAAGGACAAATCCTTGTAACCACATTCCCATTGCTCGGCAATTACGGAGTGCCACCCGAAGGCGGCTCTCCCGACTTGAGCGCTCACTTTGAGAGCTCACACATCCATTGCAAGGCTATCATAGCTCAGGACTATGCCTGGGAGCACTCCCACTGGCTGGCCGAGCGCAATCTTGCCGACTGGCTCAAACAAGAAAAAATCGTTGGCCTGTACGGCATCGACACCCGTGCCCTCACCAAACATCTGCGTCAGGGCGGCTCGATGCTCGGTAAGATTGTATTTGACGACGATAACGAAATCGACTTCTACGACCCCAACGCCGAAAACCTCATCGCCAAGACTTCATGCACCGAGGTAAAGGAATACGGCGACGAAAACGGCAAACGCGTAGTCCTCGTAGACTGCGGCATCAAGCACAACATAATACGTTGCCTTGCTGCACGCGGCGTGAGGGTGATACGTGTGCCTTGGGACTACGACTTCAACACCATCGACTACGACGGACTTTTCATTTCAAACGGCCCGGGCAACCCCGACTTTGCCGATGCCACTGTAGCCCACCTGCGCGAAGCCCTCAAAAAAGGCAAGCCCATCTGCGGTATCTGCATGGGCAACCAGCTGCTGGCCAAAGCCGCCGGCGCCAAGACCTACAAGCTCAAATACGGCCACCGCAGCCACAACCAGCCCGTGCGCCGCGCCAATACCAACCTGTGCTACATCACCTCGCAGAACCACGGCTTTGCAGTTGACTCAGCCACTCTGCCCGAGGACTGGGAACCCCTGTTCATCAACATGAACGACGGCACCAACGAGGGTATACGCCACAAGACTCTGCCCTACTTCTCGGCTCAGTTCCACCCCGAGGCGTCTTCGGGTCCGCGCGACACCGAATTCTTCTTCGACGAATTTGTAAACATGCTCTAACCTACCCTATTGCGACACATCAATCATGAACAAAGACGAATCAATCAAAAAAGTGCTGCTCTTAGGTAGTGGAGCGCTTAAAATCGGCGAAGCCGGCGAATTTGACTATTCAGGAGCCCAGGCTCTGAAAGCCATGAAGGAAGAAGGCATCTCAACGGTGCTCATCAACCCCAACATAGCCACCGTGCAGACCTCTGAAAGCTTTGCCGACAAGATTTACTTCCTGCCCGTGACTCCCGACTTCGTGGAACGCGTTATCGAAAAAGAACGCCCCGACGGCATACTGCTGGCTTTCGGCGGACAGACCGCCCTCAACTGCGGCGTGGAGCTGTACCGCTCAGGCGTTCTCGAACGCTACGGCGTGAAGGTGCTCGGCACACCGGTGCGTGCCATCATCGACACCGAAGACCGCGAGCTTTTCGTTGAAAAACTCGACCAGATAGACGTCAAGACCATCAAGAGCCGTGCCGCCGAAGACATCGACACTGCACTCGAGATAGCCTCAGAGCTGGGATATCCCGTAATCGTGCGCGCAGCCTACGCTCTGGGCGGCCTCGGCAGCGGATTCTGCGACAATGCCGAAGAACTCAGCGCACTGGTAGAGAAGGCTCTCGCGTTCTCGCCCCAGGTGCTCATCGAGAAGTCGCTTCGCGGCTGGAAAGAAGTGGAATACGAAGTGGTACGCGACCGTTTTGACAACTGTATCACCGTCTGCAACATGGAGAACTTCGACCCCCTGGGCATACACACCGGCGAAAGTATCGTTGTGGCTCCCTCGCAGACCCTGAGCAACGACGACTACCACTACCTGCGCTCGCTTGCAATCAAAATCATACGCCACATAGGCATCGTGGGCGAATGCAACGTGCAGTATGCCTACGACCCCCAGTCGATGGACTACCGCGTGATCGAAGTAAACGCCCGTCTGAGCCGTTCTTCGGCCCTTGCTTCAAAGGCCACCGGCTATCCTCTGGCATTCATCGCCGCCAAGCTCGGCCTGGGCTACGGACTCTTTGACCTCAAGAACTCTGTGACCCAGTCAACATCGGCCTTCTTCGAACCCGCCCTCGACTACGTGGTGGTGAAAATGCCCCGCTGGGACCTCGGTAAGTTCCACGGCGTCAACCGCGAGATAGGCTCGTCGATGAAGTCGGTGGGCGAGGTAATGGCCATAGGCCGCACATTCGAAGAAGCCTTCCAGAAGGGCCTGCGCATGATAGGCCAGGGTATGCACGGATTCGTTGAAAACAAAGAAATCAAGATACCCGATATCGACCGCGCCCTGTCGGCTCCTACCGACAAGCGCGTCTTTGCCCTCGCTGCCGCCCTCACCCACGGCTACACCGTAGACCGCATCCACGAACTCACCAAAATAGACCGCTGGTTCCTGTTCAAACTTCAGAACATAATGAACACTGCCCGCGAGCTCGAACAATATAACGAGATAGACAGCATACCCGCCGACCTCTTCCGCCAGGCCAAGCAGCAGGGCTTCAGCGACTTCCAGATAGCCCGCTCGGTGTTCAAGGACAATATGCCCCGCCCCGAGCAGTCGGCGCTGCAGGTGCGCGAGCGCCGCAAGGCCCTGGGCATTCTGCCCGTGGTGAAACAGATCGATACTCTGGCCGCCGAATATCCGGCATTGACCAACTATCTGTATCTCACCTACAACGGCTCGGAAAACGATGTTGACTATCTGCACGATCACCGTTCGGTGATTGTACTGGGCTCGGGTGCCTACCGCATAGGCTCGTCGGTTGAATTCGACTGGTGCTCGGTAAACGCCCTTATGACCGTGAAACAGTCGGGCTGGCGCTCGGTGATGATCAACTACAACCCCGAGACCGTATCCACCGACTACGATGCCTGCGACCGCCTGTACTTCGATGAACTCACCTTTGAACGCGTGATGGACATCATCGACCTCGAGCAGCCCCACGGCACTATACTGAGCGTGGGCGGACAGATACCCAACAACCTTGCCACACGTCTCGACGACCAGGGTGTAAACATCCTGGGCACATCGGCCAAGTCTATCGACAACGCCGAAGACCGCCACAAGTTCTCGGCCATGCTCGATCGCCTGAACATCGACCAGCCCCGCTGGCGCGAACTCACTTCTATGGAAGACATCCACGAGTTTGTATCGGTGGTGGGATATCCCGTGCTGGTGCGTCCGTCGTACGTACTCTCGGGTGCTGCTATGAACGTATGCTCCAACTACGAGGAGCTGGTACGCTTCCTGCAGCTGGCCGCCAACGTGTCGAAGCAACATCCCGTTGTTGTCACCGAATTTATACAGGACGCCAAGGAAATCGAAATGGATGCCGTGGCTCAGAACGGCGAAATCAAAGCCTACGCCATCTCAGAGCATATCGAGTATGCCGGTGTACACTCGGGCGACGCCACCATCCAGTTCCCGCCTCAGAAGCTCTATGTAGAGACCATGCGCCGCATCAAGAAGGTAAGCTCGCAGATTGCCAAGGCCCTCAACATCTCAGGCCCCTTCAACATCCAGTATCTGGCCAAGGACAACGACATCAAGGTAATCGAATGCAACCTGCGTGCATCGCGTTCATTCCCCTTCGTGTCAAAAGTGCTTAAGATCAACTTCATCGACCTCGCCACACGCATCATGCTGGGCATGGACGTTGAGAAACCTGCCAAGAGCGCCTTCGACCTCGACTATGTGGGCATCAAGGCATCGCAGTTCTCATTCTCGCGTCTGCAAGGCGCCGACCCCGTGCTCGGTGTCGACATGGCTTCTACCGGCGAGGTAGGCTGTCTGGGCGAAATGACCTCCGAGGCCGTGCTCAAGTCGATGCTCTCGGTAGGACAGCGCATTCCCTCAAAGGGCGTGATGCTCTCGGCCGGCAAGGCCAAGCACAAGGCCGTGATGCTCGAATCGGCCCGTCTGCTCGACAGCCGCGGCTTCCACATCTATGCCACCGAAGGCACCCACCGCTTCCTTGCCGAAAACGGCGTGCGCTCCACTCTGGTCTACAAGCCATCCGACACAGGCAAGCAGCCTCAGGCCCTCGACATACTCCACAGCCACGAGGCCGACATGGTGATAAACATACCCCGCGACCTCTCGTCAGACGAACTTTCAAACGGCTACAAGATACGTCGCGCGGCAATCGACCTCAACATTCCGCTGCTTACCAACGTGCGTCTGGCCTCGGCCTTCATACGTGCATTCACATCGCTGTCGCCCGACTCGGTTGAAATCAAGTCGTGGGACGAATATTGATGCGCCCCTAAGAGTGTGTTTACTTTTAACTCGCGTTAAGGCTGAGAGGATTTTTTGAATGATTTTCGCAAGTTGAAGAAGGAGCATAGCGAGCTATGCGACTGATGAAACTTGGCGGAAAGCATCAAAAAAGACCTCAGGATTAATGCGAAACTCGTAAAACAAATACATTCTTTAATTAAACTTAAATCGTGTGTTAAAAGTAAACACACTCTAATACTTTCTTATATGAAAAAATTAATCACCTTCTCCCTCACCCTCGTGCTTGCACTGGCGGCATCAATGTGTGCTTTTGCCGGCAAATACGAGTACCGCACCGTGCCGGGCGACCCTCTGGACACGAAAATCTACACCCTGCCCAACGGGCTTAAGGTTTTCATGAGCGTCAACAAAGACAAACCCCGCATCCAGACATATATCGCTGTGCGTGTAGGCGGTAAGAACGACCCTGCCGAGACCACCGGCCTTGCCCACTACTTCGAGCACCTCATGTTCAAGGGCACCGAGCAGTTCGGCACTCAGGACTATGCCGCCGAAAAGCCCCTGCTCGACCGCATCGAACAGCTTTTCGAGACATACCGCCACACCACCGACTCGGTGGAACGCAAGAAAATCTATCGCGAAATCGACTCCATCAGCTATCAGGCTTCGCTCATCGCCATTCCCAACGAGTACGACAAACTCATGGCTGCCATCGGCGCCAACGGCACCAACGCCTACACATCGCAGGATGTGACATGCTACGTGGAAAACATTCCGTCGAATCAGATTGACAACTGGGCCCGCATTCAGGCCGACCGCTTCAAGCACCCAGTGCTCCGCGGTTTCCACACCGAGCTCGAAACCATCTACGAAGAAAAGAACATGAGCCTTACCAACGACGGCCGCAAAATGGCCGAGGCTATGCTCGAAACCCTCTTCCCCAACCATCCCTACGGCACTCAGACCGTACTCGGCACTCAGGAAAACCTCAAGAATCCCTCTATAACAAATGTGAAGAACTACCACAAGCAGTGGTATGTTCCCAACAATATGGCTATATGCCTTTCGGGTGACTTTGATCCTGACCAAATGGTTGACGTGATCACCAAGTACTTCGGCGACATGCAGCCTAACCCCAACCTGCCCGTGCTCCAAATCAAGCCCGAGGCTCCCATCACCTCGCCCATAAAGAGAGAAGTGATGGGTGTTGATGCCGAACGTCTGTATCTGGCATGGCGCATCCCCGCCGCCAAAGACCCCGACATGCTCGTATTTGAAGTACTCGGCGAGGTGCTCAACAACGGCAAGAGCGGCCTTATCGACGTTAACCTCAACAACTCGCAGAAGGTGCTCGGCGCCGGCTCAGGCAACTACTCGCTCGCCGATCAGGGCGCATACATCCTGATAGGTATGCCCAACCAGGGCCAGACACTCGACGAAGTGCGCGACCTGCTGCTCGAGCAGGCCGACCTGCTGCGCAAGGGTCAGTTTGACGAAGAGCTCATCCCCGCCATTGTCAACAACCTCAAGCTCCAACTTCAGCAAACCTTCGAAAGCAACAACGGACGTGCCGATATGTACGTTGACGCCTTCGTCAACGGTGAAGACTGGGCCGAGAAGGTTGAAGACCTCAAACGCCTCGACAACATCACCAAGGACGACATAGTGCGCGTGGCCAACAAGTATCTCGGCCCCGACAACTATGCGGCCATCTACAAGCTGCAGGGCGAAGATACCTCAGTGGTGAAGATGCCCAAGCCCGAACTGACTCCCATAGCCATGAACCGCGACAAGTCTTCGGCTTTCCTCCGCGAGATTCAAGGCTCTGAGGTGGCTCCCATCGAACCGGTATTCCTCGACTTCGACAAGGACATCACCGTGCTCAAGGCCAAGCAAGGCATCCCGGTGCTCTACACCAAGAATACCACCAACGACCTCTCTACATTGATATATGTATTCGAGACAGGCTCGCACTTCGACAAGCGTCTGGGCCTTGCATCAGGATACTTCGACCTCATCGGCACCAACGACAAGAGCTACGACGAGATTCAGGCCGAACTCTACAAGCTGGCTTGCTCCGTAAACCTCTCTATCGGTGGCACACGTTCATACTTCGTGATAAGCGGTCTCAGCGAGAATCTGCCCAAGGCTGCCGCTATCTTTGAAGACTGGATTGCCAACGCCAAGGCCGACAAGGAGGTTTATGCCCGCTTCGTTGACCAGATAAAGCAGAGCCGCGCCAACAACAAGGCCAACCAGGCTGCAAACTTCTCGCGTCTGCGCCAGTACGTTACCTACGGTCCGCGCATGGCCAAGGAACTCAACTACAGCAATGAGGAGCTTGCCACCCTCGACCCGCAGCAGTTTGTAGATGCCATCCACGACCTCGCCTCGCACGAGCAGGAAGTAATCTACTACGGCAATATGAGCGAGAACGAAGTGCTCGACCTCATCAACAACGTGCACGCCACCCCGGCCACCCTCAAGCCCGTACCCACCGAGCAGGCTTATCCCGCCGTTACTCCCGAAGAAACCATCATATTCATCGCTCCCTACGATGCCAAGCAGCTCTACATGACCATGTTTGCCAACATGGGCGGCGACTTCGACATCAACCGCGCTCCGCTGGTTGAGATGTACAACGAATACTTCGGCGGCAGCATGAACTCGATTGTATTTCAGGAAATGCGCGAGAGCCGTTCGCTGGCTTACTCAGCCGGTGCATACCTGCTCGAACCCTCGCAGCTCAAGCGTCCCTACAACTACATCACCACTATCGCCACTCAGAACGATAAGCTCAACGATGCAGTCAACGCCTTCCTGCTCATCATCAACGAAATGCCCGAAAGCACCGACGCATTCCAGATTGCCAAGCAAGCCCTCGACTCGCGCATGCGTTCAGACCGCGTGATCAAGGACAACAAGGCTTGGGCCTACATGGCTGCCAAGCGACTGGGTCTCAAAAACGAGGAACGCAAGGATGTTTACGAAAACATACAGAAGCTCACCCTCGACGACGTTATCAAGTTCCAGAAAGAAAACGTTAAAGACCTGAAATACTACTACGGTATTCTCGGCGACCCCAAAGACCTTGACCTCGAAGCCCTCAAAAAGCACGGCCGCATAGTCATGCTCACCACCGAGGACATCTTCGGATATTGATTTCCCCTCAATAATAACAACTTAAAAAGCGACCTGTGGCCGGATGCGCCACAGGTCGCTTTTTTCTTGCTTATTAATGTTTTTTTACAATATACTTGCATAATCAATATAATATGTTTAAATTTGCCAAAGTTCGTTGAATAAGTAGTTTTCAAGTAGTAAGGAAGCCTAACTATTCTTTAAGTTACCAATTTTCAAGAACTTTTGAGATTAAAACCAATTATTGTTACAAACCAAAATCATATACCGATATGAAAAGAACTCTACTTGCGATAGCAGGCATTTTAATGGCACTGAGCATGCCGGCTGCTACTCTGCGGGTCAACAACCTCAATGGATCGGGTGCTCAGTACACCACGTTTGAGGAAGCTCATTCCGCTGCTCAGGATGGCGATGTAATTATTGTGGATGGTACCCCAAAATCGTACGGCCAGATCAATATTTCCAAGAAGATTACTGTACAGGGTCCGGGTTATTTCTTGGGTGTTAACGATGCTACAAAGGAAGGATATTCTCCGGCTACATTCGATGAAATAAATCTCAAAAGTGCCGGCGCCAAGATAACAGGCCTATGCGTGGAAGGTAATATAAATATGCAGGCTGATGATCTTGTTATCACAAGATGCTATGTTAGAAATATCAGACTTAGCAGGGACTTTTCGTTTACAGAAGACCATATCACACGTGGTATAATTCATCAGAATTATATAATGTATGGAATATACGGTGATAGCTACAGTGCTTCGGCTACATATATGCAGGTTACTAATAATATTATTCCTTATGGGGGTAATGTGATGTTCTGCAACATGGACAACTCCGTAATATCGAGAAATACAGGTATAAGCACTGAAGCCGGAGTAAGAAATCTGACAAATTGTGTAATCGAAAACAATATTTCCTACAATATTGAAAGTTCGTACTATAGCAATAAAGACAATACATATTCAAATAATTACATGTTAGGCGATTCTAAAATCATAAATAATATATATGGTTCGAATCGCGATGACGCTACTGTGAAAGCCGGAGATGCTAAAATAGCGACCGACAAGGGAGCCTTTTCGGGAGATGACCCCTACGTGCTTTCGGGCATACCGCGCGGTGTGCGTGTCACCGACCTCGATATGCCCCAATCGGTTGAACAGGGCAGCGACTTGCAGATAACAGTAAAGGTAGCAACCCGTCGTTAAACGTAGTCACTATGAAAAAACAACTGTTATTTCTACTGACCGCGCTGCTGTGTGGCGTATGCTCATACGCAGCCGACGGCGACACTTTCTCTTACAAGGGTCTGAAGTACAAGGTTACATCAGAAACTGAAAAAGAGGTGGAAGTGTCGGGCTACGAGGGTACTCCCGTAGAGCTAACCATCCCCTCCACCGCCCAATCCACCTCCGGCACATATACCGTAACGAGGATTGGTGACAATGCGTTCAATTCTTGTGAGTCTATAACAACCGTCACTATGGCAAACACAATTACAGAGATAGGTTTTATAGCTTTTTCAAATTGTCGTAATCTAACGGAAGTTTCTTTTTCACAGTCTTTGATTCGCATAGAAGGATCTGCTTTTGCAGTATGTTGGGCATTAGAGAATGTCGAATTTCCCGAAACATTGAAAGAATTGGAGCGTTGGGCTTTTGGAAACTGTAAATTTAAATCTGTTACACTTCCAAAGTCGCTTGAGCTATTTGACAGTGAATGCTTCGACTTGACGCCATTAGAAAACATTTATGTTGACAGCGAAAATCCTATTTTTTGCGATGTAGACGGTGTTATGTACAGCAAGAATAAGACAAAATTGATTCTTTATCCTTGCGCAAGAACTGAATTTAACATCATCAATACGGTTTCGATAATTGGTGATAAAGCATGTGAGCGTTTATCTGCTAAAAATGTAGCTATACCAAATTCAGTTATTGAAATTGGTGCTTACGCTTTTTTTAATTCAAATGGCATGATTACACTAAGTTTACCTAACTCACTGGAAAAAATAGAAATTTACGCATTTGAGTATTGTCATAATTTACAGAATATTTCAACTATACCAGAATCTATAAGTATTATAGGTACAGGTGCTTTAAGCGGATGTAGTAGTCTTAAAAATATTAAAGTAGATAGCAATAATAAAAAATATTGCGATATTGACGGTGTGCTCTATTCAAAGGATAGAAAGACTTTGCATACAGTACCCGGTGGAAGAGAAGAATATATCTTTCCTTCGTCTGTGACTGATATAAGAGATTATGCTTTTGTTGACTGTAAAATTAAGACAATTGAAGTGCCTGAAGGCATAAGCTCTATACCATGGGGCTGTTTTGAAGAGTGTAGTTCTCTTGAATCTGTTAGTTTAAGTAAAACTATCACCTCAATTAATGCCCATGCATTTGACCTTTGCAACGAGTTAAGCACCGTATACTCCTATAATCCAAATCCTCCGGTTGCTTATATGTCTTCCTTTAATGACTATTGCAACAAGGATGCCATCATCTACGTTCCAAAGGGTTCTAAAGCAAAGTATGCTGCTGCAGAGGGGTGGAATTATTTCCACGATTTTCGTGAAATGGAGGGTACTGAACCCGAACTTCCCAAGGAACCGGAGGTGGCTATGATTGAGTATTTCATTGACAAAGACCCGGGCTTTGGCCGTGGAACTCAGTTTAAAACTTCTGCCTTGGAGAATGTGATTGCCATACCGACCGGCACGGTCAATCCCGGCGCACACCTGCTGTCAGTCCGCGCTTGCGATGCTGAGGGCAATTGGTCGGCTACGGTCTCCAATCCGCTCTATGTACTTGAACCTATGGGTTTGAAAGACGCCGAATATTTCGTTGACCACGACCCCGGCAAAGGTCACGCTACCAAGGTGACTGTCAACCAAGACGGCTCTATAGCGTTTAGCGTATCAACCGCAGGACTCTCTACCGGCATTCATGAACTCACCTTGCGCGGTCTGATGCCCAACGGCGAATGGCTTACACTCTTTGAAAATCCTTTTGTGGTGACTGAGCTTAACGGTGTTAACGATATAGCCTGGACCGATGACATAAACATCTCGCGCCAAGGCTCGGAAGTGAAGGTTAGCGGAAAAGAGCTTGCCGCGGGCAAGTGCATCGTAGAGATTTACGACCTTAGAGGTGCACTGCTTCTGCGCGATAGCACAGACGGCATCTCCGAAGAACTTACATATACCGTAGACCACACAAGCGGTCCGGTAATTGTGAGGGTTGTTACACCTACCTCCCGCCGCTCCAAGATTGTAAGATAAAAGCTATCTGCTTCCTAATGTAAAAATCGACCTGTGGCCGGATGTGCCACAGGTCGATTTTTAAGTTGGATTATCTGATTATGAATTTTCGGCCTTTTTGAATTACTATACCTTTGTATGAGGGGTCGACCGGGCGGCCGTAGATGTCGTACATTCTTTCGTCTGCCGCGGCATCGCCATCGTAGACCGGAGCGGCAACGCCAAGGCTTGAGCCGTCGATATACGACTTTTCGTTTACGAAGAAGAGGGTCAGCCGGCCCGGCTTGCCCGATATGTTCTTGCTGTATGAATACTTGTAAGCCTTGCCGGCTGCGGTTGTAATATCGGCTTCCATCTTGAACAGCCCCGTGGTCTGATAGCTCACGAGCATCTTTACCAGCGAACCGTCCATATCGGCCTTGAATGTGTCCCAGTCGTAGTTGCTCGAACAGCCTGAGTTGCTTGCTGTGGTATTGTCCCAGTTGTCGCAACGCACACCGAAGTATTCCTTATAGCCCGATGCGCCGTGTGTGGCGCTGGCCCCGTAAAGCGCCCAGTTGTGCCAGTTTTCCTGCGCTGATGAATAATTGTAGAACTGAAATTCCATCTCTTCACCCATAGCCAACTCGTAGTCGCTCTTGGAGAAGTTGCTCCACCATCCGGCGGTGAGGTCTTTGGTAGTGGATTCGGGATAGAAAAGCTGACGGTCGGCATCGTTTTTGCCACGGGTGGCGCGGGTCACGGGGCCAAAATCCATTTGATAGTCACCGCAGTTCCAGCGGGCCGACACAGCTATAGCATGGCCGTCGTCGGTGGGATTGAAAACACCCCGGGCCGACAGGGTCTCAGGCTCGGCAAGGCCGGTTGCCGCATTACGAGCCTCGAAGGCTATCTCCACATTGTCTTCAACAGGCGCATCGCCCTTGATTTTAGTACCCTCGGGTCCGAAGAAATCAGTCAATGCCTTATATTGCCCGGCCACGGCAGCCTTGGGTTGCAGCTTATAGAGCCATGCGGGTACACCGCCGTCGCTTACCGCCGTGAAGCACACCGCACCCATGTCGGTATATCCGTCGACATTCTGATTGAGGGCCACGCCATGATAGGTAACGCCGCCTATGTTGAGGTCGACATACGACTTGCCCTCCTGCGTGAAGCTCCAAGTGCCGGTGCGGTCGCCGCTTATAGTGCCGTCGGCTGCAAGAGCCACCTTTACCGGGGTGGCTTCGGCCATAGCCGAGTGATTCAGGCGGTAGGGATGAATGAGCAGATTGTAAACTCCGGCCACCTCATCGGCGGTGAAAAGCCGGCGTGAGTCTATATCGGCCTGTCGGGTCTGCTTGCCGGTGAAGCGGAAGGGCGAAGCCACGAGCCAGCCGTTTTCGTTTACAAAGAGCTGACGGAAACGCACCTGATGTCCCTCGGTGCCGTTGTTGAATCGTGTGTGGTAAACTACGAAGGCATCGCCGGCCTCGTCCACGATGGCCGAATTATGACCCTGGGCACATTCGCCTGTGGTCATGCTGCCCCACCCGTTCATAGCACCTATGAGCTTCATGCCCTTGTCGCTGCGGGCCGAGGGGCCGTAGTTGAGCACGTACTGCGTATAGCGGGCATTGTTGCCGGCAGCGTCAACAAAGGGTCCGTGGGGAGTCTCCGACCGGAATACCCTCATTTCGTAGCCGCCGTTGGCGGTAAGTCCGCCGTAGGTGACAAACAGATAATAATAATTGCCTACCTTCTGAATGTACGCACCCTCGCCCGACACGTAGGCACCGCCGGCTATCACCTTGCCGAAATACGGGTCGCTGACATATCCGGTATAGGTGGCTCCGTTTGGAGCGCGGCCGCTGTAGCTCTCGAGGTCGTAGGTGCAGGTGTAGTCGCGCAGACCGGTATTCTTGTCGAGCTTCAGTATGAAAATACCGCCCGACCACGACCCGTAGGCCATCCACAGCTCGCCGTTGTCATCATAAAACACACACGGGTCAATGCAATTGGGCCACAGATTGCCCCAGGTGCTCGTATTGTATCGGGTGGGTAATGTGGCCTGCTCGCCGAGCACCAGCTCAAGGTCGGTGTCGTGATACGAAACACTCTTGCCCGAATATGTGCGACCGTTGAAACCGCCGAATACTATCGGAGCCTGATAAGTGAACGGGCCCGCAGGCGAGTCGGATGTCAGCATCACAATCACCGAAGCCCAGTAGTCGCCGTTAAGCGACAGATACATACACCATTTGCCCATGTCCTTGTTGTAAATCAGGTCGGGCGCCCATTGGTCGCCCGCAATCCACTGCGCCTCCGACACAGGCTTGCGGTCGCCCACAGTTATGCCGGCGTATGTGGCGCAGAAGGCTCCGGCGTCAAACGAGCCGAGGGTTTCGGTATAAGTCACACCATCCCTCACCACCTGCACCGTATGCTCGGGCGACGATTTGAACGCCTGGTCGTAAGACGTGTTGTAGAGATTGGAATTGCTCAAAGGATTGAGGTTAACCAGGTCAGAAGTCCGTCCCAGACCCATGTGCGAGCCAACGATATAGAAATTTTTGTCAGACGGATTATAGACAATAGACGGGTCGTGTATCGAAGCCCACTTGGCATCGCTTGCCGAAGCCATACGCACTACCTCATCAACCGGCAGCACAGTCTGTGCATTAGCCATTCCGGCACAAATACACAACAACGAAAGCATTGATTTGATTTTCATAATAGATTCAGGGATTGGTCATAAACGTCATGTTATCCGCTGCAAATATACACCATTTCCCCTAACCGTACAACACAGGTACATAAAAAACCGGACACCCCAGCGGAGTATCCGGTTTTTTATGATTTTCGGATTTACCAAATTATTTGATTTCTTCGAAGTCTACGTCTGAGACGTGGTCGTCGGGGTTGGGGCCGGCCTGCTGACCTGCGCTTGCACCGGGGTTTGCACCGGGCTGCTGTGCGCCGGCCTGTGCCTGTGCGTTGAGGATGTCCTGCTGGGCCTGGCCAAACTGTGTTTCGATTTCCTTGATGGCGGGTTCGATTTCGTCGATGTTCTGGTTCTTGTGAGCTTCCTTGAGTCGGTCAACGGCGTTCTGGATAGCGGCCTTGCGGTCGGCGGGGAGTTTGTCGCCGAGCTCGTTGAGCTGCTTTTCGGTCTGGAAGATCACAGCGTCGGCCTTGTTGAGGGTGTCGATGCGTTCCTTTTCCTTGGCATCGGCGGCTGCGTTCTGGGCGGCTTCATCCTTCATACGCTTGATTTCGGCGTCGGTAAGACCGCTTGAAGCTTCGATACGGATGCTCTGTTCCTT
>CAJUKX010000046.1 GCA_910586975.1 uncultured Muribaculaceae bacterium | reverse complement strand
CCACCAAGATCGTCAAGCTCATCCAGAGCTACACCGGCGTAGTCAACAAAATGGTATGGCGTAAATTTTGATTTATGGAAAAGAAGAAAGTTCTGATACACAGCATTGTCTTCAACCCCGACGGAGTATCGACAGGCTACCTGTATGGTGACATTGCCACGGCTCTGAGAGACGCGGGTAATGAGGTGGTTGTTTTAACAACTACACCGCATTATAATCGTGTTGAGGCTCAGTTGGACAAACAGCCGTTAAAATGGAAAATCCGGGGGCTGCTCAAGAAGAGCTGCTACAAGGGACTTACGGTATACCATGTGCCTCAGAAGAAATTCAAATCCACGCTACTTCGCTTAGTCGGTTTTGTGTATTGGCATATTATTTCTTTTATCTCTGCTCTATTTATCAAGAATTTAGATGTAATTCTGTCGCCATCACCACCCCTTACCATTGGCTTGATTAACCTGTGGCTTGGCAAACTCAAAGGAGCGAAGGTGATATACAATGTGCAGGAAGTATATCCCGACATACTCGGCAATGATTCGGGGTTGGTGTTTAATGTTCTGAGCAAAATGGAACGGCACATCTACAACAATTCCACCGCCATTACTACCATAGACGAGATATTCCACAATACGATAGTCGGTAGATTTAAAGACCCTGCCAAACTCCATATAATACCCAATTTTGTAGATACAGATATATACAGGCCCTTAGCCGATACTTATCATCTCAACAAATCGCTGTTCATCAATAATGACCATCTGAAATTGCTGTATGCCGGTAATATTGGCATGGCACAAGAGTGGAATACCTTAATAGAAGTAGCAAAGCGCACAAAGGAAAGATCCATTGACTATTATGTGATAGGTGAAGGCGTGATGCGTGATTTTGTTGCTGACAAGATAAAAGAATTTGAGCTTTCCAACATTCATCTTTTGCCATATCAGCCACGTGAACTGATGCCCGAGATCATCGCCTTCTCAGACATCCAATATATATTCATGGAGCCGAAGATTGCTGCACAAGGTTTCCCGTCAAAGGTATATACAATAATGGCAAGTGCCAAACCCTTGTTAGTTTGTTCGCCGGACAATACTCCAATTGTTAATTTCCTCAAAGACATTGACTGCGCAAAGATAATCACCGCTGACGATGTAAATTCAAAGGCCGATGAGATATGCCGATGGCTCAATTCGGTTACGTCAGAACAGCTCCGTGCCATGGGGCAGAAAGGTTTGGCAGAAATAGAGAATAAATACTCAAAAGATATTGTTACCAAGCAATATTGCAATCTGATTAGCCAGCTTTAAATAACACATGAACATATTGATAACAGGTGTCCACGGATTCGTGGGCACTAACCTTGTGTCGGCTCTTAAAAAGGATAATACCATTTATGGCCTTGACATTGTGGCTCACGAGAAAGATGGTGTCACCAAGACATTTTCATGGGAAGATATGGATAATGGCCGTTTGCCGCAGGTTGATGCAATCATTCATCTTGCCGGCAAGGCGCATGACACTAAGAACAAGTCAGCAGCCGATGTTTATTTCAAAGTAAATACTGAGTTGACTAAAAAGGTATACGACTATTTCCTAAACCATAAGGCAATTGTCAAGTTCGTTTTTTTCAGTTCTGTCAAGGCCGCAGTAGATAAGGTACCCGGTGACATTTTGACTGAGGATGTCATACCTTGTCCTGTAGGACCTTATGGTGAGAGTAAAGTCAAAGCTGAAGATTATATTTTGGCAAATTTAGACAAAGCCGATGGCAGGCATGTAGTGATACTGCGCCCATGTATGATTCATGGTCCCGGTAACAAGGGCAATCTGAATCTTCTCTATGGATTTGTCAAGAAAGGTCTGCCTTGGCCGCTTGGCGCCTTCAACAATAGGAGAACATTTACCTCCATAGATAACCTCAAAACTGTAATTTCCGGTCTGCTTGAAAAGAACGTTGAAAGCGGAATTTATAATATGGCAGATGACGAGGCTTTGTCAACCAACGAACTAATTGAGGTGATGTGTGCTGCCATGGGTAAGAGAGCACATATACTGAAAATAAATAAAGGCTTGATTTCATTAGGTACAAAATTAGGCGACGTACTACATCTTCCCCTCAATTCATTCAGACTGAATAAACTCACAGAGAATTACGTTGTGTCTAACGCCAAAATCAAGCGCGCATTGGGTATAGAAAAAATGCCTGTTGAAGCCCGTGACGGACTTACATTGACAATCAAAAGTTTTCTGAATCAGGATAAATTATGATTTACGCAGTTATTTTCGTATTGCTGGTTCTGCTGGAATTGGCATATTTCTGGGTGGCCGACAGGTTCAATATCATAGATAAGCCTAATCTGAGATCGAGTCATACCTCCATCACGCTTAGGGGTGGAGGGATTGTTTTCTTGTTTGGTGCATGGCTCTATGCCGCTTTCTTTGGCTTGGGCTACGGCTGGTTCCTGCTTGGCCTCACGCTCATCGGATTGGTAAGCTTCATGGACGACATCCATTCTCTACCAGACTCAGCAAGGCTTGTCGTTCAGTTCGCGGCTATGTTCCTGATGTTCTATCAGTTTGGCATCCTCAACTGGCACGACTGGTGGATTGTGCTTGTGGCATTGATAGTGTGCGTGGGTATCACCAACGCCTACAATTTTATGGACGGAATCAACGGCATCACAGGCGGCTACTCCCTTGCCGTCCTTGCGCCGCTCGTATACCTCAATGCCAAAGACGGCTTCATAGAGATGTCATACCTCTACATCATCGGCCTGAGCCTTATCGTGTTCTGCTTCTTCAACTTCCGTAAGAAAGCCAAATGCTTCGCCGGTGATGTGGGTTCAATCACAATAGCCTTTATCCTGCTCTTCGCGCTCGGAAGGCTGATACTACAGACCGGCGACTTCGCCTACATCATCTTCCTCGCCGTTTACGGTGCCGACTCAATCCTTACCATCTGCCATCGCATACAGCTGCATGAAAACCTCGGCGAAGCACACCGCAAGCACGCTTACCAACTTATGGCCAATGAACTGAAGATACCACATGTAAACGTATCTTTGTTATATATGACAATCCAGCTTGCGATTTCATTTGGCATGATATTCAGCCCGATAAATCATTACATATATCTTGGGCTGACAATCGTTGTGCTTTTGGTAGCATATCTTGTCTTCATGAAGATAAACTATCACCTCCATGAGGCTTATCTCAAATCGAAACAACTCCAATCATGATAATAAACGACCAACTTTTGGATAAAGTTACATCGGAGGCCGAAGCAAGTCCCCGCCTTCGCATGAACTATAATCTCCACGAAAGTCTTGATGCCAAGGCTCAACGACTAATCAACGTGCTGCTTCCCGGCACTCCGTTGCCCATTCACCGCCATAGACATACCGCAGAAACATACATAATCCTCCGTGGCAAAATGTACGTAGTCTTCTACAATGATCTCGGCGCTCAAACCGCTCGCCACCTCCTCGACCCGGTCCAAGGCAGCTACGGGGTGCAAATCCCGGCAGGCCAGTGGCACGGCATCGAAGTCCTCGAACCATCTGCCATCTTTGAAGTAAAAGATGGCCCCTACACACCACTCGAACCTGAAGATACATTGAACTAATGAAAGACAGAATTTTGCTTTGCAAACCGAAGATGAGCGGGCGGGAGCTGGATTTTATTAGGCCGGCGCTTGCTCAGGATTGGGCTGTGCCGATGGGACCCGATGTGAATGCCTTTGAGAAAGAGCTTGCTGCCGTTATCTGTGCGGAAAATGTGGTTGCTCTGGAATCGGGAACTTCGGCAATTCATCTTGCACTGATTCTTTGTGGAGTTAAGCCCGGTGATGAAGTAATTGTGCAAACAATGACTTTCTGCGCCTCGACTAATCCAATTGCATATCTCGGTGCAATACCCGTGTTTGTTGATTCGGAGAAGGAATCATGGAACATGGATCCGGAATTACTCGAAGAAACAATAAAAGTTCGCATATCAGAAACCGGCAAGAAGCCGAAAGCCATAATTCCGGTTGCTCTATATGGTATGCCGTATCAGATTGAACGGATAATTGAAATAGCTAACCGTTATGATATTCCGGTAATTGAAGACGCTGCTGAGGGCTTCTGTTCTCGCTATAAAAGGAAAGTTCTCGGAACTTTTGGACGATTTGGTATTCTGAGTTTCAACGGCAACAAGATGATAACAACCTCTGGTGGCGGTGCGTTGATTTGTCCCGATAAAGAAACAGCGGACAAGGCAAAATGGTATGCAACCCAAGCGCGGGAAGGTTACCCATATTATCAGCATGAGGTTGTCGGCTACAACTACCGTCTCTCTAATATCTCAGCTTGTATAGGTCGTGCCCAGCTGACAGTCCTTGAGGAATATCTTGCCCACCATCGCCATGTGCAGGAGCTTTACTGTGAGTTGTTGAAGGATGTCAAAGGTATAACAATGCATACCAATCCGACACCAGAGTATGACTCCAACTTCTGGCTATGCACGGCAACACTCGACCCCGACCTGCGCATAAAGGGGCAGGAGAATGCCTATAAGACCATCATAACCGGTGCCGTAGGCGGTGCAGCAGGCGTGATACATGCAGCTTCATCGGCGACTACCGACTGCCAGCCCAACGACAACGTCGAGGCTCTGCGTGTATGCCTTGACAAGGCCAATATCGAAGCCAGACCGCTCTGGAAACCGATGCACAAGCAGCCCGTCTATAAAGACGCCCCAGCCTACGTCAACGGCGTGAGCGAAGCCCTTTTCGCCACAGGCATCTGCCTCCCCGCCGGCCCCTATGTCACCGACGACGACGTCCTCTACATCGTCGATTCCATTAAGGCCAGTATTATCGAATAATCTTCTATCTGTCATACTCTAAGGGGGAGATATACGGTTGGAGTTTCCCCTACCTGCACGATTAAAAAGTAAACCTCCGGGTTGCGACAAATCCAGTTATATGTCGCAACCCGGAGGTTTACTTTATTTACATTATCTTATCAGAATTCGTTTTCTTTTATAAATTCTTGGTAAATTTTAGAGAAGTGTTCGGCGGATTCTTTTGGGTAGCGGACGTCTGTAAATACCTGGGCCAGAGTTTCCTTTGCATTTTCTACTACGAATTTGTGTGATTCTTCTTCAATCTGTTTGTAGTATGAACGGATGTCTTCGTCAGTAGGATGTTGGTATTGTTCGTAGTGGATGATTGCTTGGGCCGGAATACGGGTGGTGGCACCTTGGGGTTCTGTTTCAAGTGGCAGTCCTACTGTTACGGTGATTACGGGAACCACGCGTTTAGGAAGTTTAAGTATTTCTGCTATCAGGGGTGCGTTATATGCAGTAGTGCCAAGGTAGCATGTGCCGAATCCTGATAATTCTGCAATTGTGCAGAATTGCTGTGCCACGATGCTGGTGTCGATAATTCCGGCTATGAATGACTGGAAATTATTGAATCCGGGCTGTGCATTGTTTATTTTACACCAATGTTCAAAGCGGTTTAGATCGATACAGAACGTTAGCACGGCAGCTGCTCCGGTGACAGACGGTTGGTTGAAATGAGCCGGCGCAAGTTCTTGTTTCTTATTTTCATCACATGTAACAACCACACTGTACCATTGCATATTTCCGGTATTGGGTGCATGAAAAGCGGCTGCGAGCATTTCATCAAGTTTTTCTTTCGAAATTTCCTGACTCTGATATTTACGTATGGTGTGGCGGTTTTTGAAATATTCCAAATGTGACATATTTTAAAATTTAGGTTTTTGCAAAGTTAGCTAAAATGTAAATAATTCAATCTAAAAAATGACTATTTTTATTTGAATAGATTAAAAAGTTCGCGTACCTTTGCAGTCGTTATGGAACAACAAAAATATACATTTGAGCAAGCCTATGAGGCTTCTTTAAAATATTTTAATGGCGATGAACTCGCTGCGAGGGTCTGGGCTAACAAATATGCCTTAAAGGATTCTTTCGGCAACTTATACGAGCTCACCCCTGATGATATGCATCATAGAATCGCTTCTGAAATCGTGAGAATCGAGAATAAATATCCCGAACCAATGACTCACGACGAAGTATTTGATTTGATGAGGGACTTTAAATACATCGTGCCACAGGGAAGTCCCATGACCGGAATAGGCAACAACTTCCAGGTAGGATCTCTCTCAAACTGCTTTGTTATTGGTCTTGATGGTAATCCTGACTCTTATGGTGGCATTATCCGCATAGACGAAGAACAGGTACAGCTGATGAAGCGCAGAGGTGGGGTAGGACACGACCTCTCTCACGTAAGACCTAAGGGTACGCCTGTAAAGAATTCGGCACTTACATCTACGGGTCTTGTTCCGTTTATGGAAAGATATTCGAATTCAACCCGCGAAGTGGCACAGGACGGACGTCGCGGAGCATTGATGATGACTGTATCTATCAAGCATCCCGATTCAGAAGCTTTCATTGATGCAAAGATGACCGAAGGCAAGGTTACCGGTGCTAATGTATCGGTAAGGATCGACGATGACTTTATGAAGGCTGCCGAGGCCGGCACTCCATATACCCAGGCCTATCCTGTCGATTCGCCCGATCCCACAGTTACAAAGGAGATAGATGCCAAGGCATTGTGGAACAAGATTATCCACAACGCATGGAAATCGGCTGAGCCGGGTGTATTGTTTTGGGATACCATAACACGCGAATCTTTGCCTGATTGCTATGCCGACTTAGGTTTCAGAACCATCTCTACCAATCCTTGTGGCGAGATTCCTTTATGCCCCTACGATTCATGCCGCCTTCTGGCCATAAATCTCTTCAGCTATGTGAAGAATCCGTTTACGCCCCAAGCCGAATTTGACTTTGACCTTTTTGGCAAACATGTAGCCAAGGCACAGCGCATAATGGATGATATCATTGATCTTGAAATGGAAAAGATTGATTGCATCCTCGAAAAGATTGATTCTGACCCTGAAACGGAAGAAGTAAAATCGGCCGAGCGCAATTTGTGGACCAAAATCAAGAACAAGACAGCCAAGGGTCGTCGTACCGGCGTAGGCACAACTGCCGAAGGCGATATGATTGCGGCCATGGGCTTGAAATACGGCACTGCCGAAGCCACAGAATTTTCTGAATCAGTACACCGAGCACTGGCAATAGCAGCATATTCTTCATCAGTAGACCTTGCCCGTACCCGCGGAGCATTTGATATTTTCGATTACAAGCGCGAGGAATCAAATCCATTCATGCAGCGTCTGGCATCGGCAGCTCCCGAGCTTTATGAGAATATGAAAAAATATGGTCGTCGCAATATAGCATGTCTCACCATAGCTCCCACCGGCACAACATCGCTCATGACCCGTACCACCTCGGGTATCGAGCCGGTGTTCATGCCTGTCTACAAACGTCGCCGCAAGGTGAATCCCGGAGATCCCGATGTGCGTATCGACTATGTTGACGATACCGGCGATGCATTCGAAGAATACATCGTATATCATCCTAAATTCATTGACTGGATGAAAATCGAAGGCCTTGAGGTAAAAGACAACTACACTCAGGAAGAACTTGATGCATTGGTTGCCCGCTCGCCATACGCCGGCGCTACGGCCAACGAAATTGATTGGCTTGAGAAAGTACACATGCAGGGCCGCATACAGAAGTGGGTAGACCACTCAATTTCTGTTACAATCAACCTTCCCTCAGATGTATCAGAGGAGGTTGTCAACAGTTTGTATCTGGAAGCATGGAAATCAGGCTGCAAGGGCTGCACCGTATATCGCGACGGTTGCCGCTCGGGTGTGTTGGTGGCTATGGAAAAGAAAAAGAAAGCTGAAACAGCCCCCGCGTCAACAGGATTCCCTGAGCATCATGTCTCCAAAAGGCCAATTGAGCTTGAAGCTGATGTAGTCCGTTTCCAGAACAATAAAGAAAAGTGGATTGCCTTTGTAGGCCTTATGGATGGTAAGCCATACGAAGTATTCACAGGTCTTGCAGATGATGAAGATGGCATATTCTGTCCTAAGTCAGTATCACATGGTAAAATCATCAAAGCTTTGGCTCCCGATGGAACCAAACGCTATGACTTCCAGTTCGTGAA
Organism: uncultured Muribaculaceae bacterium; assembly: GCA_910586975.1. Taxonomy (GTDB): domain Bacteria; phylum Bacteroidota; class Bacteroidia; order Bacteroidales; family Muribaculaceae; genus CAG-873. The sequence goes on along the minus strand of CAJUKX010000046.1, from coordinate 7,616 downwards.
CAAAAGAGGATACAAGACCACAATCGAAGGCCTTTCTGATAAGTTCAATCCTGAATATTGGAACTATGCCAAACTAATTTCGGGTGTGTTGCGCTATGGAATGCCTATCGACCAGGTACTGAAGCTTGTAGGTGGCCTTGATCTTGACTCACAAAGCATCAATACATGGAAAATGGGTGTGGAACGAGCACTTAAAAAATATTTGCCCAATGGTACCCAGGCATCAGGACAACGTTGTCCCAATTGTGGCAACGAGACCTTGGTATATCAGGAAGGCTGCCTGATATGTACCTCTTGCGGCACCTCCAAATGCGGCTAAGGAAGTAACTGATATCTAAATAAACCGTAGGCCCAAAAGTTGGATATGACAACCTTTGGGCCTACGTGCTTAGCGAGCAGCTCAAGATCCGGGAAATCGGCCAATAGCGAGGCATAGAACTCTACCCTGAACGAATCAGAAGGAGGCAGTAATATCAGTGTTTAGTTGTTAAAGAGGTTTGACAAGCCGGGGGCATTTTTTTATGCTATATCCCGGAAAAATATGTTTTTTATGCCATTATATATTGATGTTAAGAAAATAATCATTATCTTTGTGGCATGGGAGATAAGACCATTGAAAGCGTCCTGCGACGACGCAGAACCCTGAGACCGTAGCGATGCTATGGTCTCTTGTATTTTAATAGCTTTCCTTTTACAACAAAGTGCACTTCATCTTTAGTATAATTTAGGCACGATAACTTCAAGCTCGTCCGCACAAAATCAGGAGTGACTTTGGTTATTCCTGATTTTTTTTGATTCTCAATTTAATAATCGCCATTATCAAGTGTGTACAGGTGTAAAAAACAAGGTTCTCGTCATCTCGACGAGAACCTTATTGAGGGGTATTATTAGTGAATTTGGGATGTGCTTATTCAGCAACCACTTCAAAAGGAATTTCAACAGCCACTTCTTTGTGGAATTGAATTGTGGCAGAGTATTTGCCAACTTCCTTGATGGTGTCCTTAACGATGATGAGTTTACGATCAACGTTGTGACCAAGCTTTTCGAGGGCTTCGGCAATCTGAATAGCATTAACAGAACCGAAGATTGTACCTGTAGCAGAGGTCTTGGCACCGATTGTGAGTGATACGCCTTCGAGAGCAGCAGCTGCAGCTTCTGCATCTGCCTTAAGCTGTGCAATCTTGTGGGCACGCTGACGCAGGTTTTCAGCAAGCATTTTGAGGTTTGAGTTGCTGGCTACGATAGCTTTGCCCTGGGGGATAAGATAGTTACGGCCATAGCCGTCCTTTACTTCAACTACGTCGTCCTTGTATCCAAGGCCGCGAACGTCTTCTTTAAGAATAATTTTCATAATGGGTCCTGGTTTAAGGGTTATTTCATAAGGTCGGTTACGTAGGGCAGCAGGGCAAGGTGACGGGCACGCTTTACGGCCTGAGCTACACGACGCTGGAATTTGAGTGAAGTACCGGTGATACGACGGGGAAGAATCTTACCCTGTTCGTTGAGGAACTTCTTCAGGAATTCTGCATCCTTATAATCAACGTACTTGATACCTGCACGTTTGAAACGGCAGTATTTTTTCTTCTTCACGTCAACAGACATGGGAGTAAGATAGCGGATTTCTGATTGCTGTGCCATTGTTTAGTCCTCCTTTGCTTCTACGGGTTGGGTTGCTTCTGTTGCTTTAGCTGCCTTGAGGCTACGACGCTTTGCGGCGTATTCTGCAGCATACTTGTCCTGACGGAAAACGAGGAAGCGAAGAACGCGCTCGTCGCGACGGAAAGCTGTTTCGAGTTTCTTAACGAGGGTGGTGTCACCTTCAAACTCTACGAGGGTGTAGAAGCCTGTTGACTTCTTCTGGATGGGATAAGCGAGCTTGCGCATGCCCCATTCTTCGGTGTTCACGATGCTTGCACCGTTGTCGGTGAGCACCTTGCTGAACTTTTCTACCGCTTCCTTCATCTGAGCGTCAGACAAAACGGGAGTTAAAATGAAAACGGTTTCGTACTTCATTGTTAAAAATGAGTTGGTAATTATAAATTTCTTATAAGTTTATGGTGTCTCCATAAACCGACTGCAAAGTTACGCTTTTTTTTTCAATCGGCAAAGTATTATGGTATAATACATCTATAAAATTATCAAATCGCGTATAAAAGCATCACTGATCAGCCATAGTGATTGCTCTATTCTCAGATTTTCAAAATTCTTGCTTATAGCGCCTGATGCTATGTGGCGCGATGCTGATTCAAGTACTCTATGCCGATATTTTTCCGGTATATCGTTTAGATTCAGACCATTGGCTGTGCGTAGCGTTGTAACTATTATGTCATTTACACGATCAAGGTCGGTCTCTTCATCTATTGTATAGGGGTGAGGCAGGCGGGATAGCCATTCTGAAGTATCGGGGATGTCGATACGCCTTGTCGTGCCGTCAAATGAATGTGCTGACGGTCCCAGACCGAGCCACTTGCCCTCAGGCATCCAATAGGTGGAATTATGTTGGGATTTATATCCCTTTTTTGCAAAATTTGAAATTTCATAATGCTCAAAACCGGCAGCAGCAGTCATATTCCTTAATGTATTGAATCGCAGCTCGGTTTCTTCGTCGGAAAGTGGTGTAATCCTATTCTGCTGCCACATCTTGTATAGCATGGTGCCTTCTGTATAAGTGAGGCTATATGCTGAGAGATGGGTGATAGGTGTATTCAAAATAGCATCAAGATCCTGTTCCCATCTGTTTTGACTTATACCGGGGAGGCCATATATCAAGTCGGCTGAAATATTATTAATACCTCCTTCTGCAATCATCTTGATTGCCTCGATTGCCTGCCTGCCGTTATGACGTCGTCCTATAGATTTCAATACCTTATCATCAAGGGTCTGTACGCCAAGGCTCACCCTGTTAATACCGGCTTGTTTCCATCTTGCTACGAGTTCAGGAGTAATATTGTCGGGATTGGCTTCGATTGTGAATTCACGTACAGACTCAGTTGGCAGCGATTCAATCAGCGGCAGCAGTATATCAACAGGCACAACTGAGGGTGTACCGCCACCTATATATATAGTGGTGAAGGGTTCAACGATCTCATCTTTACGGCTTTCAAATTCCATGATTATGCCATTTACTACTTCTTCCATGGCCGAAAGCCGTGTCATGGAGTAGAAATCGCAATATATACATTTTGATTTGCAAAAGGGTATGTGAATGTACAATCCGGCCATATTAAACAAGCTATAGATTATCGTATTCAGGCGGCAGGCTGCGGCCGCACATACTGTTGAATGAGCACCGACGGCATTGCTCGGCGTTGGCACATTGATTGAACGGTGTGGTGTCGTCGAAAATTTTGCGGAACAGGTCGTTGAGCATCGGGCGGAACTGCTGTGTGATGGCTTTGAAATCGGGCAACACACCTCTGCCTAATGTGATGGGCGCTATAGTGTTTTCAGTAAGGATCTTCTTTACTATATGAAGGGCAATATGTATATCAACATCAGGGTCTGCAAGGTCATGATAGGCCTCGGCATAAACCAGCAGTTGGAATATGGCGTGCTTTGTGTAGTCAGGCGAGAATATTGATTCTAAATTGTTGCCAATCTTGTATATATCTTTACCGGTTTTATAGTCTATAAACCTCAGGGTGTTCCCATCAAGCCTGTCGATACGGTCTATCAGCATCTTGAAGTTAACCGTTAAACCGTCGTATATCTTCCAAGGCTTTGCCACCTCCATTTCGCCATCCATATAAGTGAAATTGCCGGATCGAGCGCAATATTCTGTTTTCTCGCATTCGAGCATCTGGCGTATTAGCAAGGCTATTTTTCCTTTCAACATCCTTGCTTCGATGTTGAATGAATCCATGCTTGCTGTCTTGGGATCAAGTTTGTTGATAATGGCTATTTCTTCGATAAGTATTCTATCCAGATTGCCATCGTTCAGAATCTTGTCTATTATCTGTTCAGTTATCTCAACTTCTTTATATGGACGGTACAGGCGCTCCACCGTGTTGTGGAATATAGTACCTATCTCGGCCTCATCCATATACTCCGTAGGATCATCGGAATCTCTCAGTCCTACGATATATTGCAGATAAAATTGCAAGGGGCAGTTAAGGTAGGTTTTGAGCGATGATGCAGAAATATTTTTACCGCCCGGACGGCGGAATTCATTCAGCTGTCGCATCACAGCCGGAGTCTTGTTGACTGTAATCTCTGAGCATTGCGGTTGCTTTCCGCTGAATTCCACCTGGTTGTGCTTTATATTGTCGCCTTGATTCAGATACATCAGCTGGGTGACGTAGCGCGACATCTCGCTTGTTCCGGTCTTGGGCGGACGAGAATCATACAATAGTGTCACATTAGATGCACGGCCTATAGCTCGCAGGAAATAGTAGGAGTAGAAACTCTCGCTTTGCTCAATCGGTGGCAGTCCATAACCTCTGCGCAGATTATTGGGAATCATAGTCTTGACATAATCACGACGTGGAAAGGTTCTCTCGTTCATGTCGAGGAAAATGATATTGTCGAAGTCAAGCGCTCGGGTTTCAAGTACACCCATTATTTGCAGGCCATGAAGCGGTGTGCCTTCTACATTGATGGTCTTGGATTGGAGAATGCGTTCGAAAATGGAGAAAAATGTTGCTCCCCGCATGTCAATACTGTATTTCTCCATCATACGATGAAGCTCATCAAGCTGCTGTTCGAAATAATCAAGAATTTTGATTTCAAAAACATCGTCATCGACTTTTGCACTTGAATATTTCATAAACGATTCGCGCAGGCAGTTCAAAAGGCCGGTGATATACCGGTAAGTGTTATCAATATTATCGGTATCACCTACGGGGCTGAAAATTGCCGACAATTCAGGGAACTCGTTGGTAAGGGCCTCAGCATCAATGTTAAACTGTCTTTGGTCAAATATATATTGCCTTACAGAATTGGCTCTTTGAGGAGCTACGAGCTGAAAGTGCGGATGCACAAGTACCTCTAGTACATCCTGATAGAAGAACGTATGTTTATTGTTTCTTGTCTTGCGCATGCGTCTCTGCATAGAGATGATGGCACGGAAAAGATTTGCAAAGTTGGTGGAGGAGTAGGGCAGTCCCATCGTCACATTGATACCCGGCAGGTCTTCGGGCAAACTCAACATCAAGTGCATGAGCTGAGATGTGTCGGGAACTACAATGGCGGTATTGAACGCGTCGCTGTCGCTCAATTTTCCCATTTCTTTTATCACTTTACCCGCATACTTGCTTTGTGCCATTGCCGACGGCACACCTACGATATTGATATTCCCTACGCTACTTACAGGTTTCGGCTCGAAGTCTGAGGGCATGGGGTAAAGTTCTTTTAGGCGCGATATTATACGTATCGCACGATTCTCATTGTCAAATTTATCATCCCCCGACTTAAAAAGCGGCGTCTCCAGATCCCAGAAAAATTCGGCAATGCCGGCATTTTTCAAAAAATCCATTATGGCTATTTCAGCATTTGTCAAGTCGCTCAAACCCACAAAGACGTATCGGCGGTTTAATAAATTGGAATTGTCGCGGCTTTTAAGGATTTCAAGAGCCCGGCGCATTTGTTTACCGGAAGTGGTCAGATTATTTTCTTTAAGCTTTTCCTGAAAAATCTCATAAATGCGCCCGAGAATTTGCCAAAGAGTGGTAAACTTGCGTGTGAGTTCCGATTTGTCGCCGTTGTTGGTGTGAAGCCAGAATGATTCTACATGAACTGTATAATTGGTTTCTCCCCAAATTCTTTTGATAATATTTTTCTGTTCATCTGTAAGATAATCAGAAGAAATTTCTTTGAATGATTCGAGATTTTTATATAGTTGTTTGGGATCGGCAAGAGCTTTGTCTATCTCATCAAAATCGTTCAGTATCATGTCGCCCCAGAATATAAACCTGTCGAAGTCGCGTATCTGCTCCTCGCCCTGAGGGTTGGACTCTATCAACGCTTGGCAATATGACTGGTAGAGTATAAACAGAGCCTCGTAGCGTGAGGCTTCGCCTACGCGCACAATCTGCGATGTAAAGCGACTGAAGGTCGAAAAACGTGGCATCAGCGTAAACCGGTCTTTTACCCTAAGCTGTATATATCGTTTGAGGAACATAGCCGAGCGCTTGTTCGGGAATATGAACGTAATATCAGCAAGGTCACCGTTACCGGGCCTGCCGGTATAATAATCGGCAATCTGTTCTAAAAACTTTTTCTGAGGCATACTTTGGATTTCAATAAATTAAAAACTCCCCGACAGAGTGAAAAGTGCCGGGGAGCATTGGATCGTATTATTGATTACTTGAGATCCTCGTTGAGGATTTCGAGCATCTTGATGGCTGAATCAGGAATACGGGTACCGGGGCCGAAAATGGCTGCCACACCGGCTTTATAGAGGAAGTCATAATCCTGAGCGGGGATAACACCACCGGCTGTCACCATTATGTCTTCGCGGCCGAGTTTCTTGAGTTCTGCGATTACCTGCGGAATCAGAGTCTTGTGGCCTGCAGCGAGTGAGCTTACACCGAGAATATGTACGTCGTTTTCAACGGCCTGACGGGCGGCTTCTTCGGGAGTCTGGAAGAGCGGACCCATATCCACGTCGAATCCGCAGTCTGCATAACCGGTTGCAACAACCTTGGCACCACGGTCGTGACCGTCCTGGCCCATTTTGGCAATCATGATACGGGGTTGACGACCTTCGCGTTTTGCGAATTCCTCACACATCTGCTGTGCGCGGACAAAGTCGGGATCTTTCTTAGTTTCTGCTGAATACACGCCTGAAATAGTTCTGATTACTGCTTTATAACGTCCTACGACTTCTTCGCAGGCGTCTGAAATTTCGCCGAGAGTAGCGCGTACACCTGCGGCCTTCACTGCGAGGTCAAGGAGGTTGCCTTCCTTGGTGCGTACACATTCGGTAATAGCTGCCAGCGCTTCCTTAACCTTCTCTTCATCGCGATGTGCACGCAGGTCGTCAAGGCGTTCGCACTGTTCGGTACGTACCTGTGTGTTGTCGATTTCGAGGATGTCGATCGGGTCTTCGTGCTCAAGACAATATTTGTTGATACCAACGATTGTCTGACGGCCAGAGTCAATGCGAGCCTGAGTGCGGGCTGCGGCCTCTTCGATTCTGAGCTTGGGCAGACCGGTTTCGATAGCCTTGGCCATACCGCCGAGTTTTTCGATTTCCTGAATGTGCTCCCATGCGCGGTGTGCGATCTCGTTGGTGAGGGCTTCCACGTAGTATGAGCCGGCCCAGGGGTCAACCTGCTTGGTAACCATGGTCTCTTCCTGGATGTAAATCTGAGTGTTACGTGCGATACGTGCAGAGAAGTCGGTGGGAAGGGCGATAGCTTCGTCAAGCGCGTTGGTATGCAGACTCTGGGTGTGACCAAGGGCTGCAGCCATAGCTTCGATACATGTGCGGCCTACGTTGTTGAAGGGGTCCTGTTCGGTAAGACTCCAACCTGATGTCTGCGAGTGTGTGCGCAGCGCCAGTGATTTGGGGTTCTTGGGATTGAACTGTTTTACAATCTTGGCCCACAGCATACGTGCTGCACGCATCTTGGCTACTTCCATGAAGTAGTTCATGCCTATAGCCCAGAAGAACG
>CAJUKX010000045.1 GCA_910586975.1 uncultured Muribaculaceae bacterium | reverse complement strand
TGGACACATAATCTTCTCCATCAACATTGATGATGGTTATATTCGTATTTTGAACAGTGATTTTTGCCATTTAGGGATAAGCGTTTGATTTCAAATGCAAAGATACATCAAAAATATGACATATCAGCGTATTAGCCTGCTTTTCATCGTGAGTAATTTTATACATTCAATGATTATATCCAATACACAACGGTAAAATTGGCCACATTAAGCAGTGTTTTTCGTATTTCAGGTATGATATAGTTGCTCTGAAATCTTTTTTATCGGCTTTTAATTTCTTTAACACTAAGGGTTATCTTGAAACACTCTAAAAAAGTAACTTTGCAATAATAATAAAACAGCTAAATCATGATATATGCACTGATAGCTCTTGCCGTTGCGCTTGTAGCCTGTATTTTCCTATGCTTTAAACTTTCAGTAAAGTCCGGCGGTAGTGTTGGTAGTGAGGAACGTATCCGTACGCTCGAAGCCGACTGCAACAAACTGCTCACCGAAAAAGCCATCCTACAGGAGCGCTTTGACCAAGCCAACAAACGCCTTGCCGCCGAGCTGCAATCAGAGGAGAAACGTATAAATGAGCTGAAGGAGTCGCACAACCGTCAGCTTGCCGAGCTGAAAGAATCGCACGCAGCCCAGATTGCCATGCTCAACGACGAACATTCCCGACAATTGGCTGACGAAAGAGCTTCGGTGGGTGAGCGGTTCAAGGCTCTTGCCGCTGACATACTGAATGCCAATTCGCAGCAGCTCGACCGCAACAGCCGTATTAGCATCGAGGCCGCTCTGGCTCCGATGAAAACCTCTCTCGAAGCTTTTACCAAGGGCTATCGTGAATGTTACGACATAGAGAATCGCGACCGCCTGTCGCTGCGCGAGGAGATACGTTCGCTTCACGAACTGAACACTCGAGTGGAGAAGGAAGCCGGAAAACTGGCCTCTGCCCTCAAAGGTGACACCCGCGTGCAGGGTCGCTGGGGAGAGATGATGCTGGCTAATATCCTTGAACACTCAGGGCTGCAGGAGGGACGCTGGTTTGTGACTCAAGAGTCATCAGCCGATGAAGACGGACGTCAGCTCCGCCCCGACGCCGTGATACATTGCCCCAAGAACCGCGATATAATCATTGACTCAAAGGTGTCGCTGTCAGATTACCTGAGGATGCTCGAAGCCGATTCGCCCGAGCAGAAAAGCACTTTTGCAAAAGCTCATCTGCGCTCTGTTGAAGCGCACATAAAGGAACTGCGCGACAAGGATTATCAAAGCAAAATAGGTGCTAAAAACGGTGATTTCGTATTGATGTTCATGCCACATGAGGGCGCTTACATCGAAGCGATGAATGCCAACCCCGACATCTGGCAGAAAGCCTACGAAGGGCATGTAATCATAGTGTCGCCCACTCACCTCGTGACCGTAGTGCGCCTTGTGGAGCAGATGTGGCAGAACGAGGACCGCACCGTAAATTCTGAAAAAATAGCCGCCACAGGCCAAAAGATGATAGACAGCGTGCAGGCCTTCCTGAAGGATATGGACGACTTGGGCAAATCAATCGACAAGAGCCAACAGATATACTCATCGGCCCTGAAGAGATTGACCACAGGCAACAACAATGTGCTCAGAGTGGCCGAGAATCTGAAACAGCTTGGCATAAAGTCAAAGAAAGCCCTGCCCGAGCGTTTTGCTGAATTAGAGGAAGATACAGAAAGCGACGGCGCCGAAGCATTGCTGCCTTAGCGCCGGTCACTTTATATATCAGTCCGCACGATAGTCGCGCAGCTCGTTCTGCAGACGTTTGCGTGCAAAGAATATTCGGCTTTTGATGGTGCCGAGCGGTATACCCGTGGCTTCGGAAATCTCGGCATATTTATATCCTGCAAGGTGCATTGAGAACGGCACCCTGAGATCGTCGGTAAATGAATCTATTATGGCATGAATCTCCTTTGATGCTATAGCCCCCTCGGGTGTCTCGAATCCGCTGTTCTGCGGCATCGACAGGTGATACAGATCCTCGGTGCGGTCAATCACCGTATTGGCTCGCACGGCCTTGCGGTAATTGTTTATGAAGATATTGCGCATTATGGTAAACACCCAACCCTTGAAGTTGACATTATCGACATATTTTTCCTCATTGTCGAGCACTTTCAGTGTAGTGTCCTGCAAGAGGTCATAAGCGTCATCATGGTTTGAGGTGAGTAGATACGCGAAGTTGAGTAGATTATCTTGTACTGCAAGTAACTTTGCTTCAAAAGTTTTATTTAACATAGTCTGCATAAAGTTATCAAGTGAATAAACATAGGTGTTTCAAGGCCGAAAACTCTTTACGACCTACAATAAAAACAAATGTCCGCACCGATGGTGCGGACATTAAGATTATTTATAAGTCGTTAATTGGCGATTTAACAAATTATTGATTCTTACCATGGCAGTTCTTGTATTTTTTGCCCGAACCGCATGGGCAGGGATCATTGCGGCCTACTTTGGGACCTGACTTGATGGGAGAAGTGCGTCTAACCTCGCCCTGGGGTGCTGATGCTGCAGCACGTTTTTCGTCCTCGCCCGGTACAGAAGCCTTAGTAGCGCTGTAATTGTACTTGTGAGGCATTTCGGGTCCGGCTTCTTTAAGCTCGGGAGCAGGTTTCGGCTTGGGCTGAGGCTGAGGTTCGGGTTCAGGCTCTGAGGTCTCGGTGGCTGTATTCACCTCTGTTTCCACATTATGCTGCTGAGGCTGTGGAGCTGAGGTAGTGGCGGCTTCGCGCACGGGGATGTGGGCGCGCATCAGGGCGCTTACCATCTTGGCGTTGAGACGTCCGAGCATATCCTGGAACAGGTTGAATGCCTCTACCTTGTAAATCACCAGTGGATCTTTCTGCTCGTATGAAGCATTCTGCACTGACTGACGCAGCTGGTCGAGCTCGCGCAGATGATTCATCCACATATCGTCGATGGTGACGAGCGAGAGAGCTTTCTGCCATTCCTTGATTATGCAACGGCCTTCGGTAGCCATAGCTTCCTCAAGGTCGATGCGCAGGTTGAACTGGCGTTTGCCATCGCTTACGGGAACTATGATCTTGCCACGGTAGTCATTGTTCTCGAGGATGCTCTTGATAACGGGAAGTGCGATCTCGCGTATGCGGTCGTCCTTGCGGTTGAGGGCTTCCATTGCGGCATCGTGCAGGGCATCTACACGTTCCTGGCGCGAGAGGCTGCTATACTGCTTCTCGTCGAACGGAGGTTCGATGGCAAAGATGCGGTAGATTTCGAGAGCCATTGCGGGATAGTCGATAGCGTTGTCGAACTGATCAACCAGAGCTTCCACGCTGTCGTATATCATGTTGGCGATATCTATACCGAGGCGTTCACCCTTGAGGGCGTGCTGACGACGGGTGTAGATATAGTTGCGCTGCTTGTTCATCACGTCATCGTATTCCACAAGACGCTTACGTATACCGAAGTTGTTTTCTTCAACGCGGCGCTGAGCCTTCTCTATGGCGTTGTTTACCATCTTGTGCTCGATCACATCACCTTCCTGGTAGCCGAGTGTGTCGAGGAGTTTCATCACACGGTCGGTGGCGAAAAGACGCATCAGCTGGTCTTCAAACGATACGAAGAATACCGAAGAACCCGGGTCGCCCTGACGGCCGGCACGTCCGCGGAGCTGACGGTCGACACGACGGCTTTCGTGGCGTTCGGTACCGATGATGGCCAGACCGCCTATGCCCTTGTCTTTCACGATTTCCATATCCTGCATGGCCTTGACCTCGGCGGGAAGCTTGATGTCGGTACCACGGCCGGCCATGTTGGTGGCAATGGTCACGGCACCGGGCAGACCGGCAAGAGCCACGATTTCGGCTTCACGCTGGTGCAGTTTGGCGTTAAGTACCTGATGCTTGATCTTACGCATATCGAGCATTCGGCTGAGCAATTCTGAGATTTCAACCGAAGTGGTACCCACGAGCACCGGACGGCCTATGGCATGCAGACGCTCGATTTCGGCAATCACGGCTGCGTATTTCTCTTTCTTGGTCTTGTACACGCGGTCGTTCATGTCTATACGTGCAACCGGACGGTTGGTGGGAATAGTCACGATTTCGAGCTTGTACACATCCCAGAATTCACCGGCTTCTGTTTCAGCAGTACCGGTCATACCGGCCAGCTTGTGATACATGCGGAAGTAGTTCTGCAGGGTGATTGTAGCGAAGGTCTGTGTGGCGGCCTCAACCTTCACACCTTCCTTGGCCTCGATGGCCTGGTGAAGACCGTCGCTGTAGCGGCGACCTTCCATGATACGGCCGGTCTGCTCGTCTACGATTTTCACCTTATTGTCGTCGATTACATATTCGACCTCGCGTTCAAAGAGGGTATATGCCTTCAGAAGCTGTGTCACGGTATGTACGCGCTCGGCCTTCACGGCATAGTCGGCCATAAGCTCGTCTTTTTTGTTCTGACGTTCTTCCTTGTCGGCTATGTGTTCCAGTTCTGAGAGCTGGCCGGCGATGTCGGGCAGCACAAAGAAATTGGGATCGTCAATTTTGCCGGTAAGCTCATCCAGACCCTTGTCGGTAAGTTCAACCGAGCGGTTCTTTTCGTCAATTACGAAGTACAGCGGGTCTGTCACTATGGGCATTTCGCGGGCATTGTCCTGCAGATAGTGAGCTTCGGTTTCGAGCAGAAGGGTCTTCATACCTTCCTGGCTCAGGAACTTGATGAGGGCGCCGTATTTGGGCAGACCTTTGTAAGCTCTGAACAGGAGCAATGCACCTTCTTTCTGAACCTCCTTGTCCTCGGACGCAATCTTGGCTTTGGCTTCAGCCAGAATTTTGTTGATCAGACGGCGCTGAGCCTCAACCACCTTCTCTACATTGTACTTATATTCATTGAAGTACTGTTCCTCACCTTTGGGTACGGGACCTGAGATGATGAGCGGTGTACGGGCATCGTCGATAAGCACGGAGTCGACCTCATCGACAATTGCATAATAGTGCGAGCGCTGTACCATGTCTTCGGGAGCCATGGCCATGTTATCGCGAAGATAGTCGAAACCGAACTCGTTGTTTGTACCGTAAGTGATGTCGCAGTTGTATGCAGCGCGACGGGCAGCTGTGTTAGGCTGATGCTTGTCGATACAGTCGATTGTAGAACCAAGGAACTGGTAGATGGGACCCATCCACTCCGAGTCACGCTTGGCCAGGTAATCGTTCACAGTAACCACGTGCACACCGCGGCCGGTGAGCGAGCGCAGGAAAACGGGCAGGGTAGCCACAAGGGTTTTACCTTCACCGGTGGCCATTTCAGCAATCTTACCTTCATTGAGCACCTTACCGCCCACCATCTGCACATCGTAGTGTTCCATATCCCAGGTAACTTCATTACCGCCGGCAAGCCAATGGTTCTTGTATATGGCCTTGTCGCCTTCAATGGTAAGGAAGTCGCATCCGCGGCCGGCAAATTCACGGTCGAGGTCGGTGGCGCTTACTTCGATTGTCTCATTCTGTGCAAATCGACGGGCAGTGTCGCGCATTGCGGCGAAAACCACAGGGAGGTGTTCGTCGAGTTTAACCTCCAGAGTATCCTTGATATTCTTTTCAAGTTGGTCAATTTCTTCCCACAGGGGCTGACGTTTGTCAAGCGGCAGTGTTTCTATCTCAGCCTTAAGCTCCTTTATACGGTCTTCATCGGCTTTGATGGCGCCATGTATATCGGCGCGAATGTCAGCTACACGCTGACGCAGCTCATCGTTGCTAAGGGCGGCCATCTCGGGCTTGAGCGGAGTTATGTTTTTCTCCACATAGTCGAGATATTTCTTACGGTCGCGTTCGGCTTTCGAGCCAAAAATGCTTTTAAGGAATGATTCGAGTGACATATAGTGTTTTATTTGTTTTTTCTTGATTTTTGCAAATTTACGAAAATTTAATTAATTTTCTTAAATAGAGCGTATAAAATAGTTTTACGAGATACACCGCCCGCTATAGGCGGCAATTCTTATAAAAAATTCAATACGTATTTTTGTAAATTTGTCTTGGATTGGATTTAACTTGGCCACGTATTCAGAGCGGTTTTTACTCTGAAAATTAAAAACTGAATCCGGAAGTAAAAAAGTGTGGCAAGGTTTTTACAGCTCCAGACCCGCAAACGATGCGGCATTGGGGCTGCGTATGCGCAACAGACGGGTGATGGTGGGTGCCACCACACGTATGTCTACAGGTGTGTCTATGGTGCGGGCATCTACATCAGGAGCCATTATGAACAATGGAGCAGTTGCCGGTGCAAGCCGCTTCACATAATGAACCCGTTTCTCCGATGCAGGTACCAGGATATCATCTACAGTTTCCCAACCGGGTGCTACCTCCACAAATAAATCGCCGCTCGAATTGGCATGATTGTTTCTTTGCAGAGCTTCGTAATACGCATCTCCACGACCCGACAGAATCTCATCTATGGTAAACACGCGGTCTACTCCGCTCATCCGTTCAAGGAAAGCGGCTGCTTCGAGGCGCACATTGGCTGCGTCGAGATGACGCTCGTCTATGAGCTTGTTATTAAGGAAAAATTGGTTGTTATAGAATCCGTTTACCCACTCGCCATTGCCAAACTTGGCCATGAGATACATATTGAGCAGGCTCTTGGCTTTCTTTGTCGAAAACTCGCCGTAAGGTATATTCCAGCGTTCATCATCGCGACGCGAACGACCCGAGGGCGGCGTTGCTGCCACAAAAAACACAGTGTTGCCCGGACCGGCCACGCTTTCCACTTTCGCAAAAAGGCGTGCCAGCTCGCGGTCGAGCCGCAGATAACTGTCTATCAACTCGTACCGGTTCTCGCCGGTATTGCTGTATATATATGGTTGCAATGTGTATGTCACATTGAGCATATCAACACCATCGGCAGGGCGACCGAGTTTGAGTTCGTCCACTATATCGCCTGCAATGTCGGTAACCTCGGTATTTACCTTGGGCGAATTTACAAACATGGCATAGCGGTCCACGTTTCCTCGGGGGAAGGTGTAGCGGAACGGATAGTGGGTGATGTGATCGGGCAGACCCACGTATGCCTCGGCAGGCTTGAGCGGGGTCCACTGCATGGTGTCGAGCCTGCTTGGCAGGGGTTTGAGTCTGTTGCGATAAGTAACCGACGTGGGCAGGTCTTTGTAATACGTGGATGTAGCCCAATAGCCTGTCTTATCATCGATCCATAGAGCCGAATTACCGGTGTGGCCGGCAAGTATTACCGCCTGAGTAGGCTCGGGCGCTATGGCTATGACCCTTGAAACGCCTCCTCCGGCTATACGGATTTCATCGGCAAGGGTGCTTACCGCGAGCGAGCGCGGCGAGAATGTCTGAGTGGTGAAGTTTCCTATGGCCTGGGGGTCGTTGAGCGCCTGTACAAGGCGTCGAGCCTCGCGGTCATAGATATTTACGCCGCTTATACCTGTGGTAGAGGGCGAAGCGCCGGTGGCAATCATGGCTGTGGCAGCTGTAGCGTCTACCGTAGAGCCATAGTCGGCATGCGGTATCACCACACCATCGCGCATGAGACGGTTGAAGCCGTCGTTTCCGAACTGCTCGCGCAGCATATCAAGATACTGCTTGTCGAGCCCATCGATGACAACTCCTACAACAAGCTGCGGTCTTACCCCCGCCGATACGGGCATGGCCATGCTGACTACTGATGTAATCAGAGCCAGAAATATGCCGGGCATAGTATAACGTGAGTTTTTCAGCTTGTTTTTCATTTTATTTACCGTGGTTTGCAACCTTTGGAAAATTCAGTTTGATATAGCTGGCCGATCGGAGCATATCGCCTAACACGAAAGGCAAAAATGCCGCATTGGCACTCTGGGGCAACCAAAGCCATACAAGGCTCAATATCAAAACTGCTGCAAAGTTAATAATTTGGTATGATAAAACCACAATCTTGCACTTTTTTAACCAAATAAAAATGGTGGGGATAAGGCAGAAGGGGTTCAACCATATTATAAGATAGTTGGGAGAGGTAGCTTCGTGAACTGAAATAAATACAAGGTATGTTATGAGCAGGCCTGCAAGACCCAGCACTCCGAAGTATGTGGCATCAATCCATCGGCTTACACGACCGCGACGATTGTCGCATACGGTAGCCCACAGCAGAAGTGCAAACACCACCCACCCTACAAACATGGGAGTGAGGAAAAAGGGCGTCGCACTGTCTACACAGTCCCAGCTGTCATCGCCTACGATTACTTCTGTGCCCTTCACTATTTTATTACCGCCGGCAGTGGCTTCTGTCATCTGCTGCTCCAACAGCACTGGAGCAAAGACATACTCGCGGTTGCTTATTGGATAGTCTATTCCCGAGCCTAAGGCCAGGTCGATACCAAACTGATACCACGGGTAATTGCGGTGATAATGGCGCATCACATCACGGAAACTTGCAGTGTATGAGCGTGTATCGAAATCAACAGGGGCAAGCCGTATACTGTCGCCCATGGCCTGCTCTATGATACTGAGCGGACGGGTAGCGCAATTGTCTTTTACATAATTGTATCTGTAAACTCGGTTTTGCGGCAGCAGATTATTATCTACAAGCTCCACGAGCTTGCGGGTTTGAGCGGAGTCGAGGTCAAGCACCTGTTCCACCACCCTGCGACCGTCGGCCTTATACCCTTCCACAAATATCTGCCATGGGATAGCTGCACACATGTAGTCAGTCTCGCCCTTGACAAAACGATATACAAAATTTGGCGAGTTGAAATCAAATACTCCGTAACTTACCGCAACATCAAACCTTGGCGAACGTATGCGCAAAGCCGTATGCCCCTCAAGCTCATAAATATCCGAGCCGGGTGCGCAGGTTATGAGCGACACTATGGTATCGCTCTGCGCCGAAGCAATGAATGGCATCGTCAACAACCAAGCAAGAATTATTATGAAGCGGCGGATTGATTTCATTGAATGTCGATAAGTTTATGAGTCTGTAACGAAAGGCGCCAGCGAGGATGTGCAAGACAATACTCTATAGTTTGGGGGATATTGCTGCCCGACAGCGGCTGCAGGAAGTGATGCTTGGCCGGAAGTATTGCGGCAATCTCCTCCACGTCCTGATTTTGAAACACGAGCTTCAGCTCATCAATGCGGTCTATATCCCAGGGAGCGTCTTTAGGCGAACATGTCACCCAGTCGACCTCAACCGGCACGGGTCGAGTACCATTGGTTTCTATCTGCACATAGAAACGCTTGGCCTTGATGGCTCTCATCAGGTCGGAGTCGAGCTGCAAAGTTGGCTCACCACCGGTGATAACAAGATGACGCGACGGATATGCGGCAACAGCATCAGCTATTTCTTCAGCCGTCATTTCAGTGAAGCCGAAATGGTCGGTATCGCAAAAATCGCACTTGCGGTTGCAGCCGCTCAGACGCAGAAATACAGCCGGGGTACCGGTGTAGAAACCTTCGCCCTGAAGTGAATAAAATATTTCGTTTACCTTATATTTCTTATTCTTCATCTTTTACATACGAGGCAACATTGCCCTCACTCTCTTTTACATCTACACGATAGCAGTTCTCAACAGTCTCGCATATCCAGCGCGCCATGTTCTCGGCCGTGGGGTTGAATGGCAACACGTCATTCAGGCAAGCATGGTCGAGTTTATCAGAAACTTCACGCTTGATATGGGTGAAGTCGGTCACCATGCCGTTGCTGTTCAACTCCTTTGCCCGGCAATAAACTGTGATAATCCAGTTATGACCGTGGAGATTGGTGCACTTGCTCTCGTAGTCGAGAGTAAGGCGATGCGCAGCGGATATTTCGAGTGTTTTCGTTATATAATACATTTTTCTATATATCGTAGTTCATTCAACATTCAATTTTTTTGAATATCTCCGTTGTCCGTGTCATCATTATCGGCAGGAGGATTCACAACTTCAACGCCCTTTTCGCGTGCAAGTTTATACAGATATTCGAGCGATGCCTCGCGTGTATCTTCTATCTCACAGTCCTTTATGGCCTGCTTGAGATTTTTAGCGAAGTAGCCCACCAGGGGCGATTGGTGCAGTCCAAATATGTGCATGATCTCGTTTCCGTCTATCGGATTCTTGCGGTTGCGTTCGAAGTCTTTAGCTCGTATATCGTCAAATTTGCGCTCGACAAGGTCGAAATTGTCAAGATAACGCTGTTTCTTGGCCTCGTTCTTGCTCGTGATGTCGGCTCGGGCAAGAGTCATAAGGTCGTTGAGGTCTTCTTCGGCATAATTAATCAGACGGCGCACCGCGCTGTCGGTAACCTCATCTTCTACAAGCGCGATCGGACGCATGTGCAGCTCAACCAGTTTCTGCACATAGCGCATCTCAGCTCCGAGCGGCAGACGCATGCGCGAGAAAATGCGCGGTATCATCTTGGCCCCGACGAAGTTGTGATTGTGGAACGACCATCCGTTCTGAGCATCGTAGCGTTTTGTTACAGGCTTGGCAATATCGTGAAACAAAGCCGCCCATCTCAACCACTCCTTGTCGGAACTTGCAGCCACGGTGTCGAGCACAGTGAGGGTATGATAGAAGTTGTCCTTGTGGCCGCGACCGTTCACTACCTCAACACCACGCAAGGCCTCAAGCTCAGGAAGGATGTATTTCAACAGTCCTGTGATGTGGAGCAATTCCCAGCCGATCGAAGGCTTGGGTGAACGCATTATCTTGCTGAGTTCATCCTTGATGCGTTCGGCGGTGATGATTTCTATACGATGTGCGTTGCGGGTGATAGCCCTCAGCGTTTCAGGATAAATGTTGAAGCCAAGTTGTGTGGCAAAACGTATGGCACGCATCATGCGCAGCGGATCGTCGCTGAATGTGATGTCGGGGTCGAGCGGCGTACGTATCAATCTTTTCTCTATATCGGCCATACCGCCGAACATGTCGATAAGCTCTCCGTACGAATCGGCATTAACACTTATGGCCAACGCGTTTATGGTAAAATCGCGCCTTGAAAGATCCTCTTCAAGAGTGCCGTCTTCCACAATCGGGTTGCGCGAATCCCTGCGGTACGACTCCTTGCGTGCGCCTACAAATTCGAGTTCGAGATTTCCGCAGTGAAGCTGGGCGGTTCCGTAATTGCGATATACGGCCACATGAGCCTTGGGTCCGAGACGGCTTGCGACAGCCTCGGCAAGCTCGATACCCGAGCCTACTGTTACGAAATCTATGTCTTTTGAATGTCGTTCTATGATAAGGTCGCGGACGTAACCGCCCACCACATAGCACGGACGCGAAATGTTGTCGGCCACATCACCGACCATCTTGAAAACTTTATCGCTTAGCTTTTCTTTCAGATTCATTCTCTTATGTAAGACTTTGAATATCTTCGGGGGCATTGGTCAGGCGACGGGCCGGACCCTGAGCCTGAACCACGTATGTATTCTCAACGCCCACAGCCCCTTGACCCGGAATTACAAATTTAGGTTCAAGTGCTATGCAGTTGCCCACATTAAGTATATCGCGCGACCGGGGTGCTATAACCGGCAGTTCGTTAATTGTTATGCCCACTCCGTGGCCCACAAAACCGGCCTGGTGACTATGCCCCATGAAGTAACATTCCATACCGGCTTCTTTCACCATTTCCTCAGCTATCTGATACAGCACTTTGGCTTCGACACCGGGCAGCATCATCTCGCTGAGTCTGCGGCATATATCAATTGACAGTTGGTTGGCTTTCACTACTACCTCGTCGGGGTTACCGGCAACATAGCAACGGGTCATATCGGTCATATAACCGGTGAAATTACCGTTCATATCCACCATTACGGGTTTGCCGGGCTTGATTATGGTGCCGTTGGCGCCTACAGGCAGCGACGGGCTCATACCGGCTCCGCCCATGGCGAAGTCGTAGGGCGAGGGAGTGTCGGCATTTTCGCCTGTGAGCACATTTCCCATATATATTTCCATCTCGGCGCCGCTGCAGCGGAATTGCCCCAGCGAGCCTTCAAGACGCAAGGCACGCTCTATTTCAATCTGAAATTCTATATCGGTCATTCCCTCGCGGTAGAGGTGCGGAATCTTTCGGTAAACCTGAGTCTGCTTGATACCCGACATTTCCATCTGCTGTATTTCGAGATCAGTCTTTACGGCGCGGGCTTTTCTGAATACGGCCGAACCGTTTCCGGGCTGAATATCACCTCCCAAGCCTTTGAGCAGGCGCTGAATCACTCCGTATGGGGTGTCGTCAAGCATCATTCCCAGTCTACCGGGCTTCTTTTTTATGATTTCGGCCACGGCATTTGTCATGTCCTCAAGCTTGCGGTATACGACAGCACCATCGGCTTTAAGGGTCGAAGGACGGCGCAGGAAATAGTCGGCATTGCCGTCGCTGCACACAAGTATGTATCCGCAGAACACACGTCCTGACAGATAATAGAGATTCACATTGTCGCCTACAAGGATATAGTCGAGTTCGGCCTCAGCCATATATTTGTTTACCCTTGCTATTCTGAGCAGCTGTTCCTCTTCTGACAGAAGCAGGAGATTTTCTTCATGTTTACTTTCCATAGTCTCGCAATTGTTATTTAGAGTGTGTTTGGTGCGGAACCGGCTCGAAATATATGAGCCCTATCTGCTCTACATCATTGAGGGTGTCGACACGCATTATATGGCGTACCTTGGCGGGCACGTCTTCATCAAATCCATATCGACCGGGCAATGTGTCGGTTTTCACATAGCTTACTCCCAGGCCTTTTCCAAGCCACCTGCCGTAAATATCGGCAAGCTTTATGTTAATGGTATCAAGCTTCATTGAATCGCCGGGAGCTACGGGTGTTGCCACCTCCAACCACAGATTGCTGTAGAGATAAGCACCTGTATGACGTACAACAACAGCCATACGGGCTGTGCCTCGGGCCTCGGCGAAATCAGGCGAGGGGTTGAACTCGTAACTGTCGCCATAGACCCAGCCTTGGCGGTCGATTGACTTGAAACCGGCACCTTCTGAGAGCGGACTCGGTTCCTTACATGAAGTAAACAAAGTCAACGCGCCAAGAGTTGCAGCCCATATCAGCTTCATTCCTTGGGTGACTTCGGTGCCTGAGGCTTCTCTCCGGAGTCCGGATTAGTATTTTTCTTTTTCTTCTTCTTGGGACGCTGTTCAGATGCCGGCTTTGCTCCGGGCAGAGCCGCTTGATCCGAATCTGCTTTTTGGGCCTGAGCCTTGGGTTTCTTGCGTTTTTTCTTCTTTTTATTATCAAAACGCGTAAGATCATCGTCGCCGAGAATATCGCCGAAGGCAGCCTTTTCGCGGGGCTTTTCATCGCCGTCGGGCTTGAGTGTCAGCGGCTTCTCGCCTTTCTTGTTCATAGATATGATTTCGAAAGCCCGGTCGGCTGAGATTGTCACCAGATTGGCGGCTATATTCTTGTCGGTCGAATATGTTATCTCGCGTTTGAAAATATCTGTCTTGAAATGATAGTATGTAGAATCGGCGGTTTCGAGTCGTTCTTCCTTTGAAGGCACTCGCTTTGAAGCTTCGACGTATGCATCGACTTCAAAGTTGAGACAACATTTCAGCTTGGCACACTGACCTGCAAGCTTCTGCGGGTTGAGCGAGATATCCTGATACCTTGCGGCAGACGTTGCCACCGATACAAAGTTGCTCATCCACTGCGAGCAGCACAGCGGGCGTCCGCAGGGGCCTATACCGCCTATACGGCCGGCTTCCTGACGCGCACCTATCTGCTTCATCTCGATGCGTACTTTGAAGGCATCGGCAAGCACTTTGATAAGCTGACGGAAGTCCACGCGCTCATCGGCTATATAGTAGAAAATAGCTTTGTTGCCATCGCCCTGATACTCTACATCGCCTATCTTCATATTCAGGCCAAGGTCGGCCGCGATGCGGCGCGAACGTATCATGGTGTCATTCTCCTTGGCTTTGGCCTCTTCGTAGCGTTCGAGGTCGCCCGGACGAGCCAGACGGAATACACGCTTCACCTCCTCGGCCTGGTCGCGCTGTTCACGGCGTCCACGCTTGCCATCGCAGCCGCAGCGTGTGGCCTTTTTCATGCGCATCTCGGCCAGGGCGCCGGTCATGGTTATCATGCCTATGTCGTGGCCCGGCGAAGCCTCCACGGCCACCATGTCGCCTATCTCGAGCGGCAGATGGGTAGAGTTCTTATAATATCCCTTGCGGGTGTTCTTGAACGTAACCTCTACATACTCACTGTCGGCATATCCGCCCGGTATATCAGCCAACCAATTGAAACTATGCAGTTTGCATCGTGTTTCCTTGGCTTGGTCGTCGCAACGGCGTTGCGCCCTGGGCTGATCCACAGCATCGGCTTCGGCCGCTTGCTTGGCTCCCGGTTCGTCAACAGCTTTTTTGGGTTGCTTCTGATCGTCTTCAATCATGGCTTATTTTGCAAAGGCTACGGAACGTGTTTCGCGTATCACAGTTATCTTAACCTGGCCGGGATACGTCATTTCATCCTGTATGCGCTTGGCTATTTCAGCTGAAAGCTTTTCAGTTTCAACGTCGTCGATCTTGTCTGCACCTACAATTACGCGCAGTTCGCGGCCGGCCTGTATGGCGTAGGTCTTAACCACACCGGGATATGACAGGGCGAGTTGTTCAAGGTCGTTGAGACGTTTGATGTAAGCCTCCACGATTTCGCGACGAGCGCCGGGACGAGCACCTGAGATGGCATCACACACCTGAACGATGGGAGCGAGCAGCGAAGTCTGTTCTATTTCATCGTGGTGAGCGCCTATGGCGTTGCATATCTCGGGTTTTTCCTTATATTTCTCGGCGAGTTTCATACCCAGCAGTGCGTGTGGCAGTTCGGGTTCTTCGTCGGGCACTTTGCCTATATCGTGGAGCAAACCGGCGCGGCGAGCCTTCTTGGGATTAAGACCAAGTTCGGCGGCCATGATTGCGCAGAGGTTTGCAGTCTCGCGCGAGTGCTGGAGCAGGTTCTGGCCGTATGACGAACGGTACTTCATCTTACCTACCATTCTTATAAGGTCGGGGTGCAGACCGTGGATACCCAGGTCGATGGCTGTGCGCTTACCGGTCTCGATGATTTCTTCCTCAATCTGGCGGCGTACCTTAGACACCACTTCCTCGATGCGGGCGGGGTGGATACGACCGTCAGCCACAAGCTGATGGAGCGCCAGGCGTGCGATTTCGCGACGAACGGGGTCAAAGCCGCTGAGCACGATTGCCTCGGGGGTATCATCAACTATGATTTCAATACCGGTGGCGGCTTCAAGGGCACGGATATTGCGACCTTCGCGGCCTATGATGCGGCCTTTGATTTCGTCTGAATCAATATGGAAAACGGTTACGGAATTTTCGATGGCTGTTTCGGTGGCAACTCGCTGTATTGACTGAACCACAATGCGCTTTGCTTCTTTATTGGCAGTCATCTTGGCGTCGTCCATGATGTCGTTGATATAAGATGCAGCTGCGGTCTTGGCTTCATCCTTGAGCGATTCCACAAGCTTCTCGCGGGCTTCGTCTGACGACAGGCCCGAGATATGTTCGAGCTGTTCAACAGCCTGACGGTGCATTTTTTCGAGTTCGGCCTCGCGACCTTCGATGGCGTTAGACTGCGCTTCAAGGGTCTGACGCAGCGATTCGAGCTCATTGCGGGTGCGGGCGTTCTCGCTCTGCTGCTGATTGAGCTGAAGCTCGCGCTGCTTCAGGCGAGCCTCATTGCTCTGAACCTTCGACATGCGCTGGTTGGCGACTTTTTCGGCGTCCGAAGTTATCTTGAGGGCTTCTTCCCTACCCTGCAACTCTTTGGTACGCTTTAGATCTTCGGCCTCGCGCTCGGCATCGGCTATAATCTGCTTTGCACGGGTCTTGGCCATAGAACGGTGTACAATGATAGTGACGGCGACACCGATTGCGGCCGCCAACACACCTATTGCTATATTAAATAATATTTCCATTATTACTAAATATTTGGGGATTAGATTTTCTGATACTGCATAACGGGGCGACAAGACGCCCGTGGAACACACCTCTGTGCCATTCCATGTGCGATTACATCGGTCAAACCATATTAAAAGTCAGAAAACGAATCTCCGGCCCATCGAGCTATGCGGCCCTGCGTCGCAGCTATTCCATGGAAAGGAGTATCTCATCGAGCTCCTTCTCAAAGCTTTCAAGCACCTTTGACTGCGCCGACAGCTGCTGAGCCTTGCGATAATACAGTTCCGCAAATGCCAGAGCCACCTTTGCGAGGGCAAAGTGCGACGATTTTCCCGGCTGTGCCGAGAGGTTGCTTTGCCAAAGCTTGTTGACGTGGTAGGCTGCTTTGCGGTAGATTTCTTCCTCCTCAAGTTTTATCGGGAACGAAATCGCTTCCACGTCTGCAATCTTGGCTGTAAATCTATGAAGTTTTTCGTCTTTCATCATTCAGCATGGTCTGCATCGCTGTCATTCCTTTAGGTCGGCAAGACAACGGTCAATTTCACGCACCAAATCTGCTACCATAGCCCTCGTCGAGGCGAGATCATCGCCCGTAATGCGAACTGTCGAAGCTATCGAGAGATACTCGACTTTCAGCTTCAACTGCTCCAACTCCTCATCCCGCGCCAATATCTGAGCTTTAAGATCAGATATCTCGACCTTTGCCGCTTCGTAGGCATCTTTCACATAATGGTACTTTTCGACCATTACACGGGTCTTGGCACGAACACTTTCAAGTTGTTGTTGCAAATCTGAGGGCATATATTCGCAAATTTTTACAAAAGTATAAAAAAAAATCCAAAGAATAAATATACTCCCCTATTTTTTTTGGGTCAATGTAAAAAACCGGTTGTTAAATACTGAACAAAAATAGTTAAATTTGCG
>CAJUKX010000044.1 GCA_910586975.1 uncultured Muribaculaceae bacterium | reverse complement strand
GGCGTTCTTGGCCAGAAGACCGATAAGCATGATGAGCGCGATCTGCAGGTAGATGTTGTTGTTGATGCCTGCGATGTCGGCAAAGATAAACGCACCCATAAGACCGAAGGGAATCGAGAAGATAACGGCCCATGGCAGCAGATATGATTCGTACTGAGCCGAGAGCAGCAGGTAGACGAAGAGCAGACACAGACCGAAGATCATGGCTGTAGAGCTGCCGCTCGACGAACCGGCTTCTTCGCGGGTCATACCGGCGTATTCAAAGCCGAAGCCCTGAGGCAGGCTCTGCGAGGCCACGCGCTCGATGGCAGCGATGGCGTCACCCGAAGAGTAGCCGGGAGCCGGGCTACCGTTGACACTGATTGAGTTGAACAGGTTGAAACGGTTGAGAAGGTCAGGACCGTATACGCGGGTGAGCTTCACAAAGTTTTCGATGGGAGCCATTTCGGCGCCGTTGCGTATCTTGATGTTCTTGAGAGTCTCGGGGCTAACGCGGCTTTCGGGGTTGCTCTGCATCATCACACGGTAGATCTTACCGAAGCGGTTGAAGTTGGACACATACATACCGCCGTAGTAACCCTGCAGGGTAGAGAGGATGGTAGAGGGGCTGATACCGGCTTTCTTGGCCTTGGCAGCGTCGATGTCTACCAGATACTGCGGGAAGGTGGGGTTGAAGGTGGTGTATGCCTGGGCTATTTCGGGCTGGGCGTTGAGCTGAGCCAGGAATGCCTGGGTTACGGCGAAGAACTGGTTGATGTCGCCGCCGGTCTTATCCTGCAGTTTGAGTTCGAAACCGTTGGTCACCGAGTAACCGGTGATCATAGGCGGAGCGAAGAACACTACGCGGCCGTCCTTGACGTGCGCGGTCATGCCGTAGAGCTGACGTATGATGTTGGTGACACTTTCTTCCTTGGTACGGTCATCCCAGTTCTTGAGCTTGATAAGCAGTGTACCGTATGTGGCACCCTGGCCGGCGAGGAACGAGTAACCGTTGATGGTCTGGCATACTTCAACGGCGGGTACGCTCATCACTACCTTTTCGAGTTCGTTGAGCACCTCGGTGGTACGTTCCTGAGATGTGCCCGGGGGCATGTCGACCATACCGAAGAAGAAGCCGGTGTCTTCGTCAGGTACCATGGCCGAGGGTGTGCGTATCATGAGCCATACCAGAACCAGTACAGCTACCAGTACGGTGGCAAACGAAGTGATGCGGTGTGCGCACATCCAGTTGACGCACTTGCGATATATGCCAAGAAGCTTGCCGTAGCCGTTTTCGAAGGCGCGGTGGAAGCGTTCGCCGAAGAGGCCGAGCACAGCGAGCAGGGCTACAACGCAGGCGATGATGCTCTCTACCACGTTCTCGAATGCGTACCAGTCGAGCACCATGAAGGTGATGGTGGCGCAAAGCAGCACAAATGTGATGATGGGCGGGAAGTTGAGACCGAAGCTGCGTGCATATTTCTTCTTGAGTACCTCGCCGGTAGCCTCGTAGGCTTTGCCCATGCGTTCCTTGAGCGAAGAGTCATCATCCTTGGCCTTGAGGAACACGGCGCAGAGCGCAGGCGACAGGGTAAGAGCGTTGACAGCCGAGAAACCGATGGCGATGGCCATGGTGAGACCGAACTGCTGGTAGAATACACCTGCGGTACCGGGCATGAACGATACGGGGATGAACACAAGCATCATCACAAGGGTAATCGAGATAAGGGCCGATGCGATTTCGTTCATGGCGTCGATAGAGGCCAGTCGTGCCGACTTATAACCCTGGTCGAGTTTGGCATGCACGGCCTCAACCACCACAATGGCGTCATCGACCACAATCGCAATCGCAAGCACCAGAGCCGAGAGGGTGATGAGGTTGATTGAGAAACCGATGAGGTTAAGCACGAAGAATGTACCGATCAAGGCCACGGGGATGGCGATGGCCGGGATGATGGTGGAGCGGATATCCTGCAGGAAGATATATACAACGAAGAACACCAGCACGAAGGCTTCGATAAGTGTACGGATTACGTTGTGTATCGAGGCATAGAGGAATTCGTTGTTGTTCATAGGTATTTCGAAAGCGAGGCCTTCGGGAAGGTCGGCTTTCATCTTTTCTACCTCGGCAAGCACGTCGTTGATGATCTGGGTGGCGTTGGAGCCGGCGGTCTGGAACACCATTGCCATCGACGAGGGATGTCCGTTGAGCTTGTTGTGGAAGCCGTAGGTCACACGGCCGAGTTCGAGTTCGGCGATGTCCTTAAGATACAGAACTTCGCCGTTGGGAGTGGCGCGCACCACGATGTCGCCGAATTCTTCGGGAGTGGTGAGACGTCCGCGATAGCGCATTGTGTACTGGAACGACTGGTCGCCCTGTTCACCGAATGCACCGGGAGCGGCTTCAACGTTCTGTTCGGCCAGAGCCGCGGCCACGTCGCTGGGCATGAGGTTGTACTGGGCCAGTACGTCGGGTTTGAGCCATACTCGCATAGAGTAGTCGGCACCGAAGCTCATCACGTCGCCCACACCATGCACACGCTGGATAACGGGCACAACGTTGATTTTCATGTAGTTGTCGAGGAATTCCTCGCCGTATCGGCCTGTAGTGTCAACGAGCGAAACACCTACGAGCATAGATGTCTGTCGCTTCTGTGTGAGCACACCCACCTGGTTTACTTCAGAGGGCAGCAGGTTGGCAGCCTTGGCCACACGGTTCTGCACGTCTACGGCAGCCATGTCGGGGTCAAAGCCCTGTTCGAAGGTTACGGTGATGGTGGCCGAACCGGTATTGGTGGCGGTAGAAGTCATGTATTGCATGCCTTCGGCACCGTTGATTGATTCTTCAAGAGGCTGGATCACAGAGTTGATCACGGCCTGTGCGTTTGCACCGGTATATGTGGTGGAGACGTTGATTGTCGGAGGTGCAATGTCGGGATATTGCGTGATAGGTAGCGAAACCAATCCCAGCAGACCCAGCAGCACGATGAAAATCGAGATAACCGTCGAAAGCACCGGACGGTTAATAAAGGTATCAAGTTTCATCTATAGGAGATTTTATTAAATTATTTTTTGTAGCTTGTGAGAGAACAAAGGTCAGGCGCAACAGTCAGCATGGCCTTAACGCTTTGTTTCAAATTCGCTGATATGGTTTGTAGAATTATTTCTGAGCGGGAGCCTGCTGTTGCTGCTGTGCTTCGGCTGCGGCAGCCTTGGCGTCAACGGGGTTTACGGGCATGCCTGCGCGTACGCTTGTGCCGACACCTTCAATAACCACGCGGTCGCCGGCCTTGAGGCCCGAGGTAATCACGTAGTTCTTACCATCGTTGAGGGGAAGTACCTCGATGGGTGTGTTTACGGTCATGTTTGAGTCGTTGAGCACGAATACGTATTTGAGGTCCTGGATTTCGAAAGTGGCCTTCTGGGGGATAACGATGGCGTTTTCGGCGGTGACGGGGATGTTGACCATACCGGTGTTACCGCTGCGGAGCATGCCCGAGGGATTGTCGAAGAGGGCGCGGACCGATGCAGCACCGGTTGAGTTGTCAATGATACCCGATACGGTGGCTACCTTACCCTGGATGGGATATTTGGTGCCGTCGGCCAGGGTGAGAGACACAGCGGGCATGGCCTTGATGGCGGCATCGAGCTTGGTGGTGCCGTTGTCGGTCATATCGAGGAGGTCTTTCTCGGTGAGCGAGAAGTAGGCGTACATCTCAGAGTTGTCGGAGATGGTGGTGAGGGGAGTCACCGACGAGGGCGATGCGAGCGATCCTTCGCGCGAGGGGATGGTTCCTACAACACCATCGCTGGGAGCGGTAACCACTGTGTACGACAGGTTCTTCTTGGCGTTGGTGAGGGCAGCCTGGGCCTGGGCGAGCTGTGCCTTGGCCTGCTGGAGCTGGTTGAAGCTCACCTGCCATGTGTTTTCGCTGATTATGTTGCGGTCGTAGAGTGCCTTGTTGTTGTCGGCGTTGATCTGGGCGTTGGCAACTGCAGTCTTGGCTGCGTTTACCGAAGCCTGTGCCTGGTCAACGGCGGCCTGGTACTGCACCTGGTCGATGGTGAAGAGAGCTTGACCCTTGCGCACGCGCTGACCTTCGTCTACGTGTACACGGGTGATGAATCCGCTTACCTGAGGACGGATTTCGATGTCGGTCTTACCCTTGAGGGTGGTCGGGTAGTTTTTGAACAGTTCAGAGTTTGAAGGCTCAACGGTGAGAACTTGCAGAGAGGGAGCCTGAGCCTGCGGTGCGGCATCCTGCTTGTTTGAACACGAGGCCAGTGAGGCGATTGCCATAGCCGATAGT
This sequence comes from uncultured Muribaculaceae bacterium, assembly GCA_910586975.1. GTDB lineage: Bacteria > Bacteroidota > Bacteroidia > Bacteroidales > Muribaculaceae > CAG-873. The sequence continues at coordinate 12,962 of CAJUKX010000044.1, read as the reverse complement.
GTGAGGCAGGTAAAGGTAAACGATTTACGCTTCATAATTTATATTTACTGTAAGATTTGTATCTTGATAATGAGTCTCTAAAATTTGTAACTCGCAAAATTACAAAAAATTGTCCATTTTGGAGTTTTCAAAACGGACAAACTTTTGGAGTAAAACGGAAATAAGTGTCGGAATTACGCCAATATTCAGATTTTTTAAGATTTCTATATGCCGAATAATCAGCGGGTCAGGTCAATTATTCCTCAAAGAGGGAGTAGTTTATGAAGTCGTTGAGCGGCTTGAATATCTGCATCAGGTGCGAGGCTTGGTCGGTCCAGTCGGGCTGTGTGAAAAACTCCGGTGCCACAAGGTGTTCGCGGCCTATGTCTATCAGCCTCAGGGCATGAGCCATGGGGTGGTCTTTGGGCCAGCCTTTGGGAATGGTCTTGAGCGAGCGTCCGCACCATGCGGGAAATGCGCTTACAAATTCGGGATTGTTTATTATTTCGTTGAATTCGTCGTCGTTGTCGGCAATGGCGTGGCGCAGCTTGCGCAGCATGGCAGCGTCGGGGTTCCAGATACCGCCGTATATGCCGGTGAAACCTTCTTCAAAACCGGCCGATATATAATACCCGGCCACTGCGTTGGTGCGTCCTTTGGGCGACAGGCCGGCCGAGAAGTGAGTCTTGTAGGGTGTTTTGTCGAGCGAGAAACGGGTGTCGCGGTATATGCGGTATACGCACTCCTTGCCCGAGAGCATGCCGAAAGCCGGCTCCCACTGCGAGCACTTGGCTATAAGGGTGTCGATGTCGGCAATCCACTGAGCGCGCAGGTCGTCGAACTCTTCTTTATGCAACTTGAACCAGGGGCGGTTGTTGTTATCGCGCAATTCGCGCAGGAATCTGATGTATTCGGGTGTCATAGGTCATCGGCTTATTTGATGTCTTCCCATACGGCATCTTCTACCTGCGACTCAGAGCTGTAGCGGGTTTCGGAGCTCGTTTCTGCCGAGCTTTGGCCTACGTTGCACGATATTTCCTCAAATACCACGTATTCGCCCACGTCGGGATTGATCTTTTTCTTTTTGAAGCGAGACGACTGCGACTTTTGTGAGCCGGCGCCGGCCGACTGTTGGCGAGTGCTTTGGTTGAAGGCATCGCGCATGCTGCGGGTAGCCTTTTTCCATTGTTTATGGAACTGATATCCGCGCCAAAGAGCCTTTCCCAGCGGTATGATTATAAAAAATATTACAAGAAGTAGTATGAATGTACCCATTATTGGAGAGAAAAAACTTGGAAATTATTCGGCTTCCTTGCGACCGAGAGCCGAGATGAAAATATAGAGGGCTATAACCCATACAAAGCCTGAAACCTGCCATACGATGACAAAGCAGATGGCTGCAAGTATGAGTATGTAGCGCCGGAAGTTCTCGTGCCAGTCAAAATTCTTGAATTTCAGCGAGAACATGCGCATGTTGCACACCATCATTGACGACATCACTATAATCAGCAGCACCATAGCCGCGGTGCCGGGGTATCCGTAGCGTCCTATCCAGGCGGCAAGTCCTATCCAGAATATGGCGTTGGCCGGGATTGGCAGGCCGCGGAACGAGGTTGTCTGGGTGGTGTCAACGTTGAATTTGGCCAATCGGTATGCACCCAGCAGCGGTATCAGCAGGGCTGCGAAGCATAGCCAGGGGTGCATGGAGTAGCCGAGTATAAGGTTGAGAATCATCATTCCCGGTGCTACGCCGAAGCTCACGAGGTCGCTGAGTGAGTCGAGCTCCTTTCCTATTTCAGAATAAGCCTTGAGCAGTCGGGATGTGGCGCCGTCGCAGAAGTCAAACACCGCTGCGGCCGCTATTGCTATCCAGCACCAATGCAGCCCGGTGAGGGGGCCGAACTCCACATCGAGATGAAATGCCATATATATGGCAACGCAGCCCGAAAGGAGGTTGCAAAGGGTGATGAGATTTGGTACTGATCCTATTATTTTATTGGGCATGTGTCTTTGTGTTAGAGTGCGTTAAAACCGGAAGATTTCAAGCAGTTATGGCCTTAGACGCCCGATGAGGGTGACTCCGCCGGTGGTCTTGTCGCCCAGGTTCACGTAAGTTTCGGTGCCAAGGGGCAGATATATATCTACTCTTGAGCCGAACTTGATGAAGCCCATGTGGTCGTCGATACAAGCTTCGGTGCCTTTTTCGGCATAAGTCACTATGCGGCGGGCGATGGCTCCGGCAATCTGCCTTACAAGCACCAGTTGGCCCTCGGGTGTGCGGATTACCACGGTAGAACGCTCGTTCTCGGTGCTCGACTTGGGCAGATATGCGCCCATGAAGCGGCCCGAATGGTGGGCGGTATGAATCACCTCGCCGTTTACCGGAAACCAATTGGCGTGAACGTTGAGTACGCTCATGAAAATAGACAGTTGCAGGCAGCGGCACTTCAGATACTCGGGCTCGTAGACCTCTTCGAGAGCTACCACAGTGCCGTCGGCGCTTGCCACCACTGCATTGTGGGGGTCGCCTTCAAAGTGGCGGCGGGGCGAACGGAAGAAATTGACCGTGAGCAGATACAGCACACCAAGCACCGCAGTGACTGATATGGGCCATACCATCGGCCTGACCCACAGCCACAAAGGTAGCACCACTACAGCTATCGCTATAGCGGATACGACAAGAATGTTAGTGCCTTCGTGGTGAATTTTTACTCTCATCAGTGTGTCAAATCAGGTTATAACCAAATGCAAAGTTATATCAAATAATTGTAATAACCTCAGATTTTGTGAAATTTTTCATAAATTATGACTTCTTGTATAAAAAACATTGAATTAGACTCTTTAAGAAATGTTAAAACACATATTATTCCGATTTTTTTGATTAAGTTTGCGTTATTCAAAAAGATACTGACAACCATAACCCTATAACATATATGCCAACAGATTCAACCCGGGGCACGGCAAAGCGCAAGCGCCGTCCCAAAGTTCTGCCTATCATAAAGAACGACCCATGGCTCGAACCATACGCCGATGCTATCACCGGGCGCCATAAGGATGCCATTGATGCCGAAAAACGTCTTACTTCAGCCTCAGGCTCGCTGAGCGATTTTGCCAACGCCCACCGCTATTTCGGGCTGCACCGCACAGCCGAGGGCCGCTGGGTGTTTCGCGAATGGGCTCCCAACGCCACCAAAATCACCCTTATAGGCGATTTCTCAGATTGGCAGCCTACTGCCAAATATACCCTTAAACGCATCGACAACGGTGTGTGGGAAGGCAGCTGGGGTCCACGTGCATTCAAGGACGGCCAGAACTACAAGATGCTTGTGGAATGGGAAGGCGGCAGCGGCGAGCGCATCCCCGCATACGCCGACCGTGTGATACAAGACCCCGACACGCATCTGTTTGCAGCACAGGTGTGGGCTCCGAAAGAACCCTACAAGTGGGCGGTGACCGACTTCAAGCCCGATACCAAGCCTCTGCTCATATACGAATGTCACATAGGCATGGCCCAGAACCGCGAGGGCGTGGGCACCTACGATGAATTCCGCGAGAATGTATTGCCCCGCATAGCCAAGGACGGCTACAACGCCATACAGATAATGGCCATACAGGAGCATCCCTACTATGGCTCGTTCGGCTACCATGTGTCGAGCTTCTATGCTCCGTCGAGCCGTTTCGGCACCCCCGACCAGCTGCGCCGCCTTATCGACGCTGCACATGCCGAGGGAATAGCCGTGATAATGGACATTGTGCATTCGCACGCCGTGAAGAATGAGAACGAGGGCCTCGGCCGCCTCGACGGTTCGTATGACCAATACTTCTACGGCGACGGACGCCGTGAGCATCCGGCATGGGACTCGCTCTGCTTCGACTACGGCAAGGACGAGGTGATGCACTTCCTGCTCTCAAACTGCAAATACTGGATTGAGGAGTTCCGTTTTGACGGTTTCCGTTTCGACGGCGTTACCTCAATGCTCTACTATAACCACGGTCTCGGACAGGCATTCGGCGGCTATGGCGATTATTACAACGGCGGTCAGGATGTGAATGCCATCACTTACCTCACACTGGCCAACAAGCTAATACACGAGCTGAATCCGCGAGCCATCACCATTGCCGAGGAAATGAGCGGTATGCCCGGCCTGGCTCTGCCCTTTGCCGACGGCGGCATAGGCTTTGACTACCGTATGGCCATGGGTATACCCGACTATTGGATCAAGACTCTCAAGGAGAAGAAAGACGAGGACTGGCATCCAACCTCCATATACTGGGAACTCACCAACCGCCGCGCCGACGAGAAGACCATTTCGTACGTCGAGAGCCACGACCAGGCGCTTGTAGGCGACAAGACAGTTATTTTCCGCCTTATAGACGATAAAATGTACTGGCACATGAGTGTGGACGACGACGATATGACCGTAGCCCGCGGCATGGCTCTGCACAAGATGATTCGCCTGGTGACCCTTGCCTCTATCAACGGCGGTTATCTCAACTTCATGGGTAACGAATTCGGACATCCCGAGTGGATCGACTTCCCGCGAGAGGGCAACGGATGGAGTTACAAGTATGCCCGCCGCCAGTGGGACCTCGTAGACCGTGAAGACCTCAAGTACAAGTATCTCAATGCCTTCGACAATGCCATGGTAGAGCTTGTGTCGGGTGTGTACAACTTCCAGTCGCTGCCCATGCGCAAGCTTTGGGAGAAGGACGACGACCAGGTGCTGGCATTCATGCGCGGCGACCTCGTGTTTGTGTTCAATTTCAATCCCTTCAAGTCGTTTGACGGCTACGGCATCCTCGCCCCCGGCGGTGTGTACGATGTGGTGCTGTCTACCGACAATCCCGCCTTTGGCGGATACGGCAACATCGACGAGCATGTGGAGCACTTCACCCAACCCGATGAGCTTTACTCGCCCGCCGGCGTAGAGTGGCTGCGCCTGTACATACCGGCCCGCAGCGCCATGGTGCTCAAAAAGCACAAACCCGGACGCCGCAGTTCGGCCAAGAAGTAAGATAGATACATAGATAGATACAGTCGGCGCGGACTCTTGCAAGAGTCCGCGCCGATTGTGTTATTAAGATGGTATGTCACAGCTTCGATATTGATGGTGAGATTGTAATAGCATGGCATCTCGAGGAAGCTCATGCCCTGAGCTGCAGTACCGAGATATCATTTTTGGCGTGTTTTTTATTGGATAGGGGGTAATGCCTTGGCTGTCGGGAAGTTGGCATCCGAAGGAAGCCTGTAAGCTAGTAGCCGGGTATGTACGACCGTAGGGAGGACATGCCCGGACGGTCGTACCCCAACATAGGGCATTCGTAGAAAGCCGTCTAAATAGGAAGAGTTTGCCCTACTGTATAATCTGCTTTCTGCGAATGCCATTTTTTGTATGGTATTGCTTACCGGGTATGTACAGCACTTAGAAGTCGCTGAACAGTTGGGGTTTGATAACGATGCCTATGCGCACCTGCGATTTCCATACCTTGTAGTCGAGCAGTCCCTCGCCGTAGCCGTTGTAATATTGCAGGAAAAGATATTGGTTGCTCTTGCGCGAGAAGCGGTAGGCAAGTTCGAGTATGGTATTGTAATTGAAGAAGTTGCCCAGACGCTTCACCAGCGTGAGCGAACCCGAGAACTTGCGGTTGGTGCTGTTTACCTGCACCGAGGTCTGGTATAGGCCGCAGTAGTGCAGGATGTCGCGGTTGTTCTGGCCGTCGATAATCGGAATCCATACCTTGCCGGCCACGCTGAGGTGCGGGTCTACTATGATATTGGCCGCGAGCGACACCTTGTTCCACGAACGCGACCATATACTGTCGCGACCGTTGCTCTCGTGCTCGAGTATCAGGCTCAGCTTACCCACATACCTGTTTTTTACAAACAGGGGCTTGGTAATACCGATACCCGGGTTGAAGTTGAGGTCGGTCATGGGCATGGAGTTCTCGAGAACGTTCCAGAAACATTTCTGTGAATAAAACAGATACAGGTATGTACCGCCGGGCAGCGTGGCATTGGTGAGTCGCTGCGCTATGGAAATTTGGAACTTGATGTTGGTATTCTCCTTGGTGGGTTTTGGCCCTACAGGAGGCCCGAAAATGAAGTAGTTGTCCTTGTACAGGCCGAAATAAGGCTGATTCTTGAAGTCGCGGCTTATGCTGTCGGGGTTGAAACGTTCACTGTCGCCCGATACTATCTGGGCTTGCATGGAGTAGGGCGCTATGATTGCGGCCATAAAAAAGATTATAAGAGCAATGCGTTTCATTGTTTTCCGTTTATAGGGTGCAAATTTAGTCATTTTATTCTGTTGTTAGTAAAACATCACATTTTTTGCTAATAAATTTTCCAAACGGGACAAAATAAATCCATGTATCCCGCATTGGAGATACATGGATTGGAGCTTTATCTGATCTTAAACAGTTTCTAAAGATTAATACTGTTCGTTTTCGTTGGGGAAGTCGACGCTTTTCACATCCGAGATGTAAGAGGTGATGGCGTCGTCTATCACTGTGGCAAGGTCGGCATAGCGGCGCAGGAACTTGGGCGAGAAGCCCTTGTTGATGCCCAGCATGTCTTGAAGCACCAGTACCTGTCCGTCGACACCCGAGCCGGCGCCAATGCCGATTACGGGAATGGAGATTGATTCGGCCACCTGCTTGGCGAGCTTGGCGGGGATTTTCTCAAGCACCAGCGCGAAGCATCCTATTTCTTCGAGCATCTTTGCATCCTCGAGCAGCTTGGCGGCTTCGGCCTCGCCCTTGGCACGTACGTTGTATGTGCCGAATTTATTGATTGACTGGGGAGTAAGGCCCAGATGTCCCATTACGGGAATACCGGCGCTGAGTATGCGTTCGATAGATTCGCGTATTTCGGCGCCGCCTTCCATCTTCACGGCTTCGGCACCGCTTTCTTTCATGATGCGGATGGCCGATGAGAGGGCTTCTTTGGAGTTGCCCTGATATGAGCCGAAAGGCATGTCGCACACCACCAGGGCGCGCTTGGTGCCGTTGGTCACGCACTTGGCGTGGTATATCATCTGGTCGAGGGTGATAGGCAGGGTGGTGGGGTTGCCGATCATTACGTTTGAGGCTGAGTCGCCCACAAGGATTACGTCGATGCCGGCTTCATCTACAAGGCGGGCCAGTGAATAGTCGTATGCGGTGAGCATTGCTATCTTCTCGCCGCGCTGTTTCATCTCGCTCAGGCGTATGGTGGTCACCTTGCGAGCGTTGTCGGTTGTGTTTGTTGACATATCTGTTTTAAAGAATGCCGAGTACGATGGACTCGGAAATATTTTAAAAATCGTGCAAAGTTAAATAAAATGATTTAAACAGAGCTTGATTCTTATGAAAATTTTGTAAATTTGTACGTTTATACATTACGTAATGTTTTGTAGATTCGTACGTTTATATAACCTAACATAATACAGGATAAGAATGAAAGTTGTAAACTTTGCCGCCAACCCCTCGCTGATGAGCCGATATCTGCTCGAGATGCGTTCTACCGAAATTCAGCGCGACCCCATGCGCTTTCGCCGTAATCTGGAGCGTGTGGGCGAAATTATGGCCTATGAGATTTCAAAGGTGTTGAATTACAAGCAGGTGGAGGTGCAGACTCCGCTCGGAGTGGCCAAGTGCGACACCCCCGATGATCAGATTGTGCTGGGTACGATTTTCCGTGCAGGTGTGCCTTTCCATCAGGGCTTCCTCTCATATTTCGACTACGCCGAGAATGCCTTTGTGTCGGCCTACCGCAAATTCAAGGAAAAAGAAAATTTTGATATCTGCATTGAATATCTCGCTTCGCCGCGACTCGACGGCAAGACTCTGCTGCTGGTTGACCCCATGCTGGCCACCGGTGCATCTATGGAGCTGAGCTACCGCGCGTTGCTCACCAAGGGTATTCCTGCCGGCGTGCATCTGGCTGCAGTTATTGCTTCTAAGCATGCTGTGGAATATCTCAACAAGGTTATGCCCGACGACACCACACTGTGGATGGGTGTTATCGACGATGAGATTAACTCGCACTCATACATCGTGCCCGGTCTGGGCGATGCTGGCGATCTGGCCTACGGCATCAAGGAGTAATCAGGGAAGAAGCCTTCACCACACTCAGACGGCAGCGGTATGCTCCGGCCTCTACCGTGCGGCTTTCCACTATGCTTAGCCGCAGTCCGCGGGCTGTGATGGTGCCGTTGGCGCCGAGGTGTATCTCGCGCAGGTCGGCTATCGGCAGTCCGGCGGCCTTGAAGGCGGCTTCTTTCAGAGTCCATGCCTGTACGAGGTCGTGACTGTATGCACTTATTTCATCTTCGTCAAGTACACGCGCGGCAATGCGGCTTAACTGCTCTTGCCGCGCTTCTTCTATATCTATGCCCCAGCCCGGCTCGCGGCTTATGAGCAGGGCGGCTACGTGGTGTGAGTGGCTTATGGATATGTGGCCGGCGGCCGGGTCTGACAGATATGGCGAGCCGTCGGCATGGTGCAGTATCTCGGTATCGGCCCCTATGGTGGCATCGGCCAGCTGCCTTATGGCGCGGCGTTCTCTCTCGCGGCGTGTGCCCGGGGTGCTTCCTTCGATGGGGCAGAGCGCTATCATGGCGCCGTCAAGTTCTATTATTGTCATCGGCTCAGGTGTTGCATGGCGCGGTATATATCGTGCCGTATGGCTTGTATTATGGGGCGCAGCGAGTCGGCCGCGGCGTTATAGCTGTCGAGGTATGCGGCTCCGCTCACCACCCACCGGTCGGGGCCTGAGGCCAGGAACTGCAGCGGGGTGGATATGCCCTCGGTCTCTACGATGAGTACGTCGAAACCGTCGGGATTTGTGAATTCGGTGTGGTTCGAGGGTTTGTCGCCCGCGTTGAGCATAAGCCGCTGCATGCGGTTGCGGCGCACCTCGTCGAGTGTGCTGCTGTCGGCTGCGGCAGTGAATGTTACGTGTATGGTGGCCCCGAGCATGGGGTAGCGTATGTTGAGCCAGTCGGGGCGCGGAAGCTCGGTGGCGGCTTGGGTGTTTACCTCGAATTTCAGCGGCAGGCCGTCGGCTGCGGCAAGCACAGTGTCGGGCAACTGCGGACGCGGATATGCGGTGCGCCGTGGTATGGGCGCCTGTGTGTCGGCTTTGCCCGAGCAGCCGGCGCCCGATGTGGCAAGCGCAATGGCTGCCGCGGCTGTCAAGGCGTGCAGTAGTTTCATGCTTGCTGTACTTCAGGCATTACCTTCACCCGCACATTCACTATGCGGTGGTCTGTGACGTCGAGCACCAGGAAACGGCAGCGTCCATACACCAGCGGCTCTTTATCCTTGGGGAAGTCGCCCTTGATGGCCAGCAACATTCCGGCCAGAGTCTCGGCATCTTCGGTCATATCCTTGTAGTCGTCCTCGTTGAGTCCGGTGATGCGGAAGAAGTCGGTGAGCAGGGTGCGGCCTTCAAACTCGTAGGTGTTGTCGCGCAGCTTCTTGTAGGTAAGTTCGGGCTGGTCGTATTCGTCGTCGATGTCGCCCACTATTTCCTCAAGCACGTCTTCGAGGGTCACAATGCCTTGAGTGCCGCCGTATTCGTCTACCACTATGGCCAGGTGCTGCTTGCGGGTGCGGAAGTCCTCGAGCAGGTCGTCGATGCGTCGCGATTCGGGCACGAAGTAAGGCTCGCGCAGCAGCTTGGTCCAGTCAAATCCGTCTTCAACCTTGCCTATGTATGGCAGCAGGTCGCGCGAGAAGAGTATGCCGCGTATGTTGTCCTGGTTGTTCTCGTACACGGGGATGCGCGAGAATCCGGTTTCTATGACGGTTTTCATCACCTGGTCGAAGCTCAGGTCAACGCTCAGGTCGGTGATGTCGATGCGTGGAGTCATGATGGCTGATGCCTCGGTGTCGCCGTAGCGCAGTATTCCTTCGAGTATCTCCTTGTCGCTCTTGGTGGTGCCGGCAGTCAGTTCGAGGGCCTGCGAGAGGTCGTCGGTGGTGATGGCTACGGGTTGCTTGGTGACCACGCGGTTGACCAGCGAGGTAGAGCCTACCAGAAATTTGGAGAAGGGCGAGAAGATGCGTGTCATCAGCTTCACACCCGGCGCGGCCATGCGTGCCCAGGCCAGGGGATAGTTGGTGCTGTAGAGTTTGGGCAGGATTTCGCCGAAGAGCAGAATCAGGAACGTGAGGATTACGGTCTGCAGGATGAAGCTCATCACGGCCGACATGCCGTTGAAGAGCGGTCCCAGCGCGTAGTTGCACAGCACCACTATGGTTACGTTCACCAGATTGTTGGCTATAAGTATGGTGGCCAGCAGGCGTTCGGGAGCCGACAGCAGCGTGCGCACGGTAGGGCCGGAGCTCGATTCGTCGAGTTCCTCGCATTGTTGCTCGTTAAGTGAAAAAAATGCAATCTCGCTGCCCGAAACAAAGCCTGAGACTACAAGGCATGCGATTGCAAGTATCAATGCAATTATCTGAGCTATGCTCATGCCCTGCATGGCGGGCATTGCATCCAATAATAAATAAAGCGGCTCTGTGGCCGGCAAAGGGTCGATATCCAAAGCTATAAAAAATTTGATTAGACGCTGCAAATTTACTAATTTATTTCTTTATCGGCAAACTTAGAGTTATTTTCACACCGTTTTGTCGCCAAGTTTTTGTAACTTTGCGCTTAGTTTATACATCATTGCAAATTTCTACAATTTTATATATGAGTCTTTTTGAAACTATCAACGCCGATATAAAGGCTGCAATGCTCGCACGCGAGAAAGTGCGTCTCGAAGCCCTGCGTGGAATTAAGAAAGAATTTCTTGAAGCCAAATCTGCTCCCGGTGCCAATGGCGAGCTTTCTGACGACGATGCCATGAAAATCCTCGTCAAGATGGCAAAGCAGCGCCGCGAGTCTGCGCAGATTTATACCGAGCAGAACCGTGCCGACCTCGCCGAGGGCGAGCTGGCCGAACTTGCCGTTATCGAAACTTATCTTCCCAAGCCCCTCACCGACGAGGAGCTCACCGAGGCACTTACCGGAATCATAGCTCAGGTAGGCGCATCATCGCCCGCCGATATGGGCAAGGTGATGGGTGTGGCTTCAAAGGCTCTGGCCGGCCGCGCCGACGGGCGTGCAATTTCTGCAAAGGTGCGCGAGATGCTTGCCAAATAATCATCAGGCTCGCCAATTAACTAAGGTAAATAATACACATTAATATATAATAATGTTAACCATACAGCAAATCAAGGCTGATCCCGACCGTATTGTCGAGCGCCTTGCAGTTAAAGGTTTCGACGGTAAAGAGGTCATCGACCGTGTGCTCAAGCTCGACGACGAGCGCCGTGCACTTCAGCTCAACAACGATAACCAGGCCGCCGAACTCAATAAGCTTGCCGCCACAATCGGCGCTCACATGAAAGCCGGCGAACGCGACCTCGCCGAACAGGCCAAGACCCGCGTGGCCGAGCTTAAAGCTTCGCAGAAGGATATCGCCGACCAACTCGACGCCGTGGAGAAGAACATCCGCGAGATTCTGCTCAATGTGCCCAACGTACCCTGCGACATGGTACCACGCGGCCTTACCGCTGAAGATAATGTGGTTGAAAAGACCGGTGGACCCATGCCCCACCTGGCCGACGATGCTCTGCCCCACTGGGAGCTGGCCCGCAAATACAACCTCATCGACTTTGACCTCGGTGTGAAGATCACCGGCGCCGGATTCCCCGTTTATCTCGGCAAGGGTGCCAAGCTTCAGCGCGCCCTCATTCAGTTCTTCCTCGACAAGGCTTCCGAGGCCGGTTACCTCGAGGTGCAGCCCCCCTATGTGGTAAACGAAGCTTCGGGTTACGGCACAGGACAGCTCCCCGACAAGGAAGCTCAGATGTATGTGGTGACTCTCGACAACCTCTACCTTATCCCCACCGCCGAGGTCCCCGTCACCAACCTCTACCGCGACGTGATTATTCCCGCCGACAAGCTCCCCATCAAGAACTGTGCTTACTCAGCCTGCTTCCGCCGCGAGGCCGGATCTTACGGCAAGGACGTGCGCGGCCTCAACCGCCTGCACCAGTTCGACAAGGTTGAGATCGTACGCATCGAACGTCCCGAAGATTCATACGCTGCGCTCGAGCAGATGAAAGACCACGTGCAGAGCCTGCTCGACGCTCTGGGTCTGCCCTGGCACATCCTCCGTCTGTGTGGCGGCGACATGTCGTTCACATCTGCCATCACCTTCGACTTCGAGGTATGGAGTGCCGCACAGAAGCGCTGGCTCGAGGTATCGTCGGTTTCTAACTTCGAGACCTACCAGGCCAACCGTCTCAAGTGCCGCTACAAGGGCGAGGACAAGAAGACACACCTCTGCCACACCCTCAACGGCTCGGCCCTGGCCCTGCCCCGCATAATGGCAGCCCTGCTCGAGAACAACCAGACCCCCGAGGGTATAGTTGTTCCCGAAGTACTGCGCAAATACACCGGCTTCGATATCATCAATTGATAAGTAATCAATGAAAAAATAGTTTATATCATTTGCTTGCCTTATGAACGCATCTTCAATCCTCTTCATCGGTCACGTAGCTACGGCTACGCTCCCTCTTCATCGTATTGAATCTGCTGTCCATAAGCCGGCGCATATAATATAAACTATTTTCCACTGCTTACTTTTTTGAAATAAAAAACGACTGTCAGCGAGGACGCCCCGATACCATTCCGGCCGCCCTCGCTGATTTTTTATGCTGTCTGTGGAGAATTTGGGGTTATCTATAATATAAAATGAAGGAGAAAATCAAAAAAATATCATTTCGCTCATAATAATTGTAGGGTAGGGAAAGATTAAATCTCTTCGAAATCTTCAAAAAAGTATGTTTTTTAAAACACCAAGAAAAAAATTTCAGAACCTGCATTTCTCCCAAAAATCCCAAAACGCCCATTACTCCCAAAATTCCCTCAAAATTCTCAAAAATATAACTACCTGATAATCAGTGACGGGTTAAAAAATTATGTTTTTTAGCATAAAAAA
>CAJUKX010000043.1 GCA_910586975.1 uncultured Muribaculaceae bacterium | reverse complement strand
AGTATTGAAGATAAAATGAATATGTTTCGCATTAATCTTGAGGCCAATTACGGCGCTTTTTACGAAATACGGTAATGATTACGCGATTTCTCAACCGCAGGGCCGTCGGGGCCATAACTTTGCAGTGCATTTGCAACATCATTTTTTTAATCCTATACAATATGCAGCAAGAAGAAAACCCCGTAGACACCGGCACCGCCCCTGCCCCCGAACAGCAGCAGGAAGACACAGCCATGTATCAGTCGCGCCGTCAGGCTCAGGCACAGCCCGAGACAGAAGACCCCAACGACACTTTCCTCAGCCAATTCAAGCAATCACCATCTTTTTTCTTTCTTTAAACTATGACTTACACCAAAGCAAGCGGTGCCGACGGAGGCACCCACGTAGCGGCAGCTCCGCTAACCACCGAGGCAACCAAAGAGATAGTACCCGACCTGCTCACCTCGGCCATTGACCGGCGTATCACACGCATCAGACCGGCATCAACCCCTCTCGACCAGATTTCGCGCCTTGGCGGCAGCCGCCATTGCAATTCAATGAAGGTTGACTTCTACAGTGTCGACACCAAGAAGACCGAGAGCCGCCTGGCCGCAGACTGCGACCCCGAAGACAGCACCATACCACAGGGCGACGGCTCGCGCATGCTCAGAATCACAGTCGAAGACCCCACGATTTTCGATGTATCGGAAACCATCCTGTTTCCGGGCGTGAAAGACCGTGATGGCAAGGCCGATATGGTGGCATACGTTATGGATACCGGCGAGGCCGGCGAAATCATAGTGTTGCCCGCCGCCGAAGCACCCGATGCGGTCATTCCAAAAGGCACTCCCGTAGTGCGCATGGGCCGCGCTGCCACCGAGCTCGATGTGCAGACCGCACAGTTCCAGGCCCTGCCCACCAAGGCATTCAACTTCTGCCAGATTTTCAAGATGCAGGTGGAGCAGTCGACCCTGCAGAAACTGGCATCAAAAGAAGTGGCTTGGACCCTCAACGACCAGGAAGAGGCTGCTGTGATCGACATGCGCCTGGGCATGGAGAAGTCCTTCCTTTTCGGCACCCGCACCAGCTTCACCAATACCCGCAAGGGCGAGGACGTGTACCTTACCGGCGGCATCTGGAACCAGGCTACCGAGACCTTTGAGTACGACGTCAACAACCTCACCCACGAGACCATAGTTGAAATATGCGCCCGTGCATTCACCGGCAACGGCGGCTCCAAGAAGCGCATATTGCTTGCAGGCACCGGACTGGTGACAGCGCTGTCAAACCTCAACTTCAACAAGTCGGTAGACATGCGCGACCCTCACGTGAAGTGGGGTATAGTGGCCCGCGAGATTTTCACCAACTTCGGGCAGCTCTACCTCGTCACCTCCGAGATATTCGACCAGTGCGGCCACAAGAACGACGGATTTATCATAGATCCGGCATACATCTCGAAGTATGTGCATATCCCCTTCCATGCCGAGAAGCTTGATCTGCGTGCCTCGGGCCAGCGCAACACCGATGCCGTGGTTCTCACCGAAGCCTCGTGCCTCGTTCTCCGCTATCCAAAGTGCCACCTGCGCCTTGTGAACAAAAATAATTAAGGATTCTCCCGTGCCGCAATTTAGAGCTTATTTAATAACAGTTTCTAAGGCGGCTTGGGAAAATTTATAAAATCATGAAAACATACACCAAAACAGAAATGCTGGCCATCTGGCGCGATGCGCTGGGGCTTAATCCGGTAAACAGTAATTGCAATGTCAGCAGTGTGGAAGGCATCGACATAGACCACCGGCTGTGCCAACTTATGCGCCAATGGTACCTGAATATACTTGATACGGCCGATCCACGGCTATGCCCCGTAACCGATGCCACCCGCCAGGCCGACCTGAGCAGGCGCGGCTTATTCGGGCTGATCACCCTGCCCGAAGGCACTCGCCGTGCGCTGTCGGTAAAGATGTCTGAGTGGATAAATCCCGTGCCGGTACAGCCATACGTAGATGTGATGGACAGGGTGCGTCGCATGGCCTCGGCATTTGCGCGTCCGGGGTGCCACGAGCCGCTGGCCTATAACGGTGCGCAGGGCGTGATGGTGGCACCGGCACAGGGCACCGTAGAACACTTTATAGTAATAGCAGACCCCGGCGAGGAGCTTTACATCCTCGACGAGGCCCTTTTATCTACTATTCCCGAGTGCCTCAGGCACGTACGTGACGACGGAAATTGTCTTTGATGGTGTCTACTACATTGATGATATAGTCGCCGGTGCGTTCGAGGTCGGAGATTATATCCATATAGTAGATACCGGCCTGATACTGGTATACACCGTCGTTGATGTTCTTGAGGTTCTGCGAGCGCAGCGAGTTGCGCATGTTGTTGATTTCGCGCTCCTTGTTGTATGAAGCTACAAGCGGACGCTCGGCCACGTTCTCCAGGTCCTTGAGCTCGGCGAGCATCAGTTCCATGGCTTCGTGTATGTAGCGGTACATGGTGTCGATATTGTTGTATATCTCTTCGTTGAACTCGGCGTGGCTCTCTATCTTGCGGTTGAGAATCTTGCCAATGCCGGCGCAGCAGTCGGCTATGCTTTCGATTTCGCTGATAATACCGAGCATGGCTGCGATACGTGCCTTACCTTCGTTAGAAAGACGTCCTTCGGCGCATCGGTTGAGGTAGCGGGCTATCTCCAGTTCCATGCGGTCTGATATGTCCTCGTATTTCTCAAGCCGCGAATACAGGGTGTTGAATTCCTCGCTCTCGGCCTTGGTGTGTATGAGCTTCTGAGCCATGTCGACCATGCGGTAAACTCGCTCGGCAAATACACTGATTTCTTTTTCGGCCTGGGTGATATTGAGTTCTGATGCGTTGAGCAGACCACCCGAGATGAACTTGAGTGTGAATTCGTCGTCCTGCTTCTTGCCGGGAACGAGCCATTCAACAAGTTTCACATATACATTGGTGAGCCATATCATTATGAGCACGTTCACTATGTTGAATGTGGTATGGAATATAGAAAGGCCAAACGACACACTCATCTGCATGATACCTATCTGTCGTATGACATCGTGGCCGGCAGGCAGCGAATTGTCAAACAGATGGTTGTAGATTTCGGGCTGGGTCTGTTCTATACCGGTCACGAACATATAGAGGTCGTTGGGATTGCCCTGGCCTATTCTCTCGGTGAGCCATGCGTTGAAGTCGGCGAAAGGCACAAAGATACAGATGCACCACACTGTACCCAACAGGTTGAACAGCAGGTGACCCATAGCTGTGCGCTTGGCGGCCACGTTACCGCTCATAGAGGCGAGCAGCGGGGTGATGGTGGTACCGATATTTGAACCGAGCACCACGGCGCAAGCCAGGTCAAATGTAATCCAACCCTTGGTACACATTATAAGTACTATGGCAAATGTAGCCGCCGAGCTTTGTATGATGGCTGTGACTACCACACCCACTAAAAGGAACAGGAATATGGAGCCGAGACCCATGGATGCGTAGTTGCGCAGGGCCGCAAACATCTCGGGATTTGACTGAAGATCGGGCACATAGCTCGAAATCATGTTAAGACCCATAAACAAGAAAGCAAAGCCTATGAGGAATTCACCTATACTCTTGGCTTTGCTTTTATTTGAGAATAACAATACTACAGCTATGCAAATCATCGGCAGCACGGCCACCGACACATCTACTTTAAAGCCGAACAAGGCTATGATCCATGCCGTGAACGTAGTACCGACATTGGCACCGAATATCACGGCCATTGACTGTGCAAGAGTCATAAGACCGGCGTTAACGAAGCTCACCACCATCACAGTAGAGGCCGAGGAGCTTTGTATAAGCGCAGTAATCGCACAACCGGTGATGAGGCCGGTGAAGCGGTTGCGGGTCATTACAGAGAGGATATTGCGCAGGCGGTCGCCGGCGGCTTTCTGAAGGCCTTCGCTCATAACTTTCATTCCGTACAGGAACAAGCCTACAGCTCCGAGAAGACCTAAGAAGTCTAATAGTGTATAGTCCATTATGTATGTGGCTTTAGGTAGATATCTAAAAGTCGCACCGCAAAGATACACAGAATTTTGAAAATTTCGCTCCTATTTTCTTAAATATTTTCATACCTTTGCGGAAAATATATCTACCTTGCACTGAACACACATCATGAAAAAAGCTCTTCTTATCTTAATGCTTATGGCCCTGATGTCGCCGGCTTGTTTGTTTGCCGACGACTTCAAGCTCGTCAACGCTCTCGACCTGCGCATCATCAACAAGGGCTTCGACAACACCGAACGCCCATATTGGAGACTCCCCGCCAACCTTAAAGACTCGTGCCGGCCCGACCTCTGGAACCGCCAGCAATGCTCGGCCGGAATAGCTGTGCGCTTCGCCACCGACTCGCGCAGCATAGGCGTGAAATACAGCCTGCTCTTCAATGCCCACATGCTGCACATGGCCGACACCGGTATCAAAGGCACCGACCTATATATACTCGAGGGCGACTCGGTATGGCGACATGTCAACACCAACCGTCCCCGCATAGTCAACGACTCGCTCAAGCTCGTTGAGGCCACGTATGTGTCAAACCTCGACGGCGCCATGCACGAATACATGATATATATGCCGCTGTATGACGGCGTGGAGAATCTGTATGTGAAGGTAGACAAGGATGCCCGTATCACCCCCGGCAACCCTGCCGTGATTGACTCCTCGCGCAAAATCATGGCTTACGGCACCAGCATACTGCAGGGTGGATGCGCCTCGCGCACCGGAATGGCCGCCACAAACATCATAGGCCGCGAGCTCAATGCCGAGGTAGTTAACCTTGGCTTCTCGGGCGAAGGCAAGATGGACTCCTACATCGCCTCGACCTTTGCCGCCATGGACGATGTGGACCTGTTTCTGCTCGACCCCATTCCCAACTGCACCGAGATGATGTGCGACACCCTCACATACGACTTCGTGAAGACCATCGCCGCCGCCCACCCCAACACTCCGGTGGTATATGTGGCCGGGCCTATCTATCCATACGCCCGCTACGACTCGCACTTCGGCAATTATCTCCCCAAAAAGAATGCCGCCGCCCTGCGCAATATCAAGCGTCTGCAGGAAGAAGGTTTCAAGAATATCTACTGGATTGACTCGGTAAACCTCGACGGACCCGAAGACGACGGCACCGTTGACGGCATACACCTCACCGACCTCGGATTCCGCCACTACGCCGACCATGTGCTGCCGCTGCTCAAGCAGCTTACCGGTTGGTAAGTAATCATTGAAAAACAGATAACATTCAGAATAACTACCCTATATATGAACCATGCATTCCTTATGAGCTGCGCAGCTGCAGCTTGTCTTTCATTCACATCGAATGCCGCCGAACCTTCGGGTTACTATTCTTCCTGCGAAGGAAAAAGCGGCGCCGCCCTACTGTCTCAGCTGCATCAGGTTGTCGGAAACCCCAGTGTGGTGAGCTACGACGGCTTGTGGACTCTTTTCAACACCTCTGATATCACCCCCAACGGCTACATCTGGGATATGTATTCCACCAAGCAGTGGACTCCCGGCAAGTCGAAGTGCGGCAATTACCAGAACGTGGGCGATTGCTACAACCGCGAGCACTCCATGCCCAAGAGCTGGTTTAACGACGCCAAGCCCATGTACTCAGACGCATACCACCTGTACCCCACCGACGGTAAGGTGAACGGTCAGCGAGGCAACCATCCCTTCGGCGAATGTGCCAACGGTACCACCCTGCCCGGCAATGGCAACGTTAAAGCCCTCGGCAAACTCGGCACATCTACCTTCTCCGGTTATTCAGGCACAGTATTCGAACCCGATGACCAATACAAAGGCGACTTTGCCCGCTCTTACTTCTACATGGCTGCCGCCTACAACAGCAAGATAAGCAACTGGAACTCAGATATGCTCGCCCACAACAAATATCCCGTGTTTTCCACATGGGCTTGCGAGCTGCTGCTCAAATGGCACCGCCAGGACCCCGTGAGCCAGAAGGAGCTCGACCGCAATGAGGTGGTGGCTGCCAAGCAAGGCAACCGCAACCCCTTTATCGACCATCCCGACCTGGTGGAGCACATCTGGGGCGACAAGAAGACTACCGGCTGGTCTGTAAATGTTTCTCAAAGCCCTGAGCTTACACTGCCCGTAGAGGGATATGCCCTCGACCTCGGCGCCACCGTCGCAGGCCACTCTGTAAGCGCACCTGTGACCATCAAGGGCTTGGCTCTGGAAGGCAACGTATCGCTGGCTGCCTCGGGCAACGGATTCAGTGTTTCGCCTGCAAGCCTGTCATCTTCGGCTGTTTGCTCTACCGACGGCGCTGTCGCCACCGTGACCTACGATGCTTCCGCCTCGGGCAAAGCCTCGGGACAACTCACAATCAAGGCCGGCGACATCACCCGCACCGTAGCACTCAGCGCTACCGTCTCCACCTCGCTGCCCGCCGGACCCGTGACTGCCGTTAACGACGAAATGTTTGTGGCCACATGGTCGTACATAGGCGATGCCGATGCACAAGGCAAGTACACACTCGATGTACGCACCGCCAACACTTCGCTGGCCGGCTATCCCCGCAAGGTTGATGCAGCAAATGCGTCGTTCACCGTTACCGACCTCGAACCTTCAACCACATACGTATATACCGTAAGTTCTCAGAATCTGGTATCAGAGCCTGTAAGCGTCACAACTCTGGCTCCGCAGACCTCAATCGAGCTGCTCTTTGACGGCGAACTCAGTTTCATCGCCACCTCGGGCACTCCCTCTGATGTGGCCGAACTGCTCGTGGAAACCAAGAATATCAGCGGCACTATCGACGTTAAGGTAACCGAGCCTTTTGAAGTCTCCACCGACAAGCACAGCTGGGCCACAACCACCTCGCTGGCCCTTGATGAAGACCGCTTCTACCTGCGTGTCAACGCCTCACAACCCGGCAACTACATGAGCTCTATCGTGGTATCGTGCGGCAGCTACTCTAACGACGATGCCGAATGCTTTGCCACCGTAACCAACGAAAGCGGTTTCACCGAAGACTTCTCTACCGACGACCCCCAGGGCACATACAACACCCACGACCAGCAGTGCCGCTATCTGTGGCGATTCAGCAATGCCGGTATGTGGGATAATGAAGGTGTCACCGGCCAGGGTGTGCGTATGGGCAAGAACAGCGATTCGATGATCGAAATGCTCGAGAATTATCCCTACGGATTCGGCGTTGTTACCCTCTACACACGCATGTGGAGTGCCAAGGAAGGCGCATGCACCTACGAACTCGAATATTCTGCCGACAACGGCAGCACATGGAAATCGGCCGGTACAGGCAATGTGACCACCACAGACTATGCCGCCCAGAACTTCACAGTGAACGTGGCCGGAGAAGCCCGCCTGCGTGTGCGTCAGACCTCGGGAGCACGCTTCCTCATCGACGACATCGAGGCAAGCAAGTACAGCATGCTCGTACCCGACTTTGCCGCCGACTACCACAGCTGGGATGCCTACTGCCTTAACGGCATGCTCGTGATTGAGTCGTCAAGCGACATCGACATCAAGATCTATGCCCTCGACGGCACCGAAATCGCCCACGAACCCATCTCCGCCGGTACCGTGAGCATCGACCTCCCCGCCGGCCTCTACATCGTAGCCGCCGACAACTTCGCCCGCCGCGTGGTGGTGAAGTGATCGGGAGCGGGTGTTGCAACACCTCACTTCCGTAGATACCGTATAAAAAGTAAAAGCATTCGTATAAAGCCGTCTATACAGGTCGTCACCTGTATAGACGGCTTTCTTTGAATGTCATATTCTTGGGATTGTAATCCACTGATACACCTTATATATCCCCGAACTCCTATACCGTATCCGATTTATTCTGATTGGCAAAGCATTGTCGCCATCCCCAACGACAAATTACAGCGTAAGGCTCCAAGAATATGACATCCGGCTACAAGTTTGCAGGCTTCTTTCGGAATCCATCTTCCCGATACCATATTACATTATGATGTTCAGCGCAAGCCCCTGGCTTACGCTCCCGAAATATGACATCCGGTTGAGGATGTCTGTCACACCGTAACCGCGGTATGCACGCGCGTAGCGCAGGGCATGCCCGGTAGTGTGCGCTCTAAACAGTGGCATCCGGCAGGATGCGGCATAGGCAACCTCGTAATTTTATATCAGACATCAGAATTTAAGAACGCCAATCATAATTGATTCTTCCGGAAGCAACCAAAACATAAAGAATGCTTATAACAAGCGGAATGATATGGAAGGAAATTTTAATTTTTCTCCACTTTTTGTGCCAAGCTTTGTCTTTCTTACTGAATTTCTCAAAATATTTAAGATAATTGTTTGTTACCATCTTCTCACAACGACAATACGCAAAGAAAGGCAAACCTACAAATAATATTACAATAATAGCAATTGTTTGATTACTCAATTGATTGATATAACTATATTTTCCAATTATAAATAAAAATGGGAAAAATATAGAAAAGCAACATAAAAGTAAGACTGACTCCAGAGACAATATAGCCTGAGGATATATCAATGCATTTGGAACACGATTAACATACTCTTCCATTTCAAGAATTCTTTTTCTTTCACGATCAATGACTTTTTCATGATATTTCTTAGAGGTTAAGAAACTACTAATCTTTATTCTAATATAACTTGTTGCTTTAATTGGATATATCTGCCGTTTAACCAACCATTTCCAATTAATATAGAATACCGCATTCAGGAAATATTCAATCTTTTGTTTCATGGCATCATAACTCTATAATTAACATACAAAGCCTGAAATTTAAAGCTAATAGAATAAAAGGAGCTATTGAAAAGAAAAAAGTAATCCATCCCCATTTTCTATGCCACTCTTTGTCTTTTTTGCTAAATTGCTCAAAATATTTGAGATATTTTTTTCGTTTAAATATCATTCTATATAAAATTATATAAAGGGTGAGGAGGGCTATAATGCAGATGGTACAGCACATGAATATGTGAGGACCTCCAAAATATTTTGCATCTATTGCTATAAAAATACAAGATATAGAAAGTATATAAAACACAGATATAACATCTAAACTATTATCAGCCAGTGAGTAAATCATTTTATTATTATGATTATTTAGATACTCAGTGTATTCGGAAGAGATTTTTTTATGACGATTTATAATATTTTCTCTTCGAGCCTTTGAAATAATAGCTCTTGTAAATGTAAATAATAAATAATCGACAATTTTTATGAAATAGCAATACATTTTGAGTTCGTTTATCCAAATAATATAAAAAACAGCATTCAAAAAATATTCAACTTTCTTCTTCATAGTTTCTTACATATAATGTGAATAAAAATCTTGGGTTCGGGTTTAAGGTGATTGGTTTAAGGTATTATATGGATAATTCTATAATTACAAAGATAATGGATTTATTCTGATTGGCAAAGCATTGCCGCTTTTCCGAAAACAAATTACATCGCAAGGCATGCACGGAAAGCCGTTTCAGTCAATCGTGGGTGGATGTTGCAGAACCTCGCTCCCAAGAATATGGCATCCGAAGGAAGCCTGTAAGCTCGTAGCCGGGTATGCACGCGCGTAGGCGCAGACGTAGCGCGGGCATGCCCGGTAGTGTATCCAAAAGTTTTAAGGCATTCGCAGAAAGCCGATTATAAAGGCAACCCCTATATAGACGGCTTTCTGCGAATGCCTTTTTATTGTGTATATGCCTACCGGGCATGTCCTCCCTGCGGTCGTACATACCCGGCTACGAGCTTACAGACATCCTTGGCGGATGTCATATTCTTGGGAGTTTATGCGATGAATGCGATATACAGCAAACGCTTCGGCGCAGCCATATTACACTTAACTTCCACGTTATCGGGAAGATGGCTTCCGCAAGGATGTCATATTCGGTGTATACACAACAGCTTCCTTCGGAATACATATTCCCGATAACATCTTACAGCGCAAGCCGGGGCTTACGCTCCAAAAAAACAAAATGCAACTACTCTCACGAGCAATTGCATCTCTAACCTATGATTCACTTATTAGTCAACCAGGGGACGGTTGACCATCACAAAGTTAAGTGCTTTTTTAGATAAATTATTATAATATTAACTATTTTTATCTTTATTTGTATTATTTTAACATCACGTTTGTTATTATTGCCTTTTGGGGGCTGTAGCACAATATTTTAGCACTGCGCTCGTTATTTATTTGAGTACATTTGGATTTTTTCCATGACTTTACGACAAGCGTTAAAAATGAACAGACCTCTGCATACTCCTCTTCATATAAAACTGATCTTCGCATTGATTGCTGTGGCGGTACTTGCTTTGCCACATCATAGCCATGCCTTTACTTTAGACACATACGCCGAATCATCAAAACTTGCATCGGGTAAATGGATGAAAATCAGGGTTCCGGCCTCGGGGCTCTATTGCATCCCTGTATCCACCCTGCGCGCGTGGGGATTCAGCGACCCGGCCAAGGTGCGCGTTTACGGATACGGCGGCCGCCGCATAGCCGACCGTCTGCGTCAGTCGGAGTACATCGACGACCTGCCGGCCGTGGCGGCCGAACTTACATCATCGGGACTGGTATTCTACGCCGCCGGTCCCGAGAAGTGGAGTCTGTCGACAAGCTCGCGCTACAAGGCCGAACTCAACGTTTTCAGCCAATACGGGTATTATTTCGTCACCGAGAGCGATGAACCCATGGCAGAGATGCCCACTACCGGTGTTGCCGGAGCCCAAAACCCCGTGAGTGTGGCTCAAGGCCGCATTCACCATGAACTTGAACAGGCTCTGGTATCTGAATCGGGCCCGGTGATGGGAGGCGAAGACTTCCGCACCACCCGCACCCGCAGTCTTGACTTCAAGACACCGGGCCGCACCGGCGACAAGGTGTGGATCGAGTGCCAGTTCATCCACAAGCATATAGGAGCATCGGCTGCACTGCAGATTGAAGCCGACGGAGCCGACAGCCAGTCGTTCAACATCATGTCTACCTCCGACAGCCACTACGTGTACTCGTCGGCCACCACCATGCGCAGCAATTTCACCACCTCGGCCACCGACCGCTTCAGGCTCACACTTACCTACAAGCCCACCCGCACGGTGTATCTTGCTCACCTCGACTATATCTCGGTAAACTACGACCGCGCACTCGAGCTTGACGCAACGGGTTATACAGAATTCTGGTCTGACTCGCCGCAGCTCAGTTTCAGCGGCGACAGCGACCTCAGGGTGTGGGATGTGACCAATCCGGCGGCCATAGAGAAAGTTAACACCACCGGGGGCGCCGACGGCCGACACCTGTGGAGCACATCGCGCGGCCAGATGCGCGCTTATGTGGCATGGCGCCCCGGAGCATCGCTGCCCGCACCCGCCGCCGTAGGACGAATCGACAATCAGAACCTCCACGCCGACAACGGCCGTGTGGATATGGTGATATTCGCCCCGCACAGCCTTACCACTCAGGCACGCCGCCTGGCCGAACTGCACGAGGCCGAGGACAGCCTGCGCACACTGGTCGTAGACCCCGAGACGGTGTATAACGAATTTTCGTCGGGCACACCCGATATTTCAGCCTTCCGCAAGTACCTGAAGATGCTCTACGACCGCGGCAACGCATCGGGGAATCCGCTGCGCTATGCGCTGATGATGGGACGTCCCACTCTGGACAACCGCGCCATACTCGAATCAACCCGCCGGACCGGATACATAAACCTGCCAATATGGAGCGTGACAAACATACGCATGTCGCTCAACGACAACAACGGCTTCTGCACCGACGACTTCCTGGCCTTCCTCGAAGACGAATCGGGCACCGATACCTCGCGCGACATACTTTCCATAGCCGTAGGTCGCATACCCTCGGCCACCGTAGACGATGCCACTGCCACTGTCGACAAGATATATCAGTACGTGCGCAAGTCAAAAAACGGTATATGGAAAAACAAGATGCTCGTGATAGCCGACGACGGCGACCTGGGCAAGCACCTGTCGCAGGCCGAGGACATGATAGACGGGATGATGGCCAGCCCCGGGCAGCAACACACCTTCAAAAAAGTCTACATCGACGCCTACGACCTCATTGGCGGCAGCTGCCCCGACGCCCACAAGGAGATGTTCGACGCCCTCGACGAGGGTGTGGCATGGTGGATATTCACCGGCCACGCCAACGACCACTCGTGGACCGACGAGAACATCCTTACCTACAACGACATCAACGAGAATGTTTACTTCCGCAACGTACCCTTCATGGTAGCCGCCACCTGCGACTTCATGCGCTGGGATGCGGCCAAGATTTCGGCCGGCGAGCTGCTGTTCAACACCCGCTACGGGGGCGTTATAGCCATGATAAGCGCCGCACGCCCCGTTTACATACCAAACAACGGCTACTTCATGACCTCGCTGGGCAAACATGCCTTTGACCGCGACGCCGACGGCCGCCTGTACAGCGCCGGCGAGATGTTCCGCCGCGTCAAGAACGATGTACACACGCCCTCGGCAACGGTGTCGCCGTCAGACGACAACCGCCTGCGCTACATATTCATGGGCGACCCGGCCCTGCGCGTGGCCAGCCCAAGCAATGTGGCCGAGCTTGTAAGCATTGACGGCAAAGATGTCGACCCCGACGACCAGGTGACCGTGGGCGCACTGGCACGCGCCACCGTCAAGGGGCGCATAAGCGACGGCATGGGCAATGTGCTGAGCGACTTCAACGGCACCATCACCATAGAACTGTACGACGCCCTCGAATCGGTGGAAACTCTGGCCCACCACGGCGATGAAGGCCGTGTGGACATATTCGACACCATGGGCAGCAAGCTCTATGCCGGCGCCGCCCGTGTGGAGAACGGCGAGTTCACCGCCACAATCACCCTGCCGGCCAACATTGCCGACAACTTCCGCCCGGCCACAATGTCAATGTACGCAGCCGCCGACAACTCGGCCCGCGAGGCTATAGGTGTGAACCGCAACTTCTACGTGGCCGGATATACCGAACCTGAGAAGGAAGACACCATAGCTCCGCTTATTGAAAGCATGGTGCTGAACCACAGCGAGTTCAAGCCCGGCGATACCACCGACGCCAATCCGCTGCTCATAGCCGCCGTGAGCGACGACGTGGGCATCAACCTGTCGTCGGCCGGCGTAGGATTCCAGATAACCCTTACCCTCGACGGCAAGACCACCTACAGCGACATAGCCTCGTACTACACCCCCATGGCCGACGGCAACCCCGGCGGTGTGATAAACTACCGCCTTGAAAACCTCGCTCCGGGCAAGCACAGCGTACGGCTGAGGGTATTTGACACATCGGGCAACATGGCCGAGCGTGAGATTGAGTTCAATGTGAGCGACGACATCGCCCCCCGTATATTCGAGGTGTTCACCGACGCCAATCCGGCCTCTACTGCAGCCAACTTCTACGTGCGCCACGACCGTACCGACAACCTCGTTGAGGTAGGCATAGAAGTATTCGACCTGATGGGCCACCTGATATGGAGCGCAGGACAGAAGGGCATGAGCGACAGCGACCTCTCCACACCCGTCACTTGGGATCTGTGCGACAGCACCGGTCGCCGTGTAGGCCGCGGCATATATCTGTACCGCGCCACCATCAGCACCGACAGCTCAAAGTTCACAACAGCTTCGCGACGCATTGCAGTCACCAACTGAGTTTTTCAGCGATTAGTTTATAATCCCGTAAAAAAGTCGTAAATTTGCAGCCGTGAACGAACAAGAATCATCAACAACACCGAATCTGTTGCCTGAGCCCACGCTCAGGCGCCTGCCGTGGTATCTGGCCTACGTAGCCATGCTCAAGCACGAGGGCGTGGAGAAGGTATCGTCGAGACGTCTGGCCGAAGACCTGGCCGTTGACGCCTCGCAGATAGCCAAAGACCTGTCGTTCCTCAAAATAAAGGGCAAGACACGCATAGGCTACGACCTGGCCGAACTGGAGGAAACACTCAAGCAGTTTCTCGGCTTTGCCAGCACGCACAATGCCGTGATGGTGGGTGCCGGCTCGCTCGGCGCTGCCCTTATGTGCGACTCGGGTCTGAACCACTACGGCCTGAACATTGTGGCAGGCATCGACACCAATCCTCAGCTGGCCGATACATGTATAAAAGGAATTCCGGTATTTCCGCCGTCTGAACTTTCACAGCTCGTGAAGCGTCTTGATATACAGATAGGCATTATCGCCGTACCCGTAGAGCAGGCACAGGACGTGGCCGACAGCCTTGTAGGCGCCGGTATCAAGGCCCTGTGGAACTTCACTCCGCGGCGTATACGCGTTAAGCCCGGCATTGTGGTGAGCAACACTTCTATTTATTCACACCTCGCCGTGATGTACAACCGCTTAGCTAATATTGAAACACCCAGAGTCCAATGAAACTAATTCGCTTCGACGCATTTCCCGATTCACAAGCACGCCTTGTGACCGATCAGTTCTTCACCGACAACGCCATCATCATGGCCGACTCATGCTGGCGCCCCCACCGCCGCCCCCTGTTCATACCCTCGCAGGGCTTCTGGCTGTGCGACCTGCGCCTGGCCATAAAGGTAGGACGTCTGGGCAAGGCTATCGAGGAGAAGTTTGCCCCGCGCTACTACGACCAGTTCTGCCTGGCAAACCTGCTGGTGCGCGAGCCCGACCCCGAGCTGTTCACCACTCCCCACTGCATGATTGACGACGCCCTGGTACACGGCGAGTGGCTGCCGCTCGACACCGGCACTTTAAACATAGAACTGTGCGGCTACAAAGGCTCCGATAATCCCGAAGCCACACTGAGCCAGCAGACCGAGCTGCCCGTAGACTACATAAACCGCGCCCTGAAGTCGCTCTCGCACGAGGCCACATTCAAGACCGGCGACATCATAGTGCTGCCCCGCAGCATTGCCCGCTTCACACCCCGCCGCGAGTCGCATATAATCGCAACCGTCAACGGCCACGAAGCTCTCGATTTCAAGATTAAATAATATGAACGAAGATAACACCAAAAAAGAACCTGACAGCTCGCCCTCGGCCTCTGAGCCGGTGGTGACTAAAACCACGCAAAAGAAGTCGTGGGCTCGCCGCTACCTTGCCGTGCCTACTGTAATAGGCATTGCTCTGGTGGTATATATCGCCTTTTTTGGTGAAAAATCCGTCACACAGCGCATAGAGTACCAGCAGGCCATCGACAGCCTGAAAACCGCTCTGAACCAAGAGCAGGACACACTCGAATACTACCGCGACCTCAACCGCCGCCTCTCCACCGACCCGCAACTGATGGAACAGGTGGTGCGCGAGCAGTACAACATGAAACGCGCACACGAGGATATATACGTGGTGGAATAACCCGCTCATTATCACTACCGACCATTATGAACACCAATAAATCCAACTCTACAAGTTCGCGCAGCGCACTGTGCTCGCTTGCCGCCAGCATAGGCCTGCTGCTCATCGCCACCGGTACCACAATCCCCATCGTCGAGGGAGGATTTCCGCAGAGCCCCTGGTATAAGATAGCCTACAGCGCCGGCGCCCTCGTATGCCTGCTGGCATCGCTGTTCAACAAGGCTCCCGAGGGACTGTCGATGCGCGACCGCCGCTGGCACCGCATCGAGGGCTGGAGCTCGCTGTTTTTCTGCGCCGGTGCATTCTTTATGTGGTATCCCGGCTCATCCTCGCGCGACTGGCTGGCATTCACACTTGCCGGCGCGGTGATACGCATCATCGTGTTCTTCCGCAACATGCGTCAGACTCGCAAAGCCTGATGCCGGCGCCCCTGCCACCATACCCCACCCTGCGCAGCCGCTACGATGCCTTCCTGATGCTCGAACGCGGCCTTGCCGACAATACCCGCGAGGCATACCTGCGCGACCTCGACTCGCTGCACTCATTCATGGCTCGGCAGGGAATAGACTTCCCCGAGCTTACCACCGAAGATCTCGAACGCTTCGTGGAACAGCTCTACGACCTGGGCATAGCGCCACGCTCGGTGGCACGGGTTATCAGCGGCTTCAAATCGGCCATGCGATACCTGCGGCTCGAAGGAATCATAGAGAGCAATCCGGCCGCATTGCTCGATGGACCTCGCCTGGGGCGGCATCTGCCCGACGTACTCTCGGTTGACGAAATCGACGCCATGATCGACGCCATCGACCTCGAATCGCCCACCGGCCGACGCAACCGCGCCATAATCGAGACAATGTACGGCTGCGGACTGCGCGTGAGCGAAGTCTGCAATCTACAGATGTCAAAAATCGACATTGAGCACCGCTTCCTCATCGTCACCGGCAAGGGCGACAAAGAACGCCTTGTGCCCATGTCTGAACCCTCAATAGAAGAAATAGAACTGTACGTCAACGA
Organism: uncultured Muribaculaceae bacterium; assembly: GCA_910586975.1. Classification (GTDB taxonomy): domain Bacteria; phylum Bacteroidota; class Bacteroidia; order Bacteroidales; family Muribaculaceae; genus CAG-873. The sequence goes on along the minus strand of CAJUKX010000043.1, from coordinate 919 downwards.
AGAACGCTCGCGATTGAAGATAAAGCCCGGCGAGGACGATATACTATTTCTCAACGTGCGCGGCCACCGCCTCACCCGCCAGATGGTATTCATATTCCTGCGCCGCCTGGCCGAGGATGCCGGCATACGCAAGACCATCTCACCCCACACCCTGCGCCATTCATTTGCCACCCATCTGCTCGAGGGCGGCGCCAACCTGCGTGCCATACAGCAGATGCTGGGCCACGAATCAATCTCAACCACCGAAATATACCTGCACCTCGACTCCACACGCCTGCGCGAGGAAATCCTGCTCCACCACCCCCGCAACGCCCGCTAAAAGCCTCAGGCTTGCGCTGAACATCAATAATGTAAAACAGGAATATGACCTCTGCCATGCCAAAACACCCTGCGAATCCGGAATATGACATCCGCTGAGGATGTCTGCAAACATCGTAACCGCGGTATGCACGCGCGCAGGTGTAACCGTAGCGCGGGCATGCCCGGTAGCGGGCGCTCCACACAGTGGCATCCGGAAAGGATGCGGCATAGGAGTCCTGGATATATAAGGTGTATCAGAAGCCTGCTACATGGGGAAAGCCTTTATAATCGGCTTTCTGCGAATGCCTTTTCCTTTCGGACTCGCTTTCCGTGCATGCCCTCCCTGCGGTCGTGCATACACGGCTACGAGCTTTCAGACATCCTCAGCCGGATGTCATATTCTTGGGAGCCTTACTCTAAAATTTGTCGTTGGGATGGCGGTAATACTTTGCCAATCTGAATAAATCCATTATCTTTGTGATTATAGAATTATCCATACCATACCTTAAACCAATCACCTTAAACCCGAACCCATTATTTCTATTCACGATAATAATCAATGCCATGAAACAAAAGATTGAATATTTTTTGAATGCGGTTTTCTATATTAATTGGAAAT
>CAJUKX010000042.1 GCA_910586975.1 uncultured Muribaculaceae bacterium | reverse complement strand
CGCCGTAATTGGCCTCAAGATTAATGCGAAACATATTCATTTTATCTTCAATACTACAAAATAATCATTTTTGTGTGTTAAATTCAAACACACTCTTATTTAATCCAAAACTTTTCAGTACCTTTGCGACACCCACACGGAATGACACACTTCGTGTGAGTCAACGACTGAATAGAAAAAATTAAAATTATAAGTAATTTTGGCGATTTACTTCTAACCTAACCCTAAATCAATATGTTAGAGAAAACCAATGTTAAAGTCCTCGACAAGGTGGTAGTACGCTTTTCGGGTGACTCAGGCGACGGTATGCAGCTGGCAGGAAACATCTTCACAAATGTATCTGCCGGTCTGGGCAATGCTGTATCCACTTTCCCCGATTATCCGGCCGACATGCGTCCCCCACAAGGTTCGCTCAGCGGCGTATCGGCCTTCCAGGCAAGTGTAGGTAAAGGTGTCCACACTCCCGGCGACAAGTGCGATGTGCTGGTAGCGATGAATCCGGCTGCCCTCAAGCGCGGCTACAAGATTCTGAAGCCCGGCGGTGTCATCATCGTTGACATCGACTCGTTCAACGAATCAGGTCTCAAGAAGGCTGAATTCACTACCGAAAATCCCTTTACAGAGCTCGGTATCAACGCGCAGGTGATCGAGGCCCCCGTTACCTCCATGACCAAGGCCGCCCTGGCCGACAGCGGCATGGATGCAAAATCGGTACTCAAATGCCGCAATATTTTTGCGCTGGGTCTGGTTTGCTGGCTCTTCGACCGTCCGGTTGAAGGCGCTCTCAAGCTCCTTAAGAACAAATTTGCCAAAAAGCCCGCCGTATACGAAGCCAACGCCAAGGTAATACAGGCCGGCTACGACTACGGTCACAATATCCACGCTTCGGTTTCTACCTATCGTATCGAATCTGACGACATCCGCCCGGGTGTCTACACCGATATCAACGGCAACACTGCCACCGCATGGGGCTTCATCATGGCCTCTGAGAAGTCGGGTCGTCCCCTCTTCCTGGGTTCATACCCCATCACCCCCGCCACCGACATCCTCCACGAGCTTGCCAAGCGCAAGGACCTCGGCGTGAAGGCCTGTCAGATGGAAGACGAGATTGCTGCCGTATGCTCGGCAATCGGTGCTTCATTTGCCGGCGACCTCGCCGTGACATCTACCTCGGGTCCCGGTCTTGCACTGAAGAGCGAAGGCATTGGCCTGGCCGTAATGGCCGAGCTGCCCCTGGTGATTGTCGACGTGCAGCGCGGCGGTCCCTCGACCGGTCTGCCCACCAAGACTGAACAGACCGACCTGATGCAAGCTCTCTATGGCCGCAACGGCGAATCGCCCCTGGCCGTTTTGGCTCCCGTTTCGCCCACCGACTGCTTTACTATGGCCTTTGAAGCATCGCGCATAGCCATCGAGCACATGACTCCCGTGGTGCTGCTTACCGACGCATTCATCGGCAACGGCTCATCGGCATGGCGCATACCCGAAGAAGGCGACTATCCTGAAATCAAGGTGCCCTACGTGCCCGCCGAGGTAAAGGAATCATGGAAGCCCTACCTGCGCAATCCCGAGACTCTGAGCCGCTACTGGGCTATCCCCGGCACTGAAGGCTTGCAACACCGCCTCGGTGGCCTTGAGAAGGACTCAAACACAGGCGCTATCTCCACCGATCCCGTCAACCACGAGAAGATGGTGATGCTTCGCAAGGAGAAAATAGAACGCATTGCCAACGACATACCCGAGCAGCAGGTGCTTCTCGATGTTGATGCCGACACTCTCATCATAGGATGGGGCGGCACATACGGCCACATCTACACCGCTGCCGAAGAGCTCAATGCCGCCGGTCGCCGTGTGGCTTTCACTCAGTTCCGCTACATCAATCCCCTGCCCGCCAATACCGGCGAAATCCTCAGCCGCTACAAGACCATCATTGTGGCCGAACTCAACACCGGCATGTTTGCCGACTATCTGCAATCCAAATTCCCCAACCTCGACATCCGTCGTATCAACAAAATCCAAGGCCAGCCCTTCCTGGTACAGGAAATCGTTGACGGTGTAAACAAAATAATGGAGGGCAAATAATTATGGAAGACCTGAAATATATCCCCGCAAACTATAAGAGCGACCAGGCCGTGCGCTGGTGTCCCGGCTGTGGCGACCACGCAATTCTCAACACTCTCCACAAGGCTATGGCCGAGGCCGGTGTAGCACCTCATCAGATGGCCGTAATCTCGGGTATCGGATGTTCATCGCGTCTGCCTTACTACATGAATACTTACGGTTTCCACACCATTCATGGACGCGCAGCCGCCATAGCTACCGGATTCAAGGTGGCCAACCCCGAAATGACCGTTTGGCAGATATCGGGCGACGGCGACGGCCTTGCCATCGGCGGTAACCACTTCATACACGCAGTGCGCCGCAACATCGACATCAACATGTTGCTGTTCAACAACAAGATCTACGGCCTTACCAAGGGTCAGTACTCACCCACTTCGCCCCGCGGTTTCGTATCGAAGTCTTCGCCCTACGGCACTACTGAAGACCCCTTTATCCCCGCCGAACTCGTATTCGGCGCACGCGGCAACTTCTTTGCCCGCAGTATCGACGTAGAGCTCAAGGTGAACCAGGAAGTACTCCTTGCCGCTCAGCTGCACAAGGGTACATCGGTAGTCGAAATCCTTACCAACTGCGTTATCTGGAACAACGGCATACACAACCCAATCACCGACAAGGAAGTGCGTGCCGAGAAGACCATACACCTGCGCCACGGCGAGAAGATGCTCTTTGGCAAGAATCTCGAAAAGGGTCTGGTACAGGACGGCTTCCTGCTCAAGGCTGTGACTGTAGGACAGGACGGCTACACCATTGACGATGTACTCGTTCACGACGCCCATACCCCAAGCAACTTCCTGCATCAGCAGCTTGCCATGATGGACGGCGAAACCCTGCCTCTTGCAATAGGTATCATCCGCGATGTGGATGCACCCACCTACGACGAAGGCGTAAGCCAACAGGTAGAGGAAGTGCGCGCCAAGAAGGGCTTCTCAACCCTGCGCGACATGATTCTCGCCGGCGAGACCTGGACAGTGGAATAATAAGTAATCATTGGAAATATAAACTATTTTCCACTGCTTGCTTATCAACCCTGAACAATCATAAAGCAGGTGTTACAGAACATCACTCAAATTGGTCTTTGAGAGTTGAATATTTGGGACTCTGAGAATCCAAAATTTCGCTCCCGTAATATGGCATCCGCAGGAGGCCTGTAAGCTAATAACCGGGTATGCACGCGCGAAGTTGTAAACGTAGCGCGGGCATGCCCGGTAAACGTATCACAAAAGAATCAGGCATTCGTAGAAAGCCGTCTATGACAGTTAACCGGCCTATATCGTCGGCTTCCTCCGGATGCCTTTTTCGTTGTGGGAAACTCTCCGGGCATGCCCTCCCTGAGGTCGTGCATACCCGGCTACTAACTTACAGGCTTCCTTCGGATGCCATGTTGTTATATTCCTATCATCAATACTATGGTTATCACAGAATTCGGAAATATCGGGTTAAATTATGCTAAAATTCATTTATTAATGTTATAAAAATAATATATACAACGTATTTTCACATTAATAAATTGCTTTATCTGCCGATTTTTCGTAACTTTGCATAACTTCAACGAGTTGGAGGGGGCCGGGCGGCTTCCTCCTTTGTTTTAGATTCGTTGCGGTATTATATTTTTATTATGATTGACAAGCAATTACTTACACAGACCGTTGAAGAGGCCATATCAGGCACCGACGCTTTTGTGGTGGAGGTGCGTGTGTCGCCCGCCAATGAGATAGTAGTGGAAATAGATTCTCCCACCGGCGTGGATATAGACTCCTGCGCCGCCATCACCCGCAAGATTGAGTCGGTATTTGACCGCGATGTAGAAGACTACGAGCTCGAAGTAGGCTCGGCCGGCCTTACAGCACCCTTCAAGGTGCGCGGACAGTATCTCAAGAATATAGGCAACGAGGTGGAAGTACTCACCCGCGACGGCCGCAAGTTCAAGGGTATACTGAAAGAGGTGGCCGACAACGGCGACTTCACCGTGGCTGTACCCACCAAGGTGAAAGAGCCCGGTGCCAAGCGTCCGACTCTCGTTGAGGTAGATACCACCCTGGCCCCCGACGATTGCAAATCTGTGAAATACGTTATAAATTTTAAATAATATACCCCATCATCCATTTCCCCATGGCAAAGAAAGAGGAAACCCCCAATATGGTCGAACAGTTCGCAGAGTTTAAAGAACTCAAGAACATCGACAAGACCACAATGATAAGCGTGCTCGAAGAATCATTCCGCAACGTGCTCGCAAAGATGTTTGGCACCGACGAGAATCTCGATGTCATTCTCAACCCCGACAAGGGTGATGTGCAGATTTTCCAGAATCTCACCGTAGTACCCGATGGTGAGGTGGAAAACCCCAATCTGCAGATTTCGCTGAGCGATGCCCGTGCCGACAACGACCCCGAGGCCGAAGTGGGCGAGGAACACACCAAGGAAATTTTCTTTGAGAAATTCGGACGCCGTGCCATCCTTACCCTGCGTCAGACTCTTCAGTCAAAGATTCTCGACCTGCAGAAAGAAGCTATCTATGCCAAGTTCAAGGAACGCGAAGGCGACCTCGTAAGCGGCGAAGTGTACCAGACATGGTCGCGCGAGACCCTGCTGCTCGATGATGAGAAAAACGAGCTCCTGCTGCCCAAGAGCGAGTCGATTCCCGGCGACTTCTTCCGCAAGGGCGAGACCGTGCGCGCCGTAATCGCCAATGTCGACAACAAGAACAACAACCCCAAGATCACAGTATCGCGCACAAGCAACGCCTTCCTGCGCCGCCTTTTCGAGCTTGAAGTGCCCGAAATACACGACGGTCTTATCAGCATACGCGCCATTGCCCGCATCCCCGGCGAGCGCGCAAAGATTGCCGTTGAGTCTTACGACGACCGCATCGACCCCGTAGGCGCATGTGTAGGCGTGAAAGGCTCGCGTATACACGGCATCGTGCACGAGCTGCGCAACGAGAACATCGACGTGATTCCCTTCACCGCCAATCCGTCGCTCTTCATCCAGCGCGCCCTCTCGCCCGCACGCATCACCACAATACGCATCGACGAGGAAGAGAAGAAGGCCGAGGTTACCCTCAAGCCCGAGGAAGTATCGCTGGCCATCGGTAAAAACGGTCTCAACATCAAGCTCGCTTCAATGCTCACCGGTTATGTGATCGACGTTTACCGCGATGCCACCGAGACCGAAGCCGAAGAAGACATCTATCTCGACGAATTCAAGGACGAAATCGACGAATGGGTAATCGAGGCCCTCAAGAACATCGGTTGCCTCACCGCCAAGAACGTGCTCAACGCTCCCCGCGAGATGCTCATCGAAGAAGCCGACCTCGAAGAAGACACCGTCGACAACGTGATCAAGGTGCTCAAGGCCGAATTTGAAGAATAAGAGCTTGTTATTAAACAAACTCTAAAGGTCCCACCGCATCAACTTATTTTATTATTAATTTAACAGCAATATATGGCGAAAACAAAAATCAGCACTCTTGCAAAGGAATTGAACCTGGCTCTGCCTACCGTGTTCAGTTTCCTGCGCGATAAAGGCATCAGCATCGAGGAGAGTCCCAACACACGTGTTGAGGACAACGTCGTCGAGCTGCTGGTAAGCAATTTCAAGTCCGATAAAGATAAAAAGAACAAACCCGCCGGTGCCCCCGCGACTCAGCGTCGTGCGGCTGCCGACACCCCTGCAACAACTAAAGCTCCTGATGCCGACGATGCTGGTATAGCGCAAAACACCGTGCCTTCTGATTCGCCATTGCAAAAACCAAGGATCATCGGTAAGATAGAGCTCGACAAGAATGGTAATCCCGTGCCGGCCAAGCCCCGCGAGACTCCCAAGCCTGCCCCCCGTGCCGAAGCACCCAAGGCCGAGGCCCCGAAGCCCGAAGCTCCCAAAACCGAGCCCGCCCGTGCTGAAGCCCCCAAAGCCCAGCCCGCAAAGCCCGAGGTGAAGCCCGCACAGGCTCCCGCTCCAAAAGCCGAAGCTCCTAAGGCCGAACAGCCTAAACAACAGTCAAAAACCGCACAGCCTATTTCAGAAACCAAACCAAAAACGGAAGTGAAACCTGAACCCAAAGCCGAAGCACTCGCCGCACCCAAGGAACAGAAGGAAGCTGAAATTTTTGCACCTTCAACTCCAAAACCCGCCGTGTCGCTCAACATTGTAGGTAAAATTGACCTTGATGCAATCAACCAGACTACCCGTCCCAAAAAGAAGGGTAAAGACGAACGCCGCAACGGTAAAGGCGGCGCGCAGAATAATGCCGCCGGCCAGAACAACGAGCAGGGACGCAAAAAGCGTCAGCGCATCGGCAAAGACAAGGTCGACATTGAAAAGGCCGGAAAAGCCGCCGGCGAAAACAACGGCCAGGGTCGCAAAGGCGGCGATGGCAACGGTGGAAACAACAACGGTCAGGGCCGTGGTGGCAACAACAACCATGGCCAGGGTCGCGGAGGCAATAACAACAATCGCGGCGGCCGCGGACAGCAGCGCCGTCCGGCTCCCGCTCCCGAAGTCACCGAAGAAGACGTACAGAAGCAGGTTAAGGAAACACTTGCACGCCTTACAGCCAAGGAAAAAGGTCTGAAAAAAGGCGCCAAGTGGCGTAAGGAAAAACGTGAGGCCGCATCTGAGCGTCAGCGCGAAGCCTTCGAAGCCGAATCAGCCGAAAGCCGCGTACTCAAACTCACCGAGTTTGTAACCGCCAACGACCTCGCCATCATGATGGATGTGCCTGTCAATCAGGTTATCGCCACATGTATGAACCTCGGTGTGATGGTATCTATCAACCAGCGTCTCGATGCCGAGACCATCAACATCGTGGCCGACGAATTTGGCTTCACCACCGAATACGTATCGGCCGAAGTAGCCGACGCCATTCACGAAGAGGAAGACTCTGAGGAAGACCTCGTGGCTCGTCCGCCCATCGTCACCGTCATGGGTCACGTAGACCATGGTAAGACCTCGCTGCTCGACTATATCCGCAAGGCCAACGTTATTGCAGGCGAGGCCGGCGGTATCACACAGCACATCGGTTCGTACTCGGTGACTCTGCCCGACGGCCGTCACATCACCTTCCTCGACACTCCCGGTCACGAAGCGTTCACCGCCATGCGTGCCCGTGGTGCCAAGGTTACCGACCTCTGTATCATCATAGTTGCCGCCGACGACAACGTGATGCCCCAGACCGTTGAAGCCATCAACCACGCCGCTGCCGCCGGTGTGCCCATGATTTTCGCAATCAACAAGATAGACAAGCCCCACGCCAATCCCGACAAGATCAAGGAAGAACTGGCCGCCATGAACTACCTCGTGGAAGACTGGGGAGGTAAGTACCAGAGCCAGGACATCTCGGCCAAGAAGGGTATAGGTGTGGAAGAGCTCATGGAAAAAGTGCTGCTCGAAGCCGAACTCCTCGAACTCAAGGCCAACCCCAACCGCCGCGCCGTAGGTACAATCATCGAATCGTCGCTCGACAAGGGCCGCGGTTATGTGGCAAACGTACTGGTGCAGAACGGCACACTGCGCGTGGGCGACATCGTGCTCGCCGGCAACCACTTCGGTCGTGTAAAGGCCATGTTCAACGAGCGCAACCAGCGTATCAAGGAAGCAGGCCCCGCCGTTCCGGCTCTGATTCTCGGCCTTAACGGCGCGCCCCAGGCCGGCGATACATTCAACGTGCTCGAAACCGAACAGGAAGCCCGCGAAATCGCATCCAAGCGCGAACAGCTCCAGCGCGAGCAGGGTCTGCGCACCCAGGTGGGCCTTACCCTCGAAGAACTTGCACGACGCAAGGCTCTGGGCAACTTCCACGAGCTCAACATCATCGTCAAGGGCGACGTGGACGGCTCTATCGAAGCTCTGTCTGACTCGCTTATCAAGCTCTCTACCGAGGAAATCCAGGTTAACGTCATCCACAAGGCTGTGGGTGAAATCTCAGAGAGCGACGTTGTGCTCGCATCGGCCGACGACCACACCATCATCGTGGGCTTCCAGGTGCGTCCCTCTATCGCCGCCCGTCGCACAGCCGAGGCCAAGGGCATACAGATACGTCTGTACTCGGTGATCTATCAGGCAATCGAAGAAGTGAAAGACGCTATGGCCGGTATGCTCGCTCCCGAAATCAAGGAAGAAATCACCGGTTCGGCCGAAGTGCTCGAAACCTACCACATCTCCAAGGTGGGCACCATTGCCGGCGCCATCGTGCGCGAAGGCAAGCTCAAGCGAGGCAACCGCGTGCGCCTCATACGCGACGGTATCGTGCGCTACACCGGCGAGCTCGGTTCGCTCAAGCGCTTCAAGGACGACGTCAAGGAAGTTACCTCAGGCTACGATTGCGGTCTGTCAATCGCAGGCTACAACGATATCAAGGTAGGCGACTTCGTCGAAGGCTTTGAAGAAGTGGAAGTAGCCCGCACATCGCTCTGATGTCTAAAATACACCTGAACATAGGTTCAAATACAGGCGATCGCCATGCTCTTATAGAGCGGGCGATCGCTCTTTTATCCCATAGTCTGCCATGTGCCGCTACCGTATATAGGTCTGACTACATAGAATCCGAGCCGTGGGGGTTCGACTCGCCCAACCCATTTCTCAACATAGGGTTGATGATCATTACCGACGCGGTCATGGATCCGCACGCCATGCTCGACATCACGCAGCAAGTGGAACAGCAAGTAGGGCAGGGGGCGCCGCATCGCAACCCCGATGGCACATACCGCGACCGCCCCATCGACATCGACATCATCGACATCGACTCCATCACCCTCAACACCCCGCGCCTTATCCTGCCTCACCCCCGGGCACACCTGCGCAGCTTCGTCACCATCCCCATGCACGAGCTTGAAGAAAAATACAAGCCCTGACACCTGCAAACCGGTGTGGTGTATGACATGAAATGGGGGTGTGATTATGATTTGCATATGTAGAATTATTTTTGTATCTTTGCACGATTTATCGACAAGAAAACACAATTATTATATAAGCTTATATGAATCCAGTTAAAAAAACCATCACGCTTGCTGACGGTCGTACCATCACATTGGAGACCGGGAAACTTGCAAAGCAAGCCGATGGAGCGGTAGAACTTCGCATGGGCAACACCATGCTGCTGGCCACTGTTGTTTCGGCCAAGGAAGCAGGCGAAGGTGTTGACTTCATGCCTCTGACAGTAGAATACAAAGAGAAATTTTCATCCAACGGTCGTTTCCCCGGTGGTTTCCTTAAGCGCGAAGGCCGTGCCAGCGATTACGAAATTCTTACCTCACGTCTGGTTGACCGCGTGCTCCGTCCCCTTTTCCCCGACAATTATCACGCAGATACATTCGTAAACATCACCATGTATTCGGCCGACGGCATTGAAATGCCCGATGCCCTTGCAGGTCTTGCTGCTTCTGCTGCCATCGCTTGCTCTGATATACCCTTCAACGGTCCTATCTCTGAGGTGCGCGTGGCCCGCATTAATGGTGAATATGTCATCAACCCCAACTTCGAACAGCTCGAAAAGGCCGACATGGAACTCATGGTCGGCGCCACCTACGACAACATCATGATGGTGGAAGGCGAAATGAACGAAGTGAGCGAGGCCGACCTGCTCGGCGCCCTCAAGGCTGCCCACGATGCCATCAAGGAGCAGTGCAAGGTGCAGCTCGAACTGGCCGAAGCCGCCGGCAAGACCGTGAAACGCGAATATTGCCACGAGGTGAACGATGAAGAACTCCGTCAGGACGTTCACGACAAGTGCTACGACAAGGCTTATGCAATTGCCAAGACCGGCTCGGCCGACAAGCACTGGCGCATCGAAGCTTTCGAAAAAATCTGCAACGATTATATCGAATCAATCCCCGAAGAAGAACGCGACGAGAAGACTCCTCTGGTGAAGCGCTACTACCACGATGTGGAAAAAGAAGCCATGCGCCGCTGCGTGCTTGACGAAGGCATACGTCTCGACGGCCGCAAGACCACCGAAATCCGTCCCATCTGGTGCGAGGTCGACTATCTGCCCGGCCCCCACGGATCGGCTGTATTCACCCGCGGTGAGACTCAGTCGCTCGCTACTGTTACCCTCGGTACAAAGCTCGACGAAAAGATTCTCGACGAAGTACTCATGCAGGGTCGCGAACGCTTCCTTCTCCACTACAACTTCCCCCCCTTCTCAACCGGCGAAGCTCGTCCGGTACGCGGCGTAGGCCGTCGTGAAATCGGTCACGGCAACCTCGCACACCGCGCCCTCAAGAGCATGTTCCCCGAAGACTTCCCCTACGTATGCCGCATTGTGAGCGATATACTTGAATCAAACGGTTCGTCTTCAATGGCCACAGTATGTGCCGGCACTCTTGCCCTGCTCGATGCAGGTGTGAAGATGAAGAAGCCTGTTGCAGGTATAGCCATGGGTCTGATAAGCGACGGCAGCAAGTATGCCATCCTCAGCGACATCCTGGGCGATGAAGACCACCTGGGCGATATGGACTTCAAGGTTACCGGTACCAAAGACGGTATCACCGCCACACAGATGGACATCAAGTGCGACGGCCTTAGCTACGAAATCCTCGAAAAGGCCCTCATGCAGGCCCGCGACGGACGTCTCCACATCCTCAACATCATCAACGAAACCATTCCCGCTCCCCGCGAAGACTACAAGCCCCACGTACCCCGCATTGTCACCATGCTCATTCCCAAAGAGCTTATCGGTGCAGTCATTGGCCCGGGCGGAAAAGTTATCCAGGGTATTCAGGAAGCCAGCGGTGCTACCGTTTCCATCGACGAAATTCCCGAAGGCGGTTACATCGAAGTGGCTGCTGCCAACAAGGCTTCTATCGACAAGGCACTTGAACTCATCAACGCCATTGTTGAGCTTCCCGAAGAAGGCAAGACCTACCACGGTACCGTGCGCAACATCATGGACTTCGGTGCATTCGTTGAATTCATGCCCAACCGCGATGGTCTGCTCCACATCTCAGAAATTTCATGGGATCGTCTTGAAGATATGGCCGCCAGCGGCCTCAAAGAAGGCGACCAGGTTGAAGTCAAGCTCATCGAGGTTGACAAGAAGACCGGCAAGTTCCGTCTGTCAATGCGCGCCCTTCTGCCCAAGCCCGAAGGCTACGTAGAACCCCAGCGCCGCGAACGCGCACCCCGTCGCGAACGCCCCGAAGGCGGTGAACGTCGCGAAAACCGCGGACCCCGCCGCGAAGGTGGCGACCGTGGTCCCCGCGGACCCCGTCATCAATAAGACGACTTGAAATAATATTATAAAACGAGACTGCCGGACAATCAAGGTCAAGGCAGTCTCGTTTCTTATATCCAAGGGTGTCTTCTAAAAATTTCCGATACCACGTGGCGGATATCACATTCCCGATAAGGCTTATGCACTGTGCACCGGGTTGCCTATACCGCATCCTGTCGGATGCCACCACGTGACCGTTTACCTACCCGGCATGCCCTGTGCTACGGCTACGCTTGCGCTCGTGCATACCGGGTTACGGTGTGGCAGGCTTCCTTGACGGAAGCCATCTTCCCGAAAACGTGGGACGGCAGGTAGCCGTCTATGGAGGATGGTTAGATACCGAATATCGGAATGTGACATCCGGTTGAGGATGTCTGCAAATACAGTAACCGCGGTATGCACGAGCGTAGCGAGGGCATGCCCGGAAAGCGGCCATAAGGAGTGGCATCCGGCAAGGATGCGGCATAGGCAACTGCGTCACCCACCGGATTACGTTCCCAAGAATATGGCATCCGTAGGAGGCCTGTGAGCTAGTAGCCGTGTATGTACGACCGTAGGGAGGACATGCACGGTAGGCAGTCCGCATAAGATATTGGCATCCGGAGGAAGCCGTCTATGAAGCATAGGTATATAACCTGCATATATAATCGGCTTTCTGCGAATGCCTTTACGTTGTGGGCACACTTACCGGGCATGCCCACGCTTCGGTTTCACCTACGCGCGTGCATACCGCGGCTACGAGTTTACAGACATCCTTGGCGGATGTCATATTCCCGATAACACGTATAGAGTGGTTGCTCGGTTTCTACTCTGTGGGTAGGGTTGCCTATACTGCATCCTACCGGATGCCATCATGTGACCGTTTACCTACCCGGCATGCCCTGCGCTACGGCTACGCCTGCGCTTGTGCATACCGGGTTACGGTGTGACAGGCTTCCTTGGCGGAAGCCATCTTCCCGAAAACGTCTGTCTATGGAGTATGAATAGACATAGAGTATCGTAATGTGACATCCGGTTGAGGATGTCTGCAAATACAGTAACCGCGGTATGCACGAGCGTAGCGAGGGCATGCCCGGAAAGCGGACATAATGAGTGGCATCCGGCAAGGATGCGGCATAGGCAACTGCGTCACTCACCGGATTACGCTCCCAAGAATATGACATCCTTGTTGGAATTTTTACTGTCTTGCTGTCGGTACATTGGGGTTGAACAGATATTTGATAAACATACGTCTGTTTTGTTTGTTGATAAAATATGTCATCCAAGTGCAGACTGATAGTAATGTTGTTGCTACCCGGGATTATGCTCGGGCTGTCGTCCTGTAATTTTATTTATGAGTATGATAATTGTCCGCCCGACAATCAGCTTACAATAGTCAATGATTGGAAAGCGGCGCCTGATGCCGCCCCCGAGGGTATGGCATATTTATTTTTTCCGGACGATGGCGGAGCCACTTGGCGATATGACTTTCCGAGTCGCGAAGCCGGCGGTGTGAACCTGCTGCACGGCTCATACAGTTTCTTGAGCTATAACGACGATACCTATAACGTAAGATTCAAAGAGGGCGACGGCTACAGCGGCTATGTGGCCTATACCGACGCCGCTGAGCGTATGGCATTCAATATTGCCGGAGATACAGCTACGGCAGCATTGCCGCAGCGTATGGCTCTGAGTGAGCAACCTCTGGTGAAGTGTCCCGATATGATGTGGGGATGTTCATATCCCCGTGTTGACCTTGCCGACAATATGTTGAGCTATCTCACCGCCGAGAATTCCGAGCCGGTGACGTCGTCGGCCAAGGTGCTCACCGTGCACCAGCGTCAGCTTACGGCTCGCTACAGTTTCATAATCCACGATGTGGAGAATTTGGCCGGAGTGAAGCAGATGAGTGCGATGTTTGGTGGCCTTGCAGGCTCGCTCAACCTTGCCACCGGTGCTGCAGGCGATTATCCCTCGGTATTGCCCTCCAAGGCTGTCAAGGCGTCTGATACCTCGATATCGGGAAATTTCATAACATTTGGTCTGCCGCTGCAGCCCGACACCGACAATGTGCTGTCGCTGCTGGTGCAGCTTACCGACGGCCGCAAATTCAACTACGAATTCAACGTCACAGACCAGGTGCGCCGTGCTCCCGACCCGCTGAATGTGCACGTGGAGCTGCGCGGCCTTAAGCTCGAAGTGTCTGATCCGGCCGATACAGGCGCTTTTGATGTTAATGTTGACGGCTGGACCACGGTTGTGATAAACATTAACGGTTAAAATATGTTTTCTTTATAATAGATAAAATAACCAAGAAAATAGAACTGTAAACACATAAAAAACACACAGAAAAATTATGAACATCAAATTAATTACTCTTGGCATGCTGGGCATGTCTGTCGCATTCGCATCATGTAGCAGCGACGAAAAGATGGATGCTCCTGTTGACGGCAGCGTCATCAACTTCAGTGCTGTTACACCCAACGGCTCGCGTACAGAACCTACCACTACAGCCACTTTGAACAAATTCGTGGTGTATGCCTTCACAGAGGGTAGCACACTGATCGACGGAGCTACCGTTACCAAGACCGGTGGCAGCTGGACATATTCGCCCGAAGCCTACTGGCCCGTGGAACCTGTGAACTTCTATGCGTTCAGCCCTGATATCACAAACTCGCCTGATATCAAAGGAATGGAGGGCGGCAATATTCCCGATTACCAGAGCCCCGGTAATGTAGACCTGCTTTACTCGGTAAAAACCGGTGTTAAACAGCAGGCGGCTCCTGTGCTGCTTAACTTCCGCCACGCCTTGGCGCGTGTAAAGGTGATGATGAGCAGTACCAATCAGCGCATCACTGTGAAGGTTAATCACATCTCGCTCTGCAACGTCTATCTGCAGGGTACATTCAACTTCCCTAATGAATCCACTCTGGCCTCGACTCCCGATGTCAAGGGCACATGGACCAAGTACAAGGCTCTCAACAAGCCTTTGGTATTCTATGCCATAGGTGCTGAGGATCAGGTAACCCTTACTTCGGTACCCACCGACTACACCGAGGGCAACCTTAACTACAATTATGTGATTCCGCAGCCCCTTACCGATGTAAGCCTCGTGGGCGACGACTATGCCGGTACCTATATTCAGGTTGACTGCGAAATCTACGACACCGCCAGTGGCGCGAAACTGTGGCCTAACAGCCATACACCTGCATACATGCTCGTGCCCGAAACCGATTGTGGCCGCATAGTTTATCCCACCACTTCCGATAAGGTTAAATCTTGGGAACAGGGTCATGAATATATCTACAACATCGCCATCAACAATCCTGACGTACTCGACAAGATTAAGTTTGACGTAACTGTAGATGATTACGTTATCGAAGATATGTAATACATTTTACATTATTTATCCTTAAAAAGAAGGACTCTGCAAGGGCAGTCGCAAAGCTGCCGTTGCAGAGTCTTTCTTTATTAATTATATGAGAGTTTCAGCTTATTCTTCGATGCGGTTTGCCACGATGCGCGAGTTGCACTCACGTATGAAGCGCAGTATCTCGTCGCGGTGGTCGCTGGCCTCGATATCGGTCTCGATGCGGCGCATGGCGTTGAACAGCGAGGTCGACGACTGGTATATGTGGCGGTAAGCCTTGGCTATATCGTCTATCTGCTCGGGAGTGAATCCGGCGTGCTTGCCCAGAATTATGGCGTTCACACCATAATATGATGCCGGGTTGTGTGCAATGATGATGTATGGGGGTACGTTAGACGAGATGCGGCAGCCGCCCTTGATCAGAACGTATGAGCCTACATGCACATCCTCGTGCAGTATAACGTTTGACGACAGAATGGTGCCGTGCTCCACCTTGACATCGCCCGCAATGGTAACGCCGTTGCCCAGCACGCAGTATGGAGCTATGTGCGAGTCGTGTCCTATGTGTGAGTTTGCCATGATGGCGCAGTTATTGTCGATACGAGTGCCGGCATCGGGGTGTATGCCGCGGTTTATGATCACATGCTCGCGTATAACCACATTGTCGCCTACGTAGCAATAGGTTTCATCGCCCTTCCAACGGAAGTCTTGCGGGTCGGCGCTGACTATGGCACCTTGATAAACTTTGGTATTCTTGCCAAGGCGGGCGCCCTTCATGATAGAGGCGTAAGGCATGATTTCGCAACGATCGCCTATTTCAACATTCTTGTCAATGAAAGCGAATGGATGGATTATGACGTCTTGGCCGAGCTTGGCTGCGGGATCGACGTATGCAAGAGGGCTTATCATGTTATATCAGATTAGGTTTTTATTCAATCAGGGTTATATTGATTGAAAGCAAATGTAGTATAAAAAATCTAAATAAACAAAGAAGCAAGCACTTTTTTAGCGCTTGCTTCCATATTTTTCGTAAATATAACGAATTTCTGTCACATAATTATCTGCCGCCGCCCATCGACTGATAGAGGTTAATTACGGCAAGGCTTGCAGCCTGCGAGCATGCTATGCGCGAGATCTGGGCGCTGAGCAGGCTCTGCTGTGCGGTGATAACGTTGAGGTAGTTTACATCGCCGTTTGAATAGGTGAAGAGGTCCTGGGTCATATCAACAGCCTTTGACAGGTCTTCTACCTGCTTGTCGAGGAATACCGATTTTTCCTGACTCTTCTGATATACGGTGAGAGCGTCTGATACCTCGGCGGCAGCGTTCATAAGGGTGTACTCAAACGAGTTCATGGCCTTTTGCTGCGAAGCTTTGGCTGCCTTAAGGTTTGCGATGTTGCGACCGCGCGAGAAGATGGGTGCCACCAGTGAGCCGGCCAGCTGTACAAACCAGTCGCCGGGGTTGAGGATGGCCGAGCCAAGCGCGTTGGTGAAACCGCCGTTAACCGAGATGGTAAGGCCGGGATAGAAAGCGGCGCGGGCCGAGTTGGTGGCGTAGTATGCCTGAGCCAGCGACTGTTCAGCGGCGGCTACGTCGGGACGTGCGGCCAGAGTAGCCATAGCCACGCCGTTGCGGGCGTTTTCAGGAGCCAGCAGCACGGCGTTCTCGCTTACAGCCCATTCCTGCGGCATGGTGTTGAGCAGGAGCGACATTGTGTTGTTGAGGCGGTCTACAGATGCTTCAAGGTCGGTGATAGAGCCAAGAATGTTGTAGTAGTTGGCTTCGCTCTGCATCACACCGGCCTCGTTGGTGCGTCCGGCCAGTTTGAGGTCGCGCATCTTTTCAACGGTTTCGAGCCACAGGGCCGAGGTGTTGCGCGAGAGTGAGAGCTGCTGCTTAACTGAAGCGAGAGTGTAGTAGGTAGTGGCGACGGCCGAGATTATCTGCGAGCGTACGGCCTGGGCGTATGCCTCGCTCTGCAGCAGGGCGGCTTTGGCTCCGCGCTTTGAGTTGAGGAGCTTGCCGAATATGTCTACCTCCCAAGAAGCCTGGGCGGGGAGCTGATAGCTCCACGACCAGCTGCCGTCGGTGTAGCGGTTGCCGAAGCGCGAGCCGGCACCGTTGGGTGCGATGGCCAGCGAGGGCAGGTAGGCAAGCTTGGCGCCGAGCAGCTGGGCCTGGGCGGCTTCAACATTGAGTTGGGCGTTGCGCAGGTCGGTGTTGGCCACCAGGGCGCGGTTGATGAGATCTACCAGGATGGGATCGGTGAATACATCCTGCCATGCGAGGTTGCCGAATGCTGTAGAATCGGTGGGCTGCTTCAGGGCCTCGGCATACTCCTTGGTGATGGCTGTAGAGGTAGGAGTCTCGTATTTCTTGTATATATGGCAACTGGAAAGTGAGGCGGTGAGTCCGATAACCAGTGCGATCTTAATCAGTTTCATATCTTAATTGTTTAAAGATGAATCCATGAGCCGCCGGAGCGAGTGCTCCGGGGCGAGGATTCAGTAATGGGATTATCGGGCGTATTGTTCGATTTCGTTTTCAATATTACCATGCTTTTCTTCGTTCTGCCACTTGATGGGCGAGATCTTTTCCTGAATAGCCTGGAATACGCAGAACAGTGCGGGCACCACAAGTACCTGAAGCACCATACCGATGAGCATACCGCCTACCGAGCCGGTACCGAGGGCACGGTTACCGTTGGCACCTACACCGCTGGCCAGCATCATGGGCAGAAGACCGATAACCATGGCGAGCGATGTCATGAGGATAGGACGCAGACGGGCGGCGGCGCCGGCTACGGCTGCGTTGAAGATGCTCATACCGGTGAGTCGGCGTTCGAGGGCGAACTCAACGATAAGGATGGCGTTCTTGGCCAGAAGACCGATAAGCATGATGAGCGCGATCTGCAGGTAGATG
>CAJUKX010000041.1 GCA_910586975.1 uncultured Muribaculaceae bacterium | reverse complement strand
GTTGATGAACCACACAAAAGAGAGGCTGCCTAAACTTGTTAGACAGCCCCTTTTTCTTGAAGCGTCAGCCTTAGGCTTGCGCTTGATAAAATGCTGATGTATACGGATTCGCTCCATGGAATATGGCTTCCTGCGGATGCCATATTACGGAATTGATGTTCTCACCCGCATCAAGATTCCAGATGGAAGCTTTCGTTGTAAACGGTGTCGAGAGGATTGGGGGCGGGGAAATCGAGCGATTCGCCGGTTATTTCAGATGAGGTGGTGTCGACGGCTGCATCGGCGGCCATGTCGCGGCGTCCTTTCAGGGGCAGTGTGTACGACAGGCTGAACGAACCGGTGATGCTCTGGCCGCGGGTGCCGTAGCCGGGTATGTACCAAGGCTTGCCGTGCTCGTTCTTGCTTTCGTGAATCAGCGAGTGGAATATCAGTCGCCAGCCGGCCGAGATGTTTTTCCACAGTTTTACACGCAGTCCCACGCTGAACTCCATCCATCCGGCTGTAGCACTCTGGTCGGGCAGTGTGAAGCCGGGCAGGTCGCCCCAATAGCCGGGCGCGGGAGTTGCCGACGGCAGTCCCCACTTGAAGGGCGCAAAGCCGTAGCGCGCTCCCACAAACCATTTGTAGTCGGGATTGGAGTTGTAGAGGAAGTTGTAGTCTATACCTATCTTGAAGTAAACGCTCATGGGCGAGGAATAGGTGAAATTTTGCGCTGCCGGGGTGCTCTTGGCCTGCCCGAGACCGGCCTCGAAGGCCGGGAAGTAGCGGTTGTGCAGGTTTACGTCGGCCCAAAAACCTACAAGGCCATGTTTCTGCCCGAAAGCCCTCATGGCCGGATTCCACAGGTCAACGCCCACGGTAGCGTCCATGATGAGCGGATATTTCATCTTCGGTACCTTGATGAGGGTGGTTGAGTCTATCCACTCCTCGCCGGTAAGGGAGTCGATGTAGAGGATTGTACCGTTTTCGCGCACCACGTGCGATGAGCGGGCACGGAAGGCGGCGTTGATGCGCGAGGTGTCGTCCTTGGTCTCATTGATTGCCTGGGTCTGCGATGCGGCGTTGTTGACCGGCGATATGTGGCGCTTGGGCTTGGCGGGAGCATCGTCGGCCCACAGCGCGCCGGCGGCCACAGCTACGGCCGATGCCAGTATCAGGGATCTCATGACGCGGGTTGACTTCATCGTGAAGGCTCCTCCTGAGCCGTGCGGAAGTATATCTTGATACGTTCGGCCTCAACGTTGGTGAAGAGCTGGTCGGTGAGCAATACCGAGTCGATGAGGTGAGTGGTGTGGGTAAGGCTCTCTATGCGGTAGATGTACATGGCTCCACATTCCTCTGAGGCAAAGTATGGTATGGTCTGATAGGTGAAAGTGAGGGTGTCGTTGAAGGCCGGATTGGCCAGAATGCCCTGTTTGTAGCTGAAAACCCACGATGTAGAGGGCTGATCGGGCCTCAAGGGCATGTAGGCCTGCGATGTGGCGCTGCCGGCCTGCACGAGTATTGAGTCGCCGGGCGCACCGATTCCCTGAATCTGCAGCGAGTCGATGGCTACGGCCGCGGCTGTGGCGCTTGAGTAAAACTTGGCCAGCGGCAGGGTGCTGCCGTTGTCAAGGCATCCGGCCGAGTTGCATCCGGCCAACACAAGTGCCGTAAGTAGTGATATGCCGAGAATCCTGCGCATCAATCGTCCCCCTTAATGACAATTTCGTCGAGCTGTTTGCGCGACTTTGCGGGCACCTTGGCATCGGCCGCCGGATAGCCTATGGGAATGATGGCTACAGGCTCCAATGATGGTTCGAGCGAGAAAGCCTCGGCTATGACCTTGGGGTCGAAATTGCATACCCAGCAAGTGCCAAGGCCCAGCGATGCGGCGGCCAGACATATATGCTCCACGGCTATTGATACATCCACATCGGTGTGGTCTTTGCCGTCGCAGGGGCGATGCCATGCGGCTGAGTGGTCGCCCAAGGCTATGATGAAAGCCGGCGCGGTGGCAATCCATGCGCGGTCGTAGGCACGGCTGATTATGCTGCGGGCGTGCTCGCCCTCGACTACCATGAATCGCCAGGGCTGGCGGTTGCAGGCCGAGGGGGCAATGCGGGCGGCATCGAGCACGGCATCAATAAGGTCGCGGCCCGGGGCACGGAGGGTGTCGTAGTCGCGGCAGGAGTAGCGCTCGGCCATCACCTGCATCAGCGAGCTGTATAAGTTGAGATCGTTGGTCATAATTCTTCGTCAATTTCGTAATCGTTGCGGCGCTGCGAGTTGCGGGCCACCAGTTCACCCACAAATCCGGCAAGGAAAAGCTGGCAGCCTATGATCATCAGTGTGAGAGCCAGATAGAAGTAGGGCGACTCGGTGACGAGTATGTAGGGATTGCCGTGGTACATGTCCCATAGTTTGCCGAATCCCACCACTGCCACGGCTATGAAGCCGAGGATGAACATCAGCGAGCCCAGCAGCCCGAAGAAGTGCATGGGCTTGCCGCCGAACTTGCCCGTAAACCACAGGGTGCCAAGGTCGAGGTAGCCGTTAACAAAGCGGTCGAGCCCAAACTTGGTCTTGCCATACTTGCGTGCCTGGTGGTGCACCACTTTCTCGCCAATGCGGTTGAAGCCTGCGAGCTTTGCCAGGTAGGGTATGTAGCGGTGCATGTCGCCGTATATCTCTATGTGCTTCACCACTTTGTTGCGGTATGCCTTAAGGCCGCAGTTGAAGTCGTGCAGATTGTTGATTCCCGTAACCTTGCGTGCGGTGGCGTTGAAAAGCTTCGTGGGAATGGTTTTCGAGAGGGGGTCGTAGCGCTTCTGCTTGTAGCCCGAAACCAGATCGTAGCCCTCGGCGGTGATCATGCGGTAGAGCTCGGGAATCTCGTCGGGCGAATCCTGCAGGTCGGCATCCATGGTTATGACCACATCACCCTTGGCGCGGGCAAAGCCGGTGTTGAGGGCGGGGCTCTTGCCATAGTTGCGGCGGAAAGCCACACCGTGGAATGCGGGATTCTTGGCCGATAGCTGTTTGATTACTTTCCACGAATCGTCGGTGGAGCCGTCGTTCACAAAAATCACTTCGTAAGAAAAATTGTTTTCGTTCATCACCCGTTCGATCCAAGATGCGAGTTCGGGCAGCGATTCGGCTTCGTTATACAGAGGTACTACAATCGAAATATCCATTGTGTGAATTAGTTGTCGGGATTAAAATGAGGCGGTTTATTGCTGTGGTTGTGTCGGCCGGTTGCCCTTACAATCAGCCCCGATACGAGCGAGAGCAGCGAGCCGGTGAAAACCACCATGTACATCAGCTCAAGGGTTACGTCGATGGGCGAGGGCAACGAATGAGAGTCGCGTGCCCGCTCTATGCCCTTGACGAGAGTGGTGATGTCGGGGTCGGATGACGCGCCGTATATGCTCACAACCAGATCGACCTGGTCGTTGATAAATCCCGGCCACATCCACCGCAGGGCACCGTAGACCACAAGCCCCATGATGAGCGATGCAAAGAAAAACATGCAAATGCCCTGGAGCCACAAGGCCGAGAGTGTAGGCGACTGAAGCTGGCGCGAGAATGTGCGCTTCTGGGTGATGAAGGTAATCACCGGCACCCCCGCCATCAGCACCATCGTGGGCAAAAACATCATGGGATAGTAAACAGATGCGCCCATACACAGGCAGACCGCCGCCAGCACCGGTGCAAGCAGCAAGCCATCTTCGGCTCCGAGCCTGTAAACGGATTTAAAGTTTTCGCTCATAGACTGCAAAATTACAAAAAAAACACCAACAAGCGGCAAAATAGGCGAAAAAAGTGACGCGACCCGACTGTTGAGCCGGGCCGCGCAGAGGAAGAAACTGTATAAAATTTATTTTATCTTGTCTTTGAGAGTCTTGTCAATGTATTTTAGATATGGATTCAGTCATTTAGGAGCCACTAAACTCCATCATCAATATCAAAAATCCAAATGACAATCCTTCTCAAATCCTGCGACAAATAAATTTAAACAGTTTCTTATAGGATTTGATTAATTCTTAAGAACGAGCATACGATACAGCACGCCTTGCAGAGCCACACTCAATGTGGCACCCAGAGCTATGATGAAAAGGAATACAATGAATGAAATGAAGCCTACATTGATAGCACCGGCAATCCATCCCAGTATCATGGCTCCTACGAAATATATGATGTATATAGCCAGTGTGGAGAAGAATATCATCCACTTGTATCCGTAGGTGTATTGAGTTGATTTGGTCATTGCCTCGGCGGGATTCATCTCGTGGTCAACCAGCAGTAGCAGGGCAAACGTCCAGCCTATACCTATGATGATGGCCGGAACTATCATGAAAAACAGAGCCGGGATGATTGACAGACCCATCAGGCCGATACAGGAGAAGAATTCGCCCATGTATTTGCGATATTTACCATCGAAGATGGCTGTGGGATTCATCACTTTGCCGCGGCTGAGTTCGAGAGGCATCCCGTAGAACAAAGCGATGGTAGTACCAACGTTGATGTACGGAACCCATATAGTGATTACCCATAGCAGCGCAGCCCCCAAAATGGAGGGGATGTTTTTGATTGCGGTGTTGAATGTTTGATTCAGCACCAGTCCTAAAGAAATGTTCATAATGTATTTGATTTGGTTGTGATTTTTAACAAATGTAGTGCTAAACTATTGTTTATACAACAATAATTAACGTAATTAAGTATAATTAACTAAAAAATCATGGTTTTCCGTGATAAAATTTTAAACTTAGGGCGCTAAAATTTGGTTGTATGCTGAGGAATGGCTAAATTTGCAATAATCAAAAATTAAAATTCACACACATGAATCAAAGACAAGTAACTTTTGTTGAAGCCGTAAAGATGGCTCTGCAGCAGAACTACTGTAACTTCGAGGGTCGCTCGTCGCGCTCGGAATACTGGTGGTTCGTACTTTTTAACTTCATCCTCAGCGCAGTGATAAGCTTGGTATTCAGCTTCAGCCAAACAGTTGAGTTGATAATGAGCGGTGTAGTATCGCTTGCATTGCTTCTGCCCGGACTCGGACTGGCAGTGCGCCGACTTCACGATACAGGCCGTAGCGGCTGGTGGCTGTTCCTCGCATTAATCCCCATTGTAGGTGCAATCATTCTTCTTATCTGGATGATCCAGCCCAGCCAGGAGCACCCCAACCAGTATGGTCCCGAACCCAACGTAATGTAATTTATCCACACTCATAAAAAATTGCCCGGAAGCCAGCAGGCCTTCGGGCAATTTTTATGACATTGGGTTATGTCAGGCTTTGAGAGTGTTGATGGCAGCTTCGTAATCGGGTTCGTTGGTGATTTCGTTTACGAGGTCGCGGTAGATTACCTTGCCGTTTTCGTCGATGATGAGCACGCAGCGCGCAAGCAGTCCGGCCAGAGGACCGTCGATAATCTGCAGGCCGTAGTTGTGTGCAAATTCAGGCGAACGGAAGGCAGATGCAGCCATCACCTTGTCGAGACCTTCTACAGTGCAGAAGCGAGCCATGGCAAATGGGAGGTCCATCGAAACGCAAAGCACGGCCACGTCGTCGAGCTTGGCGGCTTCCTGATTGAAGCGGCGCACTGAGGCAGCGCATACAGGGGTGTCGAGGCTGGGGAAAACATTGAGTACGAGCTTCTTGCCGGCAAAATCGGCCAGGGTAACTTCTTGAAGGTCTTTTGTCACGAGTTTGAAGTCGGGAGCTTTGCTACCTGCTTCGGGCACAGTTCCGTAGGTGTGGAAGGGTGTGCCCTTGAAATATACTGTTTCCATGATTTAATTAAAAAATGTATTTTATCTTGCCAATGCGGCTTTCTGAATAACAATGTCACGAAGCATATTGTTGCGGCCTATGTGAATGTCGGCTACGGTGCCGTCGGGACGGCAGAAAAGTATCGAGGGGAAGTTAACCACTCCGCAGTCGCGAGCCAGCGACCGCGCGCTTACAAGTACCATCTCGCCGGGGCGTTCTGATTCGACGGTTTCGGTTATCGAATCAATATCCTTGTTGACAAATGCCAGTACCAGGGTGGCAGAGTAGGGCAGGGCATCCATTGCTTTTCTGAGGTCTGAAACCACATCGGCCGTGGCGTCTACCGAGTTGTCGAGCACGGCAATCACGGTTATGTTGTCGAGTCCCTCGCCACGCACATGGCTGAAGCGCTTGCGGCTGAGCGTATTTACCGCGAACGACGGCAGTGGCTCGCCACGCAAGTTGTCGAGGGTGAAGGAATTCATGCGATATTTCTCAAATATGTCGGGGTACAGCTCTATCAGCTTCTGCTCAGTGAGATTGAAGCATGAGGCTCCGGCCGGTGCCGATTTATAGTTCACGGTTATGATTTGCTCGCCCATCTGGCCGGGATTAGTGGTGACCTCCTTGGCCACAGGCATGCCCTGCTTATCGAAACGATAGGTGAATTCAGCTGTAGTGTAACCCCGCACCTCACGCGAGCCTTTGAGTATATAACCGCTTCGGTCGGTATTAAACGTATATTTATAAGTTGAGTCGGTGGCTATGGTTTTAATTTCTTTTGAAAGGAGCTGAGGCAATAGGGCGGCAAACTGTTCCTTGAACTGCACGCCGAGGTTTGAAGAACCTCTTGGAGCGAATGGCGCTGAGTTTTCCGCCACATGATACTCCGAGAGTTTGCCACCCTGAAAACGGAAGAAATTGCCGCTGAAGTAAGCCGCAAATCCGTTTAAGGCCGTAGTGCTGTCTTTGAGCACGGGTTGCCATCCCACCATATAGTCGCAGGGCGATAGAGAGTCAGTACGGGTGGTATAACTCATCAGGTCTAAATTGTATGTCACGGGTAGCTCAGCGTTGGGCAAGAGCACCTCGTAGGTAGCCCTTGCCCTGTAACACTCGGTAGAATCAAGCCTTGTGGCAAGATCATTAAGCGAACTTTGAGCATAAGCACAATGCGACAATAACAATAAAAAAGAAACAAATGGCAAAGAGAATTTCATGATGAATGTATTATGAATTGTTAACAAACCGAGATTTGTTTTGGTTTGGTCGGTGCATGAAAAATATTCAAAACTGCTATAAATGGATTTAGCTTGTAAAGGCATGTACATATTTACAGGTAAATGTGGATTTATATATAATTGCATTAGATATATGTATAATAATTTTGCGACATAAATCTTGAGTCAGTGCAATGAAAACTCATAAATAATGGATAACTTTGCACTACATTCAAATAAAAACCTTAAATCACGATAGATTAATGAACAATAGTAAAATCAAATCCTGTGTTGCAGCACTCTTATTGTCGGCCTGCCCTATGATGTCGATGGCCGATATGGTGTGGTACGACGGCTCAGCCCCGGTAACTTATTCGACCGACACTAAATACGACCTCGTGGTAGGAACCGCGATGGACATGTTTGCCTCGGATATGGAAGAAGTTACAGGCCACACTGCCCGCAGAGCCAAGGTTTCGAATTCTACTATAGTGCTCACTCAGCTCGACCGTGCCTCAAAGTCGCAGAAGAACAAACTCACTAAGATAGGGGTGCCGGTGGATGAAGTTGCAGCTCTTACCGACGGATTCAATATTACTGTAAATAACGGCAAGATATACGTGACCGGAGCTAATGGCCGCGGTACGGCATACGGCCTGCTCGAACTGTCGCGCAAGGCCGGTGTGAGCCCTTGGATATGGTGGGGCGATGTGAAGCCGCAGAAAAAGTCGAAACTCGAGTTGCCCGACGATTACAGCACCACACAGGGTGCATCGGTTGAATACCGCGGCATTTTTCTCAACGACGAAGACTGGTCATCGCGCCCCTGGAGTTATACCAATTTCGAAAAAGGCAAATTCGGAGTTATAGGACCGCGTACAAACAAGGAAATATTCAAGCTGCTGATGCGTCTGCGCGCCAACGCCGTATGGCCTGCCATGCACGAAGGCACAGAGGCTTTTTTCAAGAATCCCGATAATAAATTGGTAGCCGACAGTTGCGGTATAGCTGTAGGCTCATCGCATTGCGAACCCTTGCTCCGCAACAACGTGGGCGAGTGGGATGTGAAAAAGCGTGGTGCCTATAACTACATTACAAATAAGGACGCCGTAAAGAATTATTGGGCCGAACGACTTGATGAAGTGAAGAATTCAAGTGGCGGCAATATGTTCACCATAGGCATGCGTGGCATTCACGACGGCTCGATGGAGGGTGTGAAGACTCCGCAGGAGAAGTTCGACGCCCTGCAGCAGGTGATAGACGACCAGCAGACACTCATACGCGAGCATATAGGCGACCCTGCCCGTCAGATGCAGGTGTTCGTACCTTACAAGGAGGTTCTCGAACTTTACGAGAAGGGTTTGAAAGTGCCCGAATACGTCACTCTGATGTGGTGCGACGACAACTACGGATATATAACCCGACTGTCAAACGAGCAAGAACAGAAACGCCCCGGTGGAGCCGGTGTCTACTATCATCTGAGCTACTGGGGCCGTCCGCATGATTATCTTTGGCTGACAACTACCCAGCCCGGCCTCATATATAACGAGATGCGCAATGCCTACGACCACAACGTGCGCAAGCTGTGGATTGCCAACGTGCATGACCCCAAGGTTGCAGCTTACGACCTCGAACTATTCCTCGACATGGCTTGGAATATCGACGGTGTGGAATCTGAAAACGTAGGTAAACACCTGCAGGATTGGTTGACCGTAAACTTTGGCAAGGCCGCCGCCGACAAGCTTTATCCGGCGATGCGCAAGTTCTATAACCTCAGCGGTAAGCGCCGCCCTGAATTCATGGGTTGGACTCAGGTTGAACTTGACAAGAGATATTACAATCGCGGTCTAAGCCCCGTGACAGATACCGAATTCAGTTTCAGCGAGTTTGGCAGCGAGGCCGATCGTTATATGGAAGACTTCAGCGAGGTGGCAAGTGCCGTAGAGGAAGCCGAAAAGCTTATTGATCCCCAACTGGCCGATGCATACTTCGCAGCTGTGAAATATCCTGTGCTTTCTGCTGCCAACCATGCTGTTAAAATGCTCGAAGCACAGCGTGCCCGTTCATTTGCAAAGGGTGGAACAAGGGGAGATATCTCGGCAAACAAGTCCGGTATGGAGCTGGCCGCAGCCAAGAGTCAGGCCGCTTATCAGAATATACGTCAACTCACCGATTATTACAACAATACCATGAGTGGCGGCAAGTGGAAGAACTCGATGAATATGCGTCCGCGCGATCTGCCGGCTATGTCAGCGCCCTCGTTGCCCACACTGCTCTCAGATGCCGAGGTGGCAGAGTATCTTGCCAAGGGCAACGCCGGGTCTAAGCACGCTCTTAAAACCGATGGTGTGATTGCCGGAAATGCCTGCGATTTTGTATCCTCAAAGGGCAACAACCGTATTGTAGATATGCTCGGCCACAGCAACCGCGCCGTTGAGCTTGACAAGAACTCATCACTTACCTACCAATTTGAACTGGCTGATACAGTGAAGACTCCCGTACTCACTACAGCACTTGTCCCTACCCAGCCAAACGACAACGGGAATGTGCGCTACAGTGTGAGTGTAGATGGCGGCGCTCCGGTAGAATTCGACCTCAAGGAACCGTTCCGTTCAGAACGTTGGAAACTGAATGTTCTGCGTGGCCAGGCTCTGCGCAAACTTGAGCTGCCGTCGCTCGCGCCGGGCAAACATACATTCACAATCACTGCGCTCGACCCTCACATAGTAGTAGACCAGTGGAGTATAGACCATAAACCCAACCGCAGGCATTATCTGATACCTGTGGTAGAGAAATAAAAGTTCGGAGGTCGTTTTTCACAACGGCCTCCAATTCTAAGAAACTGTTATGAGCGAAACAATTCAGGCCGTTATAGTAGCCATAATTCTGATAGCCGCAGTAATCGGCATTATCCGGCATATACGCCGCAGCAAACAAGACCCCGGCTGCTGCGACTGCCCCATAGCCGATACATGTAATAAAAAGAAAAAACGTAAAAACTAAAAAAACTCAGCTCACTCTCGGAAGTCTTCCGGTGTAGTGAGTTGAGGTTTACAATAGTAACGTTATGTTAGAAGTAGAATTGGGAGCCGAGTTAAATCATCTGCAGAAAATTCAGTAGAAAAGCTATTCAATCACCTCCCATGAGCCGCCATTTGTAGGGCCTATGTGGCGCAATCTACCTTCTTTTACAAGAGAATCAAGTCGTCGTTGCACACTGCTCTTATGCAATCCTAATTGTACAGACAACTCAACCCTGCTAACCTGCGGATTAGATTTTATCAATTCTAAAATTCGATTTTTCTGTTCGGTTTTGGTTCGGTTTTGGTTCGGTTTTGGTTCGGTATTTATCGGTTGGACGCCGTCTCGTATTAACAAGAAGATTTCACGCGGAATAATGGCAGATACTCCGCCATATTCCTCTCTGAATGTGGGATGTAAAAAACTCAATTCACTCTCCGAAATCTTCCGGTGTAGTGAGTTGAGGTTTCTTATTTTTTACGTTTAAATAATTAAACCGAACAAATATATTTTACTTATTGTTTCCATATTTGGAACGGAATTGCTATATTTGCAAAGTAATTCTAAATGATATGGATAAACAATTCTTTCGGTTAATAGTGCTGTCAGAGGCGATAGAGTTTCTTGACTCCCTACCTGACAACGTAAGAGAGAAAGTCCTCTATAATATCCGAAAGGTTCGTGGAGGTATCAAAGATGTAAGATTATTCAAAAAACTCGGAGACACTCCCATTTGGGAATTCAGAACGGAATATATGGGAATAGCCTATCGACTATTTGCGTTCTGGGATAAGGAAGAAGAGACTCTTGTTGTAGCCACTCATGGTTTCAAGAAGAAACAGCAAAAGACTCCCAAAAGTGAAATAGAACACGCAAAGTCGATTATGAAAGATTATTTCAACGAAAAGAAAAACTAAGATTATGGCAAATAAATACGCAACACTTGAAGAACTTGAAGATAAATACATAGGGGAAGTTGGCACTCCACGTCGTGATGCGTACGAGGAATCCCTTCAAGTTGAAATTAAGGCATATCATATTGGTGAGGCTATAAAGCAAGCTCGCTTGCAACAAGACCTTACACAAGAGGAATTGGGTGAAAGGATGGGGGTGCAACGTGCACAGATCTCTAAGATTGAAAGTGGGCGCAACCTTACATTCAGCACTATTGCCAGGGCTTTCAAGGCTTTGGGAATACCTGCCGAATTGTCGGCCGGAGGAATGAAGGTTGCACTTTGGTAAAAAAACGATACGTAAAAACTAAAAAACCTCAACTCACTCTCGGAAGTCTTCAGGCGGAGTGAGTTGAGGTTTACAACAATACCACTATATTGCTTTATAATTTCTGTTATTCGTAGCGTATAGCCTCTATCGGGTCGAGGTTGGCGGCTTTCTTGGCAGGATACCAACCGAAGAACACTCCTGTGACTGTGCATACCACAAACGAGAGCCCTACCGAGTAAATCTGCACCGATACCGGCCAATGAGCCAGGGCTGTCACAAGCCACGATGCAAGCAGCCCGAGCAGAATGCCGATGACACCGCCCGTTACGCTGATGATTACAGCCTCAATAAGAAATTGAGAGAGAATGTCGATGCCACGTGCGCCGATAGACATGCGCAGGCCTATCTCGCGCGTACGCTCAGTTACCGACACATACATGATGTTCATGATTCCTATGCCGCCCACAAGCAGCGATATGCCGGCTATGCAAGCAAGGAGTACCGTCATCATTTCGCTGGTCGAGCTCATCATCTCGCTGAGTTCTTGCTGAGAACGTATCTCGAAGTCGTTGTCGGCATTATCCTTGAGCTTGTGGCGCTCGCGCAGGGTGGCTGTTATGGCATCTATTGTCTGTTCGGTTTGATTTTCGTCTACGGCACTTATAAATATGCCCTGTATGTAGTCGATTGCGAGCATTCGCTTCATCACGGTGGTGTAGGGGGCAATTACCACGTCGTCCTGGTCCTGGCCCATTGAGTTTGTACCCTTAGGTTCGAGGACGCCTACTACAGTGAGGGGGATGGAACCGAATCTAACCACGCGTCCCACGGGATCGGTACCGTCGGGAAAGAGATTCTCGACTACCGTGCGGCCGAGGATACATACTTTGGCAGCAGTGTGGATGTCGTGCTCGGTGAATAATGAGCCTTCGTCCACCTTCAACTTGCGTATTTCGAGAAAGTCGGGGGTTACACCGTATATGGTTGACGGATAGTTGTTGTTGCCGTTCACCAGCTGACCTCCGGTGTTGACAGATGGAGATATGGCGGCCACACCGTCGAGCTGTTGCAGGGCTTCGTAGTCGCTTACCTCGAGGGTCTGCATGTCGTCGGCGCTCTGTCTTACGCCACCGCGCTGCATGTTGCCGGGGTGAATCATTATCATATTGGACCCCATCTCGGATATCTGGGCCTTGATGCTGTCCTTGGAGCCTTGTCCTATGGCCAACATTGTGATGACCGATGCCACGCCTATGATGATGCCCAACATAGTGAGGAAGCATCGCAGCTTGTTGTTGACAAGCGCTTTAAGGGCTATTTTAAGTAAATTGGCTATGTTCATATCAGTCGTTGTCGTTTGGCAGGGCTTCGAAGGCCTCGCGTGCAGAAAATGGACATTGGTTGAGTGTGTCGGATATTATCTTGCCGTCGCGCAGAACTATGTTGCGCGATGAGTAGGCGGCCAGTTCCGGGTTGTGTGTCACGAAGATAATTGTGCGTCCGCGAGCGTGCAATTCCTGGAAGAGGGTGAGAATGCTGAATGATGTGCGTGTGTCGAGGTTGCCGGTGGCCTCATCGGCAAGGATTATAACCGGATCGTTGACAAGAGCGCGAGCTATGGCCACACGCTGCTGCTGTCCGCCCGACATCTGGTTGCTCTTATGGTAAAGGCGTTCGTGCAAGCCCACGGCTTCGAGAGCCGATATTGCACGCTTGCGGCGCTCGGCTGACGAAACGGTAGAGTTGTAGAGCAGTGGCAGCTCCACGTTTTCTATGGCCGTTGTCTTGGGCAGGAGGTTATAGTTCTGAAACACGAATCCTATCTTGCGGTTGCGTGTTATGGCCCGTCGGTTTTTGCTCATTGACTGCACTGAAACGCCGTCGAGCAGATATTCTCCCGAGCTGGGAGTGTCAAGGCAGCCCAGTATGTTGAGCAGTGTTGACTTGCCCGAGCCGGATGTACCCATGATTGTGACGAATTCGCCCTCGCTGATGCTGAATGATATGCCTCGCAGGGCTTTGACTTTCTCGCCACCCACCATGAACTCCCGGCGCAGACGTTCCACGCGGATTATTTCTTTTTTTTCACTCATAACGGGCTGTTATTTCTTTTTGTTGGCTTGCGGGGGCTTGGGTGCGAAGGGGCTGCTCATCTCTTCTGAGTTGGCCGGTGCGCTTGATTCATTGTAGTCTGTAGCCACTGTGGCTCCGGCCTGCAGACCGCTCAGGATTCTTGTCATGAAGCCGTTGGATGTGCCGGTGCGTACTTTGGTGCATACAAGGCGCGATCCGTCAACCACCCATACGGTCTTTTCGTCGGCGGCAAGCGTGGAGTGGTCAATGGCTTCGCCGGGCTGTGGCAGATCTTTAGATTCGGGGAATTCCTGCGGTCTGAAAGTAAAAGCCTTGGCCGGCAGCAACAGGGCGTTCTGCTCGCTCAGTACGTAAATGGTGAGGTTGGCTGTAAGACCGGGGATAAGTTTGTGGTCGGGATTAGCGGTCGCTACCACCACCTCGTATGTTACCACGTTGCTTTCGGTTGTGGGGCTGAGGCGCACCTGCGTCACCGAGCCTTCAAAAATATCATCGGGGTAAGCATCTACCGAGAAGGTTACTCGCTGGCCGGGTTTCACGCTGCCTATGTCGGCTTCGTCCACATTACCTATCACCTGCATGTTGTCGAGGTCGGCTATGGTGTAGAGGTTAGCCACGTTCATGCTCGATACCACGGTCTGTCCCACTTCCACCTCGCGCGAGATGACTATGCCGTCGATTGGCGAGTAGATTTCAGCATAGTTCAGATTTTTGGCTGCGCGTACGCGGTCGGCCACGGCTTTGTCGTAAGTGGCTTTGCTTACTTCGTATTCTTTCTGTGATGTCTGGAACTCATAGTCGCTTATGAGTTGTTTGTCGTGCAGAGCCTTGTCGCGTTTGTAGTTGGTGAGGTTGAATTCATACGTGTATTTGGCAGACTGCACGTTTGCCTCGGCACTGCGGAGGTCGGCTTCGAGCAAAGTCTTTTCTATTTCGGCTATCAGCTGGCCCTTGGTTACCACGGTATTGTAGTCGGCATATAACTTGTCAATTATGCCTGTGACCTGTGTACCTACATCTACCGATGTGACGGATTCAACAGTGCCGGTAGCTGTCACGGTTTCGGAAAGTTCACCTACCTCGGCCTTTACGGTCTCGAGTGTGACTGCTGCATTCTTGGAGCAGGCGGCGGTGCATAGCATCAGAGCGCCGGCGATGAGTATGCTTAAGTGTTTCATTGTAGCGATATTTTGGCTGTGCGGTAATATTGTATCATTTTTTGTCCGAGCATGGCCATGTATTTGGCCTGTATCAGTGAGTGGCGTGCGTTGGTCAGGTCGTTGTGTGCGGTAAGCAGCTCAACAGTGTTGACCAAGCCGAGGTCGAACTGCTCTGAAGTCAGCTTCTCGCTCAGCTGTGCCGATTCGAGCTGCTGCTCGGCGGCAGTGTAGCGCGATTGAGCCGAGCGGGTGTCGATGTACCAGTTCTCAACGAGCTGTGCCAGGTCGGTGTTGCGTTGGTCAATGTCGAGTTGAGCGTTGAGCTGCTGCACTTCTGCACGTATCACGGCCGACTTGGTTTTGCGGTTGTCGAAAATGGGTACTGAAACGGTGAGTCCTACCGACTCGCTGATGTTGCGCTTGAGCGATGTGCCGAAAGCGCCACCCGGTGCATTGTAACCCGTCCCCACGCCGGCAGTGAGAGCTATGCGCGGCAGTGCTCCGCTGCGGGCTATGGCAATGTCGAGGCCGGCACTTTCATCGGCAAGTTCAAGGCTGCGCAATTGCAGGTCGGTGGAGAGTGCCAGGCGATAGCTTTCGTCTATTGGAGGGAGTGCAGCCAGCACCTGCTCGGCTGTCCACTCTACGTCGGCCGGTTCTATGTCGGCCTCGATGCTTAGTTCGAGCAGCTTCTTTAGCTCCATGCGACGAGTGTCGTATGTACCTCGGGCATTGACCAAAGCATAGTTGTCCTGCTCTTGCTGCGAGCGCATCTGAGCATAATCAACGCTTGATGCGCGTCCGGCCTCCATCAGTTGCTGTGTACGATCGGCCTGAGCGGTGCTGAGTCGCAGGGCATCCTCGTAGATACCTACCGACTCGCGTGCGTACAAGAGGTTGAGGTACACTTGCAGCAGGTCGGTTTCGAGAGTGCGCAGGGCATCATCGGTATTAAGGCGGCTGATTTGTGATTGCAGGCGGTTGCGGCGAATGGTGTTCTCGCGCTGTCCGCCATTCCATACAGTCCACGACGCATTCAGCCCGTATGAGCTGCTATAAGTGTTTTTGTCACCCTCGGTCCATGGAGAGTTGGACAGCCCCTGCGTGGTGGCGAAGTCAAGCGAAGGTTGCCATTGAGCCTTGGCTTCGTCGAGGTCGGCCTCGGCGGTGGTTTCGGCAAGGCGAGTCTTCTGCAGGTTGATGTTGTGGGCGCGTGCGTAGTCTACGCAGTTTTCGTAAGTCCAGACATCGGCCGCGGCTGTTACTGTGGCTGCTAATATGATGCCTGCTGTGAAGATTTGCTTCATATAACTCTTTAAAATTAATTTCTGAAGCAAATTTAAAAACAGAAAGGGGCAGTGGCCAAAAAAGTTCAACCAACTGCCCTTATCGTTCTACCAACCGCTTGTGGTAACTCAACTGTCTGAACGCTTTGCAGCCCCGACCGAGTGGTGTTGCAGGAAGCTGTTTAATGCGGCTTTGTAGCTGTCGCCAACCGGAATGTAGGTATCCGGGTCCATGACAATGCGCCCTCTTATTATCTGTTCCACACAATCCATATTGACTATATATGAGCGGTGTACCTGCACGAAATTTGACGGTAACTTATCTGATATTGTGGCGAATGAACTTAGGGTGAGCAATGGCGACGACGATTCTTTGACAAATATCTGCAAGTACTCGCCGTAGCCTTTTATGTAGCGGATTGATGCGGTGGAAATGCGTATATACCGATAGTCTACTTTCACAAACAGTGAGTCTGAGGCTCGCTCAGGCTCGGGGTTGCTTGTGGTGGCTCGTTGCAGGGCGCGGGCGGCGGCACGCTGAAAATCAACAAAGCTGTAAGGTTTGAGCAGGTAGTCGACGGCCGACAGACGGTAGCTGTCGACGGCATACTGTGCGTAGGCCGTGGTGAATACCACCATAGGAGGATCGGGCAACGACATCATCAACTCCATGCCGCTGAGGTCGGGCATGTCTATATCTGTGAATATAAGGTCGATATGAGTATCGGCCATTATGCTTATGGCTTCGCTCGCACAACAACATGCGCCCCTTAGCTCAATATAAGGTACTTTGAGCGCATAGTTGCGCAGTTTTTCGAGTGCTATAGGCTCGTCGTCAATTATGAGAGTTTGCAGGGTCATAGGCAGGAATGATGAGGTTGGCTAAGTATGAATCGTTGGTCGCGCGGGTGTCAAGCTTGAAACGGTCGCCGTATATCAGCTCAAGACGACGGCGCACGTTGGCAAGGCCAAGGCCCCCTTGTGTGCTGTGGCCTGTGTGTGAATGGGTGCTGTTGAGACACCTGAATTCAACGAAGCCGCCGGAAACGCTGATGTTTACAGAGATGAAAGACTCCTCGCTGTAGCTTATGCCGTGTTTGAACGCATTTTCTATGAATACAAGAAAAAGCAGCGGAGGCACCTTGATTCGGGCACATTCGGTATCGGCAGGAAATTGTTCGGATATACGCACCTTGTCGGGAAGATAGCGGCGGCGCATAAGGCTGATGTAGTTGCGCAGAAAACCGATTTCGGCCACCAGGGCAATTCGTTGCTCTGAGCTGTCGTAGAGCATGTAGCGCATCAGATGCGACATCTCCATTACCATATCCTGGGCACTCGTGGCGTTTATCTCTATCATACCGTGGATATTGTTGAGCATGTTGAGATAGAAATGAGGATTTATCTGAGCCTTGAGGTAGGTGAGTTGGTTCTCGGCGTTGGCTTTAAGCAGCGATTCACGCTCAAGAGTATCGTCAATGCGCTGAAATATGAGTGCTATAACCAGATTGATGCCCAGCAGCAGCAAGTCTAACATAAGATCTATAAATAAAGGCATGGGCAACAGCGGACGCGGCCCCGGATGCAGCGGCTCGGGCGCAGGGATTACCTTGGCCATCTCCACCGAGAAGAATGCGTATTGCAGCATCCATACAGCGCCCAGCAGTACGCAAGCAGCGATAAGATAGCGGCCGAGGCGGTTGCGGAACAGCAGCCGTGGCACAAGCGCATAATTGTTGACAACAAACAACAGCAGAAACGGCGACAAGCGCGCAATCATGCGCACGACAGAGCCGGTATCAAACAAGGGCTCGCCCGAGTAGCTGCGAATACGTATGTTTTCGAGAATGAACAGTGCCATTCCTACCGTCCATATACCTACGTAAATCAGTGATTCAAGACGGCGAGTGCGGGGATTGGTTTTCATATTGCAAAATTAGTGAAAAACTCGGCGATTAACATCAATTTTAAACCAACTGCCAAAAATATCCCATGAATCCTCACTCTTAGAAACTGTTTAAATTTATTTGTCGCAGGATTTGAGAAGGATTGTCATTT
>CAJUKX010000040.1 GCA_910586975.1 uncultured Muribaculaceae bacterium | reverse complement strand
CCTATCAAGCCCCGACAGAAGAAATTCTGCCGGGGCTTAATTTTTTTATAGTCGGTCGTGTCGGACAAGTCGGACCGGTCTGACTCGTCTGACAAAAGGTCTGACTTGTCTGACATTGTTTTTTTTTGACAAAACTTTATACCTGCCTTATGTGGCCCAGGGTGGGGTACCACAGGTAGCCTGATACGGGTTGGTCGAGGGCTGAGCTGAGCATTTTGATATATTCTCTCACCTGTGCTATGTGTTCTTCTTTTTCGGTGGTGGTGAATTTGTAGTCGATCACTATCACGCGGCCATCGGGAGTCCATACAATGCGGTCGAGACGGTTATTAAGGCCGTCTACGGCGTTGAAAACGGGCTGCTCGTTGAGCACTCGCAGGTTGTCAGCCGAAAACCATGAGCGTGCCTGCTCGCCGCCTATTTCGAATGCACGTTCTAACTCGCGGCGATATTCGGCAAGTTCACTGTGGCTGTAGTCGCGCGTGTGGTAGGCTATGGCGTGGTCGAGATCGTCGAGTGTGACCATCTGCGACAGTATGGAGTGTAGTATAATGCCGTGGCGCGCTGCCACGTTTACAGGTGAATCTGCGGTAAGCTCGGTAGTTTCAATCTTGCGGACGTTGTTACCTATATCGGGGTCGTCGGGATGATCGTCGGGAGCGGTGAGGTCTGAAAGGCGTGTGAGACGCTTGTTGAGGGGATTGAATGAAATGCTCATGCCCGGCGATGGGAGCGCAGGTATTGTTTCAGTCTTGTTTTCGCGTATCGGCGTGGTGGGCGTCCCGAAGCGGTAGTTGCCATCGTCGTCAACGCAAGCCGAGAGGTCGGTGAACAGATCAGACTGAG
Source organism: uncultured Muribaculaceae bacterium (assembly GCA_910586975.1). GTDB lineage: Bacteria > Bacteroidota > Bacteroidia > Bacteroidales > Muribaculaceae > CAG-873. Next base: position 18,582 of record CAJUKX010000040.1, on the reverse strand, counting down.
GCAGGGCGCATGGCATGGCAAACAATTGGCGCATGGCATCGGCCATTGAAAAACGTTTGCTTTTCTTTATATCCATCATGTGGATGTTTAGCTCACGACCGGCACGCGTGAATGCAACGTAGGCCACGTTGAGATTGTCGTTTTTCTGTTCGTTGAGCTCGGCATTGATCTGTGCGGCAAAGGGGCTGTCATCGGCCTGAAATGCCTCGGAAGGGGTGATGTACATCAGCGGCGGTCGTATATCGGCCGGAATTTCGGTGCAACGGTCCATCTCGTACCATCCGGGCGATGCAGCTCCCTCAAGTCGCCAGTTCATGAACGGTATGTGCACGCAGGGCCATTCGAGCCCCTTGGCCTTGTGTACGGTCATCATGGCTACGGCGTCGACATTCTCGCCGCCGATGATTGACACGGCGCGTTCGTTGTCGTGCCAGTAGTTGAGGAAGGAGTGGATAGATGGGATATTGTCGGTGGAGAAATCATCCACGAAGTCGATGAAAGCCGTGAGATAGGGCATTGCGTCCATGCGTTGCTGCTCGGTGAATTTCACAGATATTATGGCTTCTACCATGCCCGAAAGGGTGGCCGGCGCAAGCAGGCGTATGCGTTCGAGGTCTTTCTCAAGGCTGTGGTCATCCGATTCATTGACATCAATGAGCCCGGGGCCGGCTGAGTCGTTGTTTACTGCGCGTCGAGAGCTTTCAACTGCCATCAGCATGGCCTCTTCCACCGATTTGCCGTGGGCCATGTAGTAGTTGAAACTGTCGATGAGCATTGCTTTGCGGCGACGTGCTGCAGTGCGTCGCCGACGTGCCGCCTCGGCATCGGAGTCGGGAGCGCAGGTAGACTTGTCGAGCGGTGATGGAACTTCGGCAGAGGATTCATCTGCCGCTGAGTCTGGCGCGCCAAAGCTCTTGTCGATAATCTCGAGCATGCTGATGATAAGCTTTACGGCCGGATTGTTGCACAGCAGCAGCGCCTCGTCGCTCACAATCTTGATTTGTGGATATTCCCTTACCAGATATTCGGCAATGTCGACCAAGGTCTTGTTGCCGCGGCACAGGATAGCGATTTCGTTGAAGCGATAACCGCGGGCAACCTGGTCGAGAATCGATTCGGCCAGCAGCTTCAAGCTCACATCGCGGTCGGTGAGTTTATTGGTTTCCTCGTCGAAAGAGTCGTTGAACTCCTCGGGCAGGCGAGTCTCGGCAATTTTGTGGAATTTGTCGCCACCGAGGTCAGTGATATTTATATATGCCGGAATTTTGGTCTTTTTCGGGCCAAGGCTTTGAGCTACGCCCTCGTATCCGCTCACATGTTCAATCTGGGCGATGGAGTGGAAAAGGGTGTTGTTGAACCTCACCAGCTCGTGGGCCGAGCGGTAGTTGGTGTTTTCGCCGTCGCGGTCGCCCTTTACGAAGCTGCTTGCCGGGAAATCGTTGTTCTGGACCTCAGAAGCCAGCAGAGCCGGGTCGCCGCCACGCCAGCGGTAAATCGACTGTTTGACGTCGCCTATAATCAGGCTGTCGGCATCAATGCCCGAATTGGCTACCAAAGGCCGCAGGCTGCGCCATTGCTGCCGGCTGGTGTCCTGAAACTCGTCGATAAGGAAGTTTTCGAGCGACATACCCACGCGCTCGTAGATAAACGGAGTGTCGCTCTCGGTGACAATGGAGCTGAGCAGCGAGTTGGTATCTGAAATCAGAATCATGTTGTTGTCCACACGATAACGGTCGATATATCGGCGTATGTGGACAAAAGCCAGCAGGGTGTTGGTTTGGCTGAGCATCTCGCTGTAGCGTTCGCGGCGGTCGCTCAGGCGTTCCAGTTTTTCGAACCATCTGAAGTACAGGTCCTCGTCAACCGTGGCATTCTTTTTAGAGATAGTGCCCGGCTGAGCGTCGTGTAGCTTCATCGCGCTCTTGTTGGAGCTGTAATTCTTGATTTCTTTTTTCTTAAGCCCGTGCAGAATTTTGATTTTAGAGATCAGGTCGTTCACATACCGGTCGAGACCGGGATTCAATTCCACCGAATCAGCCACTACGGCTTCCTCGGCCTCAATGCTGTCGAGCGATGATCGGAGCCACGATTCAAAGCGGCTCAGACGGCTGCGGTCGGCAAGATATTCATACATCTCGGCCTCATGCGCCAGAAAGCGGTCGTTATACACCTTCTTCAGGTTGGCGATTATCTGGCGGTACATGCGGCTGTGGCTGTTGAACGGATTGAAGTCGTCGCCGCCGGCCACGCGCTCCATGGCAATCTTGTCGAGCCAGCCCTCGGTTACGGCCACATCGTCGGATGAATAGCCCGTGTTGAGCTCGTCAAACATCATGGCCACGGCCTGCCCGATTACCGTAGACTCCTCCAGCTCGAGCCGGTAGTCGCCCTGGCGGTCGATCTCGCGGGCAAAGCTGCGCAGTATGGTCTGGAAAAAAGCGTCGATAGTGCTTACATTAAACTGGCCGTAGTCGTTGAGCAGACTCCTGAGCGCCCTCAGAGCCACGTGCTGCAGCTCGTCGCGCCTGCAACCGAAGTCGGCCATCAGCTTGGCCGCATACTCGGCATCATCGCGCGGGTCGTCCGACTCGGGCACATGCGTCAGAGCCTCGAGCTGCTTTATTATGCGCGACTTCATCTCGGCGGTGGCCTTGTTGGTGAACGTAATGGCCAGAATGCGCCTGTGTGCATTGCGGTTGGACGGCGCGCCGTTGAGATAATTCTTATGATTCAGCACATAATACGCGCCGTTTCCGTCCTCGATTTTTATACCGAGCAACAGTTTAATATACTCGTATGCAAGAGTATACGTCTTTCCGGAACCGGCCGAAGCCTTATAGATGGTAAGCATGGACGAAATTTTTTTGTAAAAAACAGTGGGTTTGATGAACCGTATGCACCCCGGCGATGTTTATATTATACAAACGTGAAAATTTGCTTTTTCCATTGTAAGAAATGTGATAATGATTGGTTTATATCTAACGTAGCTGCGTCGTGAGACTGCAGCTACGTTGGGTTTTATAGCATACCCTCAACCACCCACATTACAAAGGTAGCAAAATAAAAATAAAAAACCACGCAAACTTCAATCCAAAATCCTACCTCCCCAAAAAATAGTAAAAAACAAAAGGTCCCAACGGTTTATAGGGTGATGATCAAGAGATAAACAACAAGGCAGCTCGCGATTGGGCTGCCTTGTCGTTTATGTGCTTATACCGGTTGTTAGAGTTCCAGTGGGGTGTAGGGCATGTTCCATGCTTCGGCCACGCCTTTGAAGGTGATTTTACCGTCTACGATGTTTACGCCTTCGGCCAGGCCGGGGTCGGCTTTGCATGCTTGGCGCCATCCCATATCGGCCAGTCGCAGGGCGTAGGGCAGCGTGGCGTTGGTGAGGGCCAGTGTGGAGGTGAAGGGCACTGCTCCGGGTATATTGGCCACTGCGTAGTGCAGTATGTCGTCTACCACAAATGTGGGTTCGGAGTGAGTGGTGGGGTGTGAGGTTTCGAAGCATCCGCCCTGGTCAATGGCCACGTCTACCATCACGGTGCCCGGGCGCATGAGCTTGAGCATGTCGCGGGTGATGAGGTGGGGCGCCTTTGCACCGGGTACGAGTACCGAGCCTATAACGAGGTCAACGGTCGGGAGCTCCATCTCTATGTTGTGGCGCGATGAGAAGAGGGTCTTGACATTGCGGGGCATCACCTCGGCGAGATGACGCAGGGTGGGGAGCGAGATATCGGTGATGGTGACATCTGCACCGAGTCCGGCAGCCATCAGGGCTGCATTGCGGCCTACCACACCACCGCCCAGAATGAGCACCTTGGCGGGCTTCACGCCCGGCACACCGCCGAGCAGTATTCCCTTGCCGCCTTTGGGCTTTTCGAGGAACTGAGCGCCTTCCTGCACGCTCATGCGTCCGGCAACCTCGCTCATGGGAATGAGCAGGGGCAGTCCGCCCTGACGGCCAACCACGGTTTCGTAGGCTATGCAGGTAGCGCCCGAGTTGAGCATGGCCTCGGTGAGTGCCAGCTCGCTGGCAAAGTGGAAATATGTGAACAGCAGCTGCCCCTTCTTCACCAACGGATATTCGGGCTCGATGGGTTCTTTCACCTTTATAATCATTTCGGCGATGGCATATACCTCCTCGATAGTGGGCAGGATTTTAGCGCCGACTGCGGTATACTCCTCATCGGAGAATCCGGAGCCTTGGCCGGCTGTGTGCTGTACGTACACTTGGTGGCCATGCTGAACCAGTTCCTTAACGCCGGCGGGGGTCATGCCCACGCGGTTTTCATTGTTTTTAATTTCTTTGGGAATGCCGATAATCATTTCTTTTCCGGGAATTAGAGTTTAGTCAAAATGTGTTTTTCAAGTTCCCAAAAATAGTAATTAGCGGTCGGTTAAGCAAGAAAATGGCATGGAAATCATCACAAGTTTTTAGGCAGTGTTATTAAACTATGTTATTAAACAATTTTTGTCCTGTGCTGTTATAATTATATATAACTTAAAAAACTAATTGATTATGTTCAGAATGCTGAAAGATGCCGTTAAATGGTATTGTAAGAAAAGCGCCGGAGCATACAGCTGCGACGAAGATAGAAAAGAATAAGATTAAAAATTTAGAATTTAAAATTTAAAATAGCAATTCCGGCCCACACTGTCGTGAGGTCGGATTTATTGTCGGATGGCTGCCGGATTTTTATATCAGAGCCAGTATCAGCGACAGCAGTGACACGCCGAACATGAGCATGGATGTGGCGCCGAGCATGGGGGTGAGGGCTGCTCCCTCGCGTCGGGTCATATTGCGTATTACGGCCATGCAGCCTGCCAGATAAAAGGCAGGCACACACAGATATACGTATCCTATGCGCGGCAGCAGGGGCATCAGCATGGCCGCGCCGGCCACTGCATCGGCCGCATATAGCATGAGCATGGCCCGGCGGCCGAAGCGCACACACAAGGTGCGCTTGCACACGCGGCGGTCGTCTTCAACGTCGCGGTAGTTGTTAACTATCAGTACATTGGCTCCCATCAGTCCTATGGCGAGCGACGACAGCATCACACCGGCGTCCCACTGCAAGGTCTGTACGTAATATGTGAAATTAACAGGGATAAGGCCGAAGAAAAACACCACGCCCACTTCGCCCCAGCCGTGAGTGGAGAGCGGGTAGGGGCCGGCACTGTATGCAAATACTCCTATGGCGATGAATGCGCCTACGGCCAGCAGCCACCAGCCGCCCCAACCCACAAGGCTCAGACCCAGGCACCCGGCCAGTCCAAGAGTGATGTAGATGGCTTTTTTCATGGCTGCGGGTGAGATTTCGCCCTCGGTGACACCGCGGCGTGGTCCCTCGCGTCCGGGGCGGTCGCGTCCGGCTTTGTAGTCGAAGTATTCATTGGCGAAGTTAGAGGCTATCTGTGCCAGCACGGCAAAACACAGGCATATCACAGCCGGCACGGCGTTGAAATTGTTGTTTACGGCATTCCAAGTGATAGCCATAAGCACCCCGGCCACCGACACCGGCAGGGTGCGCAGACGCATGGCCTCTATCCAATATCCTAATCGTTTCATATATACATACTCAATAAGGCTGCAAAAATACTAAAAAAATAATTAACTTTGCATTGTGAAAACACTTTATATAACCGATATGGACGGAACATTGCTCGATAACGAAGGCAATGTGTCGGCCCGTAGTGCCGAGATAATCAGCAGTCTGACCGACGAAGGCGCCACCATAAGCGTGGCCACCGCCCGCACCCCTGCCACAGTAGAAAATATACTTTCAGGCATCCGAACCGCCGACGACCTGGTGGTAATGACCGGCGCCACCATGTGGAGCCGCAGCGGCGAGTGCTTCGAGGGCATGCACCTGCTGCCCCACAGCGATGTGGTGCTTATGCTTGATGTATTTCAGAAATATGACTTTCATCCGTTCTGCTATGTGCTGCGCGACAATTCGCATCTCGATGTCTACCATTCGCGTCGCGAGATAACCGATGCCGAGCGCGTATTTATAAATCTGCGCCGCAACCTGCGTCTGAAAACATTCCATCTGTTTGAGAAATGTCCCGAAGAGTCATATCACCGGCTGGTGCTTTTCTTCGGCATGGGTCCCAAGGAAGTGATAGTGAATGTGGCCGAGCATCTGCGTTCGCTTTCAGATTGCTACATATCGTATTACAAAGACACCTATCTGCCCGACCTGTGGCTGCTCGAGATATTCGCACCCGGGGTGTCGAAGGCTGCCGGTATAGCAGAGCTTAAGAAACATCTTGGCGCCGACCGTGTGGTGGCCTTTGGCGACAACCTCAACGACATACCCATGCTCAGAATGGCCGATGTGGCTGTGGCCGTGGGCAATGCTCTGCCCGAGGTAAAGGCTATAGCTCACAAGGTGATAGGACCTAATACCGAAGACGCGGTGGCCCGTTTCATAGCCGAAGATTTTAGAGCTTGTTGTTAAACAAGCTCTTAGAAATTCACGCTGAGGAAGGCCTCGAAGTTGATGCCGGGCATGGGGCGCGACAGTACCGTCTGATAGTCGGCGTCGAGCAGATTGTTTACGGCCAGCTTGGCCATGCACCCTGTACCCAATACACTGAATGACTTTTCAAGATTAATATTGCTCACGCTGTAGGCCGGCAGGTGGCCCGACAGTGAGTGTTCGTTGCTCGACATGGTATAGCGCTCGGAGTAGCATTGCCATTTATAGGCCAGTGTCCAGCCTTTCCAACTTATTCGGGCTATGGCCGATGCCGAATGTCGCGGAATGTACGGCAGTTGTTTGCCTACACTCTTGTCGCCGTCGCCGCCTATGTACGACGACCTGTTTATCGAGGCCGACCATGTGTAGTGTGTTGTAAGGCCGAAAGTCCATCCGTTGCCGGGCGTGAACTCGGCACCCATACGGCTCTCTATGCCATAGGCGTGTACCTCATTGATATTTCGGGGCACGTAATAGCCCTTGGGCGATGGCAGCCACAGAATCCAGTCGCTTATATAAGAATCAAACCAGTTGGCCGAAGCCGCCAGATGCCAGCGGTCGTGCAGCTTGAAATCACACTCAAGGCCTGCGTCGTAGTTCCATCCATGTTCCTGTTTCAAGTCGGGATTGCCGCCGGGTACTGTGTAGAGGTCGTTAAGGGTAGGGAAACGGCAGTTGCGCGAGCCCGACAGCTTGGCAATCAGCCCAATTGACGGCACTAATGTGGTTTCGGCGAAAAGAGCCGGCACGGGAGCCGAAACCATGTCGCCAAACACTTCCTGACGCAGCAGTGCGCCTAAACCAAGCCGTTTCAGCGGTTGCCACTTGGCCGATAATGCAGCGCTTATTTCAGCGCGCTTGCGGCTGTAGCCGGTGCCGGTGTTGAACTCCACCAGGTCGCGGCTGTCTACGCTATGGTAGTGAATGTCGGCATCGGCGGTGAAGTACCATTGTCGCCGGGGGTAGCCCTTCCAGCTGAAAGCGCCGTATACGGTATTCACACGGCTGCGGGCGCGGGTAAGAAAAGTAGATGAAATACCGTCGGTATTGTCAACCTTGTAGTCGTAGGCAATCCAGCTGTGTATATATCCGGCGCTTGCCGTGAAGCGCGATGTGTTGCCGGTGTGGTTCCACCGTGCTACGGCGCGCAGGGTCTGTTCGCGCTGGCGGTTGTCTATTTTATTTGAAGAAGTGGAGTAATCCGAGGTTATGAGCGGCAGCTGGCGATTTGTGCTCAGATACCATATATCGGTGCTGAATCGTCCCAGTGCTGAGGCATCGTATGATGCCGACCCCAAGATATGAAAATCCTTGAACGCGCCCGAGCGGTTGCGTTCCTTGGGGTGATATGAAGAAATTATATTATGGTTTTCGTCGTATATATTCTCTTTCTTATCGTGGTTGATGAATGAGAAGTCATTGCGCGACGAAGAGTAGGAAGCCCTGATTGATGAAGAGAAACGCTTGGATGCAAATTCCAGTCGCATAAATTCGTCGAAGGTGCGCCATGAGCCTATGCCCTGCACATACTGTCCGCTGAACGGTCTGTCAGCATCCCTCGAGGTTTGAGTAGACAGCTTCACAAGACCTCCCAGTCCACCGCCTACATCGCCCAGGCTCGATGAGCCGTGGTCGATGGCGGCGCGGTCTATGAAGTATGAAGGAATCATAGAGAAGTCGGTGGAACCGAGCATGGGCGATGATATGCGCATGCCATTCCACGTCACCTGCGTGTGCGAGGGCGAAGTTCCCCTGAACGAAGCCGTGGCCAGAGTGGCGCGGCCATAGTCCTTGATGTATATACCCGAATTATATCCGAGTATTTCTGCCATTGACAGAGCCGGGCTCTCGCGCAGAGCGGCCGAGTCAACACGGGTCTGCTCGCGGCCTATATCGGCCGGGCGGCGTGCGGCCACCGATATGCCGCGCAGCTCAACAGCTTCCTGTGCCGAGACGGGAAGACAGTATAAGATGCACGCTATCAGCGGCCACAGACCTCGCTTTGTCATTTTTTGTAATACCAGCAGAAGAATCGGGGGCAGATGCCGGTGTCAAACTTTTTCTTAAGGTTGCCGTTGTTATCATACACCTTTACCTCACCATTCTGAGTGAAGTCTTTTGCATCGGCCACGTATACCAAGCCGGTAGTGGGGTCAACGCCAAGTCCATAGTAGCGGTATGCGTTTTCGGGATCAGCCTCGATGATGGGTTCTGCGGGCAGGGCGTTGTCGTTGATCGACATTGAGTAGATGTCGTTGCATGTGTAGTAGATGCGGTCGCCCTCGCCGTTGATGGCAATAGAACCAACATTGGCATACATGGTTAGCTCAAACTTCTTATCGATGGTGAAGCTTGATGTGTTTACTTTAACAATAGCGGGAGTCTCGAAGCCGGCAGGGTTCTGTTCCCAACCGCCGCCGTCGGTCACCACCCAGAGGTTCTTGTTGCGGTCCATCACCATTTCCTTGGGCTGTACGCCTACTTCAAGGGATGCGTCAACCTTGTCGGTAGTGGTGTCGATACGTATTATCTTGTTCTGGTAGCTCCAGCAGTTTACATACACATAATTGCCGTCCTGTACCATCATGGCAGCATCGCCTGCGCCATAGAGGTCTGGAATGTCGATGTAGCCGGTGATAGAGTAAGACTCAGGATTTACAACAGCAATCTGATTTGAGTTCATCAGGGTAACGTAAGCCTTGGTGTCGCTCACAAAGTGCATGTAGCGGGGCTTGGTAAGGCCTACTATGCGACCTTCTTCCTTATATGTGTCGAGGTCGATTTTGAAAATCACGTGAGAGTCAGAAACCACAACCCATCCGTCATCGTCGTGAGTTGTCATCGACTGGGCCTGTGAGCCTAAGGTTACATCGTTTGCTTTATAGAAAATTTCGTTGAGGTATGAGTTTTCCTCCATGTTGGCCCAAGTGAGCGACGAGTTGGAAGCTCCGTAATTACCTTCACATACCACAAATACGCCATATTTGTTGACATCGGTGTCGGGTATGACGGGAGTGTCGTCATCGTCGGAACATGCCGACAGAGCAGATACAGCCAGCAGCATAGCTGAGGCAGCCAAAGTACGGTTGATGAATTTTACAATTTTTTTGTAGTTCATGTATTCTTAGTTTTATGAAAGTTTTGGCAAAGGTAGCTATTTTTGGTTAAATGGGGTGTAATGTTGGCTTATTTTCATCATTTTGACCATACGGTTTGTTAATAAATTACAGAGTTTATAATTTTGCAAATCTTTTTACAATATATTATGCAGTACCGACGTTTCAATCTTTTATTACTGCTGGCTTTGATTTCTATTGCAGGAATGGCCGAGACAATAGAACCCATCCGCTACGGCGATATGGAACAATGGGTCACACGAAATATCAAGGAAAGCTCTATCATAGGCGGCGAACACAAGCAGGTGTATGCCATAGCCCCCAATGCCACCATCAACGGCAATGAAGCCTATACCAATCGCGGCGGTTCGCCCTGGGCCTCGTCAAACGTTATGGCCAAGGTGGCCGGAGTTGTAAAGACATCCAATGCCGTATATCCCGACAGCCGTCCCGGCGGAGGTCGCTGTGCCAAGTTTACCACCCACATGGAATCGTGCAAGGCCATAGGCATCATAAACATTGATGTGATGGTAGCCGGCAGCATATTCCTTGGCAAGATGATAGAGCCTATAAAGAGCACTTCTGACCCCTACAAGAAGATGGAGATGGGCATACCCTTCACCAAGCGGCCCATGGCGCTGGTATATGACTACGAACTGGTTGTTCCCAACACCAACACGCGCGTATATTCATCGGGTTTCTCCAAGAAGCGCACCCTGCCGGGGCATGACAATGCCGAGGTGCTCATACTGCTGCAGCGCCGCTGGGAAGATGCCGACGGCAATATCTATGCCAAGCGCGTAGGCACGGGTCGCGAGCTGCTAACCACCTCTACCCGCGGCTGGAAAAACAAGCATCATCTCACTATCAACTACGGCAACATCACCAAGGCTCCGTACTACAAGGCATACATGGGTCTGATTCCCGTGGACAAGAGCTATTATGCCCGCAACTCCAAGGGCAAGATGGTGCCCGTGCAGGAAGTTGACTGGGACAGCGCCGACTCCAAGCCCACCCACATGATACTGATGTTCTCGGCCGGCTCGGGCGAGCCGTACGTAGGCACCCCCGGCCTTACACTAAGGGTCGACAACGTGGGCCTGGCGTATAATTAAATTAATGCTCAAATTCAAACGATTTTCAGTGTCAAGGCGTTATTATTTCATGAATATTCGCTATATTTGCACTTGAAACAACGAATTATGAAACTGATAGAGCTTAACCTACAAGGTATTATAGACCTTTGCCGCAGGCATAAGGTAAAGTCGCTTGCAGTCTTTGGGTCGATATTGACTGATAGATTCAACGACCAAAGCGATGTGGACTTGCTTGTGGATTTTGAGCCGACTGACCCCGATAAATTTGATTACGTCACAAACTTCTTTGACTTGCAGGATTCATTGGAATCACTTCTGAAAAGGAAAGTGGATCTGGTCGTAGAACGCAGTTTGAGAAACAAATATTTTATCAATAATGTGAACCGCACAAAACAAGTGATTTATGGATGAGAATATTCTGAAATATCTTGAGGATGTGCGTATGAAGAGATTGTATAAATCTTAAGGGGAAAGAATTTCTATGAGTCAATTTTTTATGAAACGCAATATCCTTTCAATAATCGCACTGGGAGCTTCATTGGCTGCAATGGCCGAAGTGACAGCTTCATATCCTGTAACTACATACAACTTCGGGGCATTCTCTGAGGAGTCGGGGCCCGTAAGTTGCAAATTTCCGGTTATAAACACCGGTACCGAGCCACTGTCAATACTCAGTGCCCGTGCTACCTGCGGATGCACACAGCCGTCGTACCCGCGCGAAGCCATTGCTCCAGGCGACACTGCATATATCGACGTTACATACGACCCTCAGTATCGTCCCGGCCGATTCCATAAGCAAGTCTACATTGAGACCAATGCCGCAGTGCCCAAGGCGCGATTCGATATAGAAGGTGTGGTGATAGGCGCTCCGCGCACCATATCGCAGCGATATCCGGCCGACTTCGGTAACCTGAAGATGGAGCATCCGGCCATGATGCTTGGCGATGTGCTGACCTCGGAATTCAAAACCGCATATTTCAACGGATATAATCAGAGTGCCGACTCGTTGGTAATCAAAGCTGAAAGGACTCCCGATTACCTGCAGATAATGCCCTCGCCCGAGATAGCTCTGCCGGGTGAACAAATGGCGATAGTGGTATTTATCGACGGCAACAAGTGCAAGGAGTACGGACTCATCGAGGATTCGGTGAAAATTTCGATAACGCCGGGCGAGCGGTACACCATCCCCTTTACATTGATTGTCAACGAAGACTTCTCGAAGCTTACCCCCGAGCAGGTGGAGAAAGCTGCGGTGGCCACGCTCTCGGGCGAATCGGTTGACTTCGGCACAGTGGCACGCAATGGCGCACCCGTCACCCGCACGTTCACATTGAAGAATACCGGTAAGGAAACCCTTGAGGTACGCCGCATATATTCGGCTGACCCGGGTGTTACCGTTGCTTATCCCGACCGCAAAATCAAGAGCGGACAGCAGATGGAGATAACAGCCACCGTTGATCCCTCGCAGCAGAAGGGCGGAATTCTCAACTCAAAGGTGATGGTGATATGCAACGACCCCATGCACCCCACACAGACAGTACGCCTTGTGGGCGAATGGAAGTGATTATTTTACCTGTCTTATAATGTCGGCTATGCGGTCGGCAAGTGCCTCCTCGGTAAACTTTTTAAGGAAAGTCTCGCGCTGACAGCGTGAGACTTTTTCGTATAGTTCGCTGTCGGATGCAAGGCGGTCGATGGTGCGCAGCAATTCATCCTTGTCTTTGGGTATGATGAAGCCGGTTTTACCATTGTCGATATATGTAGACATGGTTACGTTCTCGGTGACTATCACCGGTTTGCCCATACGCATGGCCTGAAGTACCACCAGTTGTCCCGACGATACTGAGATATCGTCAAGCGGAATAACCACGCACAGGCTCTCGCTCATCCGGCGCAGCATATCGTCGCCGAAGCAATTGTCGAGTATCTCCAGTTTGCGTACCGAACCCGCTGCCGGCGATGCGAATCCCTGTGTGGCTATACGCAAGTCGTAGCGGTCTTTGAGAGCGTCGACAAGGAAGGTGAAATCGCGGTTGCTGCGCCCCGTTGAGAATACATAGTCGCCCTTGACGGGATGCAGTTCGGGCCCTTCGGCCTTGCTTATACCCAGCGGTACGAAGGCAAACAGCTCGGGCGAAATGCCGAAGCTGCGGCTGTACGACTCGCATTCCTGCGGCGAATAGCATATAACCTTGTCGATATATCCGCCGGTAAGACAATATTTTATGTATTTGCCGTAAATTTTGCCCGCCAAGCCTGCCTTGGGGTTGTATATAAAGGTCATAGTCAGCAGCGGGGCTTTCTTGGGCAGGTGCAGCAGGCGGCTCCAGAAAGCGGTGTTAAGGCCGAAGAATTGCTGCCATGCCACCATACATTCCCAGCCCTGATTGCGCTTAAGGGCGAATTTCAGCGGAAATGCGAAATAATGGAAGTATCGGCGCAGGGTTCCGAGCTTGTTTTTGTGAAACTCGGGACGATTAGTGGCTTTATGACGGCAGTCTACCTTAAAAGAATCACCAAGGCGTTCTTCGAATGACCAGTAGCCTTCTTCGGTATCGGTTAATAATAATACTGACATTGACGGTTTTATTTACTTACGGGCATGGCAAGGATTTCCTTGAGGATTGATACTGCGGTGGAGATGTCGCGCACGTTGGCTATGGAGAACGATTGCTTTGAGGCGGTCTGGCGTATCTTCACCCTGCGCGGATATGTGGTGAGGTAGGTGAGCAGACGTCCGAACATCGACGAGTGGTAGTATGCGCTGTTTTCCTCGCCCACAAAGTAGGTGTACATCACACCTCCCTTTAGATTTACCTTCTCTATGCCCAGACGGCGGGCGAGCGAGCGCAGGCGCGGCACCTGCAGCAGTTCTACTGTCTCGGGTGGCAGGGGACCGAAACGGTCTTTGAGCCGGGCGGCGAATGCGTCTATCATCTCGTCGCGGTCTATTGAGTCGAGTTCCTGATACAAAGCTATGCGCTCTGATGTCTGTGGCACGTAGGTGGGAGGCAACAGCAGCTCGAGGTCGCTCTCTATGGTGCAGTCGGCCACGAAGTCTTCAGACTTCACCACATCGTTCTCGGCCTTGGTGATGTCGGCAAATTCCTCGGTGCGCAGCTCGGTGACGGCTTCCTGCAGTATTTTCTGATAGGTCTCGTAGCCCAGGTCGGCTATAAAACCGCTCTGCTCGGCTCCGAGCAGGTTGCCTGCACCGCGTATGTCGAGGTCCTGCATGGCTATGTGTATGCCCGAACCCAGATCGGAGAAGCTTTCGATGGCCTGCAGTCTGCGCCGGGCTATGGGTGTGAGCGGCCTGCCTGACGGGACCATGAGGTAGCAGAATGCCTTGCGCGATGATCGGCCCACACGGCCGCGCAGCTGGTGCAGCTCGCTCAGACCGAAGTCCTGGGCGTTGTTCACTATTATGGTGTTGACACGGGGCATGTCGATACCGCTCTCGATGATGGTGGTCGACAGCAATATGTCGTAGTCGTGGGCGGCGAAGTCTATGATGGCTTTTTCGAGCTTCTCGGGGGGCATCTGGCCGTGAGCCACTATGACGCGGGCATCGGGCACAAGGCGTTCTATCATATTTTGCAGCTCGTACAGCCCTTCGATGCGGTTGTTGACCACGAAGAGCTGTCCGTTGCGCGAGAGCTCGAAGTTGATGGCCTCGCGCATTATATCATCGTCGAGCGATGTTACTGAGGTGAGGATGGGGTAGCGGTTGGCCGGGGGAGTGTTGAGCGAGCTGAGGTCGCGTGCGCCCATGAGCGAGAACTGCAGGGTGCGCGGTATGGGGGTGGCGCTCATGGTGAGGGTGTCGACATTGATTTTAAGCTGTCGCAGACGCTCCTTGACGGCTACGCCAAATTTTTGCTCCTCGTCGACTATCAGCAGGCCGAGGTCCTTGAACTTCACGGTCTTGCCTATGAGCTTGTGAGTGCCTATGAGTATGTCTATCTTGCCCTCGGCCAGTTCGGTGATTATTTGTTTCACCTGCTTGGGTGTGCGGGCGCGCGACAGGTACTCAATCTTCACGGGGAAGTCTTTGAGACGCTCGGTGAAGGTGTTGAAGTGCTGATATGCGAGTACGGTAGTTGGAACGAGCACAGCTACCTGCTTGCCGTCGGTAGCGGCCTTGAAGGCGGCTCGGATGGCAATTTCGGTCTTGCCGAAGCCTACGTCGCCGCAAATCAGGCGATCCATGGGCTTGTCGCTCTCCATATCGGCTTTGACGGCCTTGGTTACGGTGAGCTGGTCGGGGGTATCCTCGTAGATAAACGATGCCTCGAGTTCTTCCTGCATGTATGAGTCGGGCGAGAAGGCAAATCCTTTCTGGTCTTTGCGTGCGGCATATAGCTTGATGAGGTCGCGGGCAATGTCCTTGAGCTTGCTCTTTGTGCGCTCTTTCATGCGGTTCCACTGTCCCGAACCTATGCGGTTGAGCTTGGGCGGAACACCTTCCTTGCCGCGGTATTTGGCCAGCTTGTGCAGGGCGTGTATCGACACCATGATGATGTCGTTGTTCTGATACACGAGCTTTATCATTTCCTGTGTGCGTCCGCCCACGTCGGTACGCAGCAGGCCGGCAAATTTGCCCACGCCGTGGTCTATGTGTACCACATAGTCGCCTACTTCGAGAGCGTTGAGCTCCTTGAGCGACAGAGCCAGTTTGCCTGAGCGGGCGCGTTCGCTGCGCAAGGTGTATTTATGGAATCGGTCGAATATCTGATGGTCGGTGAATACGCAGGTCTTGGTGGTGTGGTCCACGAAGCCCTCGTGCAGTGTAGACTCCACGGGTGTGAAGTCGATCTTGTCGCCGCGGTCTTCGAAAATCACTTTAAGACGGGCAAACTGCTTCTCGTTGTCGCTGAGTATATACAGCTTGTAGCCGTCGGCAAGGAGCTTGGTGAAGGCTTCGGAGATAAGGTCGAAATTCTTGTGATACAGCCCCTGCGGAGTACAGTTGAATTCGAGTACTGCCGGTGCGCTGCTTTGTGGCGCGGCTGTGAAGCCTATGGTTCTGAAGGTATCAAGCCGGGCGGCAAACGCCTCGGGGTCGACTATGTGGCTTATGGCTTGCGGGTCTATATTCTCATCGGCGGCAATAAGTGCGCTGTCCGACATTGATTCTGATGCAATGGCGCGTATGCGGTCGGCGGTGCGGTCGGGCTCGCGCACGGCAATCAGGGTGTCGGGGCTGATAAAGTCGAGCAACGACATTCCTGAGCTGTGGTTGCTGACGTCGGCGGTGATAGAGATACGGTCGAGCCTTGACTCGGATAGCTGTGTCTCTATGTTGAACGATCGTATGGAGTCGATTTCGTTGTCGAAGAAGTCAACGCGGTAGGGCAGTTCGCTTGAATATCCAAAGATGTCTATTATCGACCCTCGCACGGCAAAGTGCCCCGGCTCGTATACATAGTCCTGCTCTATGAATCCTATGTCGCGCAGGCGGCACTGAAGCTCCGTGAAGTCGTATGTACCGCCGGTTTTCAGTTCTATTGTTCCTGCTTTCAGCTCGTCTTTCGATGCCACCTGCTCGGCCAGCGCATCGGGGTAGCTTATCACGAATCGCAGCGATGGGTCTGAGCTTATGCGGCTCAGTGCCTCGGTGCGCAGTATCACGGCCGGTGAGTCAATTTGTCCGTAACGAATGCTGCGTTTGTAGCCCGATGGCAGCATGGCAAGACAGTCCTCGCCCACCAGGCGGCTGAGGTCGTGGTATAGATAACCTGCATCGTCGGCGTCGTCGCCAATAACCAGCACGGGCTGCTTCTGACGCGGCAGTGCGGCCAGGGCCAATGCCGGGGCCGAGCCGGCCAAACCGCACAGCACAGGATGCTTCTTGGCCGAGCGCACGATAGCCGAAACAGCCTTCTTGCGGGCGTCGGTGATGAAGGTATTTAATATTATATCGAGTGACATAAGTTATTTAGAAGGACGTAGCAGGGCGTTGTAGCGGTCGCGGTCGAGTACCACGGCGCGAGCTGTGTCGAGTTCCATATCATAGCGCAGGGCACGCATCACGCGGTCGCCTTCGTCATAGTAGCGTTCGCTGATTTCGGTGTCGAGTATGCGCACGAGGTTAGCTTTGTTGAAGTCGAGGTCGTGGTCGAGGTCATGCTTGAGCATGCCGGCCAGCAGCTCTATCTGAGCCTTTACCGAGTCGTTCATGTAGCCCTCGGCTTCGGCGGCCTTGCGCAGGTAGTCAATGCCTTGTTCGCAGGCTTTATCGTATTTGAAGCGGGTGGGGTCGATGAATGCCTTGAAGGCGGTGAATATGCTGTCGGGCATGATCCACTCCGAGGCTGCCGGCAGCGACTCGTTGCGGGCGCGGAAGCGGTTGGCATAGTCAAATGCCCAGTTGTCGGCCACTACGTTGTATATCAGGCGGTTGATTGAAGTGTCGCTCACGGCCACGTCGGGGGTGATACCGCCGCCGTCGCGCACGTCGCGTCCGTGCTTGGTTTTCCATACTTTGGTAAGGCTGTCGGGAATGTGCATGGGCGAGCCGTCGGGGTTGCGGCGGCTGTAGTCTATGGCCTGTATGAGGCGTCCCGAGGGTATGTAGTAGTGAGCCATGGTAACCTTGAGCAGTCCGTCGTAGGGCAGGGGGCGCGAAGTCTGCACAAGGCCCTTGCCAAACGAGCGCGAGCCTACCACCACGGCGCGGTCGAGGTCTTGCAGAGCACCGGCAGTGATTTCAGAAGACGATGCGGTGCCGCCGTCAACCATCACAACCAGCGGTATTTCGGTATCCACAGGCTGGTGGGCAGTCTTGTATATCTTGAGGTTCTTGCCTTCAAATCCGCTGTGGCGCACCACTTCGGTGCCTTTGGGCACAAACAGGCCCACAATCTGCACAGCGCCTTCGAGAATGCCGCCTCCGTTGCCGCGCAGGTCGAGTACCACTCCGCGCAGGTCGGGATTGCGCTTCATGTCTACCAGGGCGTCCTTTACCAGCTCGGCGCTCTTCTCGTTGAAGGTGGTGAGCCTTATGTAACCTACACCGGCCGAGTCAACGCCATAATAGGGCATGGGATTCATGTTGATGGTGCGGCGGGTGATGTCGAAAGTAAGTATTGAATCTTCAACATACGGGCGGCGAACCTTCACCTTAACGTCAGTACCGGCCTGTCCGCGCAGCAGTCGGCTCACCTTGTCGCTTTCCTTGAATCGGGTAACGTCAACACCGTCAACTTCGATAATCACATCGCCGTGGCGTATGCCTGCCTGCTGTGCGGGCGAGCCGTACACGGGTTCTGACACTATGGTGCCGGCCGGGCGACGCTGTATGTATGCGCCTATACCTCCGTACTGGCCGGTGGAGATGGCCGTGAGATCCTCGCGGTTTTCGTAAGGATAGTATTCGGTATAGGGATCTATGCGGTTGAGCATGGCGTCGATAGCCGTCTGCACCAGGGCGTCGGCGTCGATAGTATCGACGTAGTTGGTCTGCAACTCTTTGAGAACAGCGTTGAAAATGGTTATGTTTCGAGCAACGCTGCTTTTGTTGCTGCGCGAGGTTTTAGCCACTGCTGCGGCGCCTAAAGTCAGTATGATTATGGCGAAGAAAAGTTTTCTCATAATAAACAGGAGTCAAAAATAGAAGTATAGTCTATTTATAAAGGAACTAAGGCCTTGATAGGTTCATTCAATTAAGAAGCGAAGTTACTGAAAAAAGGGCAAAGAACGGGCAAAAAAAGGGTAAAAATGAAGAAAAAGATAAAAAAACAGAGAAAAAAATGGTGAAAGTATTGCATAATCAAAAAAAAGGCCGTAAATTTGCACCGCAAAAGCCCGCAGGGGCGATTAAAAAATGCTTCAATAGCTCAGTCGGTTAGAGCATCTGACTGTTAATCAGAGGGTCGT
>CAJUKX010000039.1 GCA_910586975.1 uncultured Muribaculaceae bacterium | reverse complement strand
CCGCTCTACAAGCCGAAATTCGATGTGTTCAAATTTTTGTCATGTACTTAAGGAAAACAAATTATTGTTGGATTCTATATTTGACAATTTCAAAGATTCCATTAACATTGCCGAAATCGAAGATACTGTAAATACATATCTGAGCAACATCATAAAACGCATGCGCGATGAGTGCACTATGCTCAAAGATGATGACTTTACATTTATAACGCTTTATCTCTCCGGGTTGTCAGTAAGAGCTATCAGTCTTTACTGCGGATTCAGCAACAAGTATTTCTACGTAAAGAAAAAACGTATCATTGATAAAATAAAAGCATCGGATGTTCATTCCAAATCAGAATTTGTAGAAATCCTAAGTAAAGATTCACGTTAAACGGCTTTTTGTAATAGTACTCAACCTTTATTGCATTTGTGATTGAAACTAAATCACAAATGCTATTTTTTTAGCTTGAATTTAAACTATATTTTATTTCATTATCTTATTTTAACCATTATCTAAAACATTACATTTCAGCACTATAAATACAGCATTTAGACAGTGATATAAATCCCTAATATATCACACAGTGTAATATATTGATTTTCAGTAATATTACATACCACATGATATACAATTTTTTGGTAAATTTATTTGCTTTCTATAACATTTGCAATGTAATTTTGCAAAAAAATAACAATTATGAAATCTATATTTTTTACATTCTTTCTTACGATTTTTTCTTTAACAGCCTTTGGTAATTCAAATAATGAGCCAAATAAAACTCCTGTTAAAATAACATCAAATAATACGCATACCGTTAACCGTCCACAATCTCCCTCGCGTCAGGAAATATCATGTGAGTACGGAGATGGATGTCTTTATCTTTCGTTTCGTTATTCCGAGGGAGTATGCAGTCTTTCTGTAACCGAGGGCGGTGAAGAAACACAAGTGTATGATTTTGACTCTTCAACCGAAGCTGTCATATTTGTAGGAGAGCTGACTTCTGCCGATATCACTATCACTACTGAATACGGACATACTTATAAAGGAACTCTTTAATAAAAAGAGTCATGTAACAAATATATAAACCAAAATTTTATCCAACATGAAAAAAATCATTTCATTTCTGTTGTCGTTGGTTCTGCTTGTATCGTGCAGCAACGAAAACGAGGTTCTTGATTTCGCTCAAGAACCTTCGGATAATCCTGCATCCACTATCCGCACACCCGACGAAGCATTGGCTTTAGCCAAGCAAGCTCTGAACCTTGGAACTACCAAGTCACGCTCAGGCCTCAAACTCAGCAAAAACAACATTGTTGTGGTAGGCAGCAATCCGCTGAGCCGTGGAGAAGCAAGCGACACCGTAATCTACGCTGTCAACAGCGAAGACAATAACGGCTTTGTCCTTGTGGCCGCACCCCGCACATGCCCCAATCCGATCCTGGGCATAGCAGAAAATGGTTCATACAACGAGAGTGTCTCTGAAAACGAAAACTTCAATTATTTCATGGAGCAGGCACGTGCTTACGCTGCAAGGCCTAATCCTTCTGATTCAACCATCACCATAATGCCGGCATACATAGAGAAAGTGTATTATTGTTTGCTTAAAGATAATGTTCATCCTGACGTTGAATGGGGTGAAAAGTGGCCGGAGAACACATTTTGTAACAATGGTCTTGCAGGATGTGTACCCGTGGCAATCGCTCAGACCTTGGCTTTCTTTGAATATCCAAACGGAATCAACATAAGTTTTCCCGGTGCTAAAGTATCGCATCAGACACTCCACTGGTCAGAACTCAAAAAGCATACTCGTGCCGGCCTGCCTCAAAATCCTTCCTTATCTGATATGATGGGACATTTTGATGCTTGCACAGCTTCTGTAGACACGCATGATGAACTTGCTACGCTTGTCCGTCAGTTAGGACTACTAACAGGCACACATTACGAATATGACGTCTAGTATTCTGATGATAATGGATTTACCACGACCAAGTCCCTTCTCAGCGGCATGAACCTGAAATACAGTACAGGTACAAATCCTGATGAACTGTATAATCTGTTTTCCGAAAAGGAAAATGAAGGTAAACATATAGCTATGCTAAATGGGAAGGATAAAGCTAAGAATTATGAGCATACCTGGTTAAGCGATGACTATATGCTCGGTGGTACAATAGTTGAATATTATGAGCGTGGCACAGGCCAACTTGTAAAAACAGAGGACAGAACATCCAAGTATCTTCGCATGAACTGGGGTTGGGCCGGATTGTGCAACGGATATTTCCTTTTGAATGTTTTCAACCCTACCGAACGATACGATATTTTACAAAATCCTGAAGGTGGAGAATCAGAGGATTACGACTTAACTGATGAGTTCTCATATATGTTCATTGAGACTAATTGAGCATATCGCAAAAAACGAATAAGTAATAACCATAAAAGTGTACACTATGAAAAAGTTTAAATTCATTTTTATGAGCGTTGTAGCCATGTTGTGGCTCGCGCTCGCCGGCTCTTGCAGCAGCGATGAGCCTGTAATCATGGGCGAGGAACAAAGCCCTGTGGTAGATGAACCTGCCGTGGAAGAGCCGGTTGTAGAGCCGGAGGATTCGGTAGTTGTCGATGATATTGACAGCGACTTGATCAAAGTTCCTTACGTGGGACCATTCCATGAATTTGCAACTCAATCCCTTATAAATTCCTTGGAAAAGAACCGTGATTTCAGTTGGGAACTGTTTAAACTCGCTGTCAGAAGTGTGGACGAGAAATATCAAGGAAAAAGCGCCAATATGGCATTCTCTCCCTATAGCGCCAATATGGTGATGGCTATGGCCGCCAATTATCTTGACAGGAACACAAGCAGCCAACTGGTTTCAAAACTCGGTTTCAATACCTTGGAGGATCTCAACGAAGGCATGGCTTTGGTCACTGCATACCTTATGAATGGTAAGCATACATCAATGGATTTCAAATCTAACAATTCGCTGTGGTGGCGCGATGAATACTGCGACTACCTCGACAATGACATCGTAAATACCCTTAGAAGGAATTACTACATCCATACCTGTGGAGTAGATTTCAATCAGGATCAGACCATTGACCTGATAAACGATTGGGTGAAGACCAATACCAACAATAAGATTCCAAACTTCCTCAATTATCTTACTGACTATGAAAAGCTGTACAAATCGCATATCAATGTGAATACACTGTATCTGAACGGCGAATGGATGTGGAAATTCCAGAAAAACAAAGTCGCTACATTCAAAGGTACGGATAGCAACTCATTGATAAACATGATGAATAATACTCATGATTATGGTGGTTATGTTGATGAGGATTATACATATATTAGCATACCATTTATCTTTGGTGCATCCATGCGTATTATTATGCCTAAGACTCAGTCAATTGAAGAATTCTCCCGTACAGTCAGTTATGCTCAACTCAACGAATTTAAACAGCGTAGTTATAAAAAACACTATCGTATGAACCTGACAATGCCTAAGTTCAAGATAGACGGCGTGGTGGAATTAAGTCCCGAATTGTTAAACGAGACAGGCATACATTTTGCACAAGCCAAAAACATGCTTTACGGAGATCTTCTGGCAAATAAACCCAATGAGAGTAATATACTCCAGAAGACATCGGTGATAATCAACGAAGAAGGCGCGGAATGTGCCGCTGCCACATCTCACAGTGGCGCCAGTTACTGCCCCTTGGATCGTGAGTATATTGAAATAACCATCGATCGCCCGTTCATTTTCTATATTCAGGAAGAATTCTCCGGAGCCATAATGATGGCAGGACGTATCTGCAACCTCTAATAGTAACAGCTATATCATACTGAAACAGCGGCGGCTCGGGCGGGTCGCCGCTGCTACGTAGAGGGGGATATTTACACGTGGCCGAGGGAATACTTGCCGAAAATCATTGTTATTTAACATATTTTTCGTAACTTTGCAGCCGTTTTAAAGGGATTTAATAATTTATTACGGTTTTCAGATTGCCGTACAACAGAATTCACATTATGAGTATAACCGGAGCATTGAATCTGCGTCCAAAGTTATGGAGCGCTCTCACCCACTACTCTATGAATCGTCTTCGCGACGATGTAATCGCCGGCATAGTGGTCGGCATCGTAGCATTGCCCTTGGCCATTGCATTTGGTATAGCATCGGGCGTAAGTCCTACCATCGGCCTTATCACCGCCATCATCGGCGGCTTTATGGTATCGTTTTTCGGTGGCTGCTCAGTGCAGATTGGTGGCCCCACAGGCGCATTCATCATCATTGTATACAACATCATCGCTCAGTTTGGCCTTCAAGGGCTGGCCGTGGCTACCGTCATGGCCGGTATCATACTGATTACGATGGGATTTTTCAGGCTCGGCACCGTCATCAAGTTTATTCCCTACCCCGTTGTGGTAGGTTTCACAGCCGGTATCGCCCTCACCATATTCTCCACTCAGATCAATGACTTCCTGGGACTGGGTTTGCGCGACATTCCCGGCCAGTTCATACCCAAGTGGGGCATGTATCTCACTAATCTCGACCGTATAGACCCCGTTACCCTCATCACCGGCCTGGTGGCGCTGGCTATCATTGTGGGCGTGCCCTACATATCCAAGAAGCTGCCCGGTGCGCTTATAGCAATTATTGTGGTGACCGCCGGCGCTTATCTGATGCAGTACTTCACCGACTGGTATCATGTGGAGACCATCGGCGACCGCTTCGGCGACATGCCCACCGACATCCCCATGCCTCACGGATTCACGCTGAATATGGCCACCATCAACATGCTGCTTCCCTCGGCCTTCACCATTGCCGTGCTCGGCGCCATAGAGTCGCTGCTGTCGGCTACCGTGGCCGACGGTGTCACAGGCTCGCGCACCAATTCAAACACCGAGCTTATAGGCCAGGGCATAGCCAACCTCACGGTGCCCTTCTTCGGCGGTATACCCGTCACCGGCGCCATAGCCCGCACCATGACCAACATCACCAACGGCGGACGCACCCCCGTGGCCGGCATAGTGCATGCGCTGGTACTGCTGCTCATATTCATGTTCTTCATGCCTCTGATCAACTATGTGCCCATGGCCTGTCTGGCCGCAGTGCTGCTCACCGTAGCCTACAACATGAGCGGCTGGCGCACCATAGTGGGCATATTCCATGCCCCCAAAAGCGATATATGGGTGCTGGTGGTCACATTCCTTCTCACCGTGATATTCGACCTTACCATCGCCATTGAGATCGGTCTGCTGCTTGCCGTGGTGCTCTTCCTGCGCCGTGTTATGGAAAATACCGAGATCAAGGCATACTCAGGCACACTCGACGTGGACGAAGGCACCGACTCGCCCAACCATGAAGTGCTCAACGTGGCCAAGGGCGTAAGCGTGTACGAAATCGACGGCCCCTTCTTCTTCGGCATCGCCACCAAGTTTGATGAAATGATGCGCAACACCATGACCGACAAGCCCGTGGTACGTATCATACGCATGCGCAAAGTGGCCTTTATCGACGCCACCGGCCTGCACAACCTTGAGCTGCTCATTAAGTCGTCGCACAAAGAGAACATACACATAGTGCTCTCGGGTGTGAAGCCCAACGTGCGCGAGGCCCTGCAGCATGCCGGCATCGACCGCATGATGAAGCCCGAAAACATCTGCGACCATATAACCCAGGCCGTGCAAATGGCCAACAATATAGCTCTCTCCAAACAAACCGTAAAACAATCGTGATTTTTTAACAATTCATAAACCATTGTGTATCAGACACGTTACACAATGGTTTAATCAAAGGCATAAAAAAATCATAAAATTTATTTTGTAATTCAATTATTTGCATTAACTTTGCAACGTTTTTGAAGCACTAAACAATTGTTTAACTATTTAATCAAAAAGAAAATGAAAAAGTTAGTTCTTTTACTCGCTGTAACATTCAGCGTATCTCTCTTCTCTTGCGGCGGCAACGACAAAAAGGCTGAAGCTGATAGCGCAGCTGTTGACTCTGCAGTTCTCGTTGAAGAAACTGTTGTTGTTGAAGAAGTTGCTGACTCTGTAGCTGCTGATTCTGCTGCTACCGACAGCGCTGTTGTTGCTGAATAATTCAGACACAACCAAAACAAAGCATAAGTCGACCCCAGGGGCCGACTTTTCTTTTTTTAATAATCTCAGGTCTGATTTTTATCAGGCCTTTGTTTGTTTAGAAGCCAAATGTTGAGTAAATTTGTGCATTACTTACACAACATCTTACATAACATCTTACTATGAAAAAGTTTTTTCTAAGCCTTGTAGGCTTGTTAACCGCGCTTTTCGGTTCGGCGCAGGCCCCTGCCGCCACCACGGTTAAGCATCCCGACTATGCCGCCAACGGCGTTATCTATGAAGTAAACGTAAGACAGTTCTCGCCCGAAGGCACTTTCAAGGCCGTTGAGGCTCAGCTGCCCCGCCTAAAAGACCTCGGTGTGGATATACTGTGGCTGATGCCCATCCACCCCATTTCGGAGGACGGACGCAAGGGCACTCTCGGCTCCTACTACGCAGTGAAGGATTATAAGGCCGTGAATCCCGAGTTTGGCTCAATGCAGGACTTCAAAGACCTGGTAAATGCAGCCCACAAGCAAGGCATGAAACTGATAATCGACTGGGTTCCCAACCATTCGGGCCGCGACAACGCTTGGGTAAAGGCTCATCCCGACTGGTATGCCCGCAATGACAAGGGCGAGATGTTCGGCCCATACGACTGGACCGACGTATATAAGTTTGACTACTCAAATCCGGAGATGCGCCGCGGCATGACCGATGCCATGCTCTTCTGGATTGACGAAGCCGACATCGACGGTTTCCGCTGCGATGTGGCCGGCGAGGTTCCCACCGACTTCTGGAACGAGCTCCGCCCCAAACTTGATGCAAAAAAGACAGTATTCATGCTTGCCGAGTCGCCCAAAGCCGACCTTGCCGAGCACGCTTTCGACATGCTGTACAACTGGCCCATGAAAGACCTCTTCAGTGCAATTGCCGCCACACAGGGTCAGTACACATTCAAAGACGCTCAGGGCAACGTGCGCATATTCCCCGAAACGCACGCCGACGCCATCTACAAGCGTCTTGCTGAAGAAGCATCGGCCTACCCTGCCGGAACCATACAGATGAACATGATCACCAACCACGACCTCAACTCGTGGGAAGGTACTGAATTTGAGCGTCTCGGCCGTCTGCAAGGCGCATTTGCCGTTCTTATGTACACCCTGCCCGGCATGCCACTGATATATACCGGTCAGGAAGTCGGTCTGAACCGAGCTCTCGAATTCTTCGAAAAAGACACCGCACCCGACTGGAATGCAAATCCCGACACAAAGCGCTTCTATCAGACACTCAACTCGCTGCGCCACAATTCAAAGGACCTTGCAGCCGGACTGGATGGCGCCGAGCTTAAGCCCATAGCCACACTGTCGCCCGATGTATTGGCCTTCAGCCGCGGCGATGTGCTCACCGTAGTCAATCTGTCGTCACAGGAGCAGAAACTGTTTGACAAGGCTCCGGACGTAAGCGGCATGCACGACATATTCACCGGTACCACAAGCATTCCCGCCTCACTCCCCTCGGGAGGATACTTGGTCTTTACTAAGTAAGAGTTTTTAGTGGAGAGTGGAGGGTGGAGAGTGAATTGATTGCTTTACTCTCTCCACTCTCCACTAAAAACTCTCCACTATGAATTAACACCTACCCCGAACAGGGCGAAATCATAATAAACCGGATCATCCGGACGTAGCGCGCGGAGAGTGTCCGTAAGGTCTTCTACCGCGCGCCTGTCGTTTTGTTTACGCTCGAGAAGTCCAAGCTCGCGCGACACGTTGCCCACATGCACATCAAGCGGCACATACAGCTGAGAGGGTTTCAATGCGTTCCATACCCCGAGGTCTACTATGCCATCGTTGCGCACGAGCCAACGCAGAGCCATGTTGAAGCGTTTCAAAGCCGACTTGTCAAGCCCCAGCGGCAGGCAGCGGCAATCGTCTGCGCCACCGTTTGCGGCGGCAAGACTGCGGTTTATTGCGGCGGCGAGGTGCCATGCAGGAGCATCTGCACCGGGCGCACCCACAGCGGCGGCAAAATCCTCAAGACTGCCGTATTTGCTGTAAACATCGTGCAGACCGCGCAAATAATGGCGCAGATTGCGGTTGAAAAAGGTGCGGTGTATATTGCCTTCGCCAAGGTCTTCGTAGCCCTCATCCATCACGTAGTTGTAGGGCTGCCAGTCCATGAGTCCAAACATCTTGTTGGCACTGCGGCAGATCATGGTACGGTTGCCCCAGGCTATGGTCGATGCCAGCAGAGCGGCAATCTCTATATCGCGTTTATCCGAGAACATTCTCGGAAACTGCACCGGATCGGCAGCTATGAAGTCAGGGCTGTTGTAGCGTGCGGCCGCTTCGTCGAGCAAAGCCGCTATTTCGTTGTCAATAATGTGCATGTTATAAGTAATTTCTGTCCGTTGAAGGCATTCACCGCAAACAGGCGCGCCGGTCCGTCCTTCACCTTAAGTTTAGTCCGCAGAACATCGGCGGTAACATCAAAATTGCGTGCGGTGACACTTACCTTTGGATACCGGGCCGCATATCGCTTGATATGCTTCGACATGTATGGAAGCACCTCCTCAACCTTGTACGTCCTGCCGGGAAATCCCTCTACCGGTTCTTCGGAATACCACAAGTGGGTATTCGGTCCCAGAGCCTTGATTCCGTCGCGGCACAGCAGTTTGAAAGGTGCGGCCTTCATCACGGCCGGATATGGGTCGTAGACATATCCTCCGGCCACCGGCACTCCGAATGATGCATCAGCCGCAGCCTCGGCTTGCCTTGTAAAATGAAATACGTTGTGAATTCCGACCCCTATGGTCACTGCCTTGATTTCAGTGTCGGCTGCAGGTTTACGGTCAAAGTCGCATATCGCATCAAGCTCCTTGCACTCCAGGGGAGTGCCGAGCACTATCATCTGCCCGGCGTCGGGCAGCAGGCTCAGCGTGTGGCTTATGTCGAGCATGGGCGATGCCTTTATGATAAGCCTGTCGGCTATTTTGCGCAGCAGTGGCAACATCTCCACCACATCGGGCTCGCACTGATCAAGAGCATATACACGTCCGCCGTCGGCCGCACGACGGGCCGGGTCGATGAATACCACATCAAAGCGCATGCCCTCGCGCGCCCATATATCAATCAATGTGCGGCAATCGCTGTTTATAACCTCTATATTCTCGTATTTGGCTGCATTGTGGCGCAGGTCATCGGCCACGGCTTCATCGCGCTCTACGGCCACCACATGGCCGCTGTGCCCCACTTTACGCGCCAGAGCCATGGCGTCGATTCCCAGACCGGCAGTGAGGTCGACCACACGCTTGCCTTCGCCCACGAGCGTGGCGTGGTAGTGAGCCAGGGCGTCGGAAGTGGACTGCTCGCCCGACAAAGCTGTGGGAAAGATAAACTCGGCATTTCGTCCGAGAGTATCTTCGAGCTTCGCGGCATACTTGCGCCGACATTCGATCTGCAATATTTCAAACGCACGCTCACGGCCGTACTTAAGGCGCAGTTTGGCCACATCATCGGCCGCATGAGCATCTATCCATTGAAAAAAATCGGGGCTGAGAATCATATCAGTGAGTTTTAAAAGTTATCAGGCTACAGCTTATATAATACTGTATAAGACAATAAAAGCGCGGACGCATAAAAAGTTCACGTCCGCGCCTTATATGAGGTGTGATTTAATTATTCACCTTTCACAGCAGCGATGCCGGGGAGTACCTTACCCTCGATGGCTTCGAGCAGAGCGCCACCACCGGTAGATACGTAAGAAACTTCGTCGGCAAGACCGAACTTGTTAACACAAGCTACAGAGTCGCCACCGCCTACGAGCGAGAATGCACCGTTCTTGGTTGCTTCTACAACTGCGTCGGCAATTGCACGTGAACCGGCAGTGAAGTTGTCGAATTCAAATACACCTGCGGGGCCGTTCCAAAGGATGGTCTTCGAGGGCAGGATAGCAGCGGCAAATGCCTTGCGGGTATTGGGACCTGCATCAAGACCTTCCCAACCTTCGGGAATTTCCATTACGTTGCAAACCATGGTGTTGGCATCGTTTGAGAAGCTGTCGGCAGCTACGCAGTCGGTACCGAGTACGAGGTTCACTCCCTTTTCCTTAGCCTTCTTGATGATGTCGAGAGCGAGGTCGAGCTTGTCGTTTTCGCAGATAGACAGACCTACATGGCCACCGAGAGCCTTGGCAAAGGTATAAGTCATACCACCGCAGAGGATGAGGTTGTCAACCTTGTCCATGAGGTTTTCGATGATACCGATCTTAGTAGAAACCTTAGAACCACCCATGATAGCGGTGAAGGGACGCTTAATGTTGTTGAGAACGTTGTCAACGGCCTTCACTTCCTTTTCCATGAGGTAGCCGAGCATCTTGTGGTCGTTGTCGAAGAAATCGGCAACAACGGCTGTAGAAGCGTGGCGACGGTGAGCGGTACCGAAAGCGTCGTTTACATAAACATCAGCGTATGAAGCGAGATGCTTGGCAAATTCGGTCTGACGAGCCTTCATTTCCTTCTTGGCATCGGCGTAAGCGGGATCTTCCTTGTCGATACCTACGGGCTTGCCTTCTTCTTCGGGATGGAAGCGGAGGTTTTCGAGCAGGAGTACCTGGCCGGGCTTGAGAGCGGCTGCCATATCGTCGGCAGTGGCGCAGTCTTCAGCAAAAGCTACATCTGTACCGAGAGCCTGAGCTACAGCGTCCTTGATCTGGCTGAGCGACATCTTGGGGTTAACTTTGCCCTTGGGCTTGCCCATGTGCGACATGATGATCAGGCTGCCACCATCGCTAAGAATTTTCTTGAGTGTGGGAAGAGCGCCGCGGATACGGGTATCATCGGTGATTTTACCGTTTTCGTCCAGAGGTACATTGAAGTCTACACGGACGATAGCCTTTTTACCGGCGAAATTGAAATTTTCAATACTTGCCATTTTATATTTTTTTATGTGTTAGTATGCTGTGCGGGTATGTGATATGGGTAGCACATACTGTATTGCAAAATTACGGAAAAATTTCGATAATCACGTATTTTTTTCCTATTTTTTTGGGAACTGTTCAAATCATTGAGCGTTCGCGCAGAATGGCTGCCATCTGATCGCGCAGCTCGCGGGCCTTGTTGCCTGCCATTTCTGCGTAGTCGTCGCCGTTTGAAGCATGGATTATGCCGCGCGACGAGTTCACCAGAATGCCCACTTCGTCGTTCATACCATAGCGGCATACCTCTTCAAGGCTGCCTCCCTGGGCACCTACACCGGGAACGAGGAAGAAATTGCGCGGGGCCAGACGGCGTACATCTCCAATCAGCTCGCCGCGGGTAGCACCCACAACAAACATCATGTTGACCGGCGTACCCCACTTCTGTGCCTGAAGTACCACACGTTCAAAGAAACGTGTACCGCGGTCGTCGCGGATCATCTGGAAGTCTTCAGAACCTTTGTTTGAGGTAAGAGCGAGCACCACAGCCCACTTGCCGTCAAACCCCAGGAAGGGAGTCACACTGTCCTCGCCCATGTAGGGGGCTACGGTCACCGCATCCACCCCTGCGTTTTCAAAAAACGCCTTGGCATACATGCGGGCAGTGTTTCCAATATCACCGCGCTTGGCATCGGCAATGATAAACTGGTCGGGATAGTTGCTGCGTATATATGCGCAGGTTTCTTCAAAAGCCCTCATGCCGTCGGCTCCGAGAGTTTCATAGAAAGCGAGATTAGGCTTGTAGGCCACTGCGTATGCTGCTGTGGCGTCGATTACAGCCTTATTGAATTCTATGATACCATCAGCACCCTTTGCAGCCAGCGCTGCCGGCATTTTGGCGGGATCGGGGTCAAGCCCTACACAGAGAAATGAGCCCTTGCTCAAGATGTTGTTTACAAGATCGGTTCTTTTCATATCTTTTTTCGTTAAAATTCGGCAGCTTTTAGGCGTTCGGCGTTTTCGGTTGAGCTCAGAGCGAATAGTATTTCGTCGAGCGAACCGCCGAGTACAGCCGGCAGATTGTGGGTTGTGAAGTTGATACGATGATCGGTGACACGTCCCTGCGGGAAGTTGTAGGTGCGTATCTTGGCCGAACGGTCGCCGGTAGATACCAGCGTCTTGCGCTTCTGCGCTATGTCGTCAATGTACTTCTGATGCTCCTTGTCGAATATGAATGTACGCAGACGGCTCAGCGCCCTTTCCTTATTCTTGGGTTGGTCGCGAGTCTCGGTACATTCTATAAGTATTTCCTCGGTGACGCCGGTATTGGGATTTTTCCACATATACCTCAGTCGCACGCCCGATTCCACCTTATTCACATTTTGACCTCCGGCACCGCCCGAGCGGAATGTATCCCACTTTATCTCACCTTCGTTGATTTCCACATCAAAAGGTTCGGCCTCGGGCAACACGGCCACTGTGGCAG
Source organism: uncultured Muribaculaceae bacterium (assembly GCA_910586975.1). Lineage (GTDB taxonomy): Bacteria > Bacteroidota > Bacteroidia > Bacteroidales > Muribaculaceae > CAG-873. The sequence continues at coordinate 7,337 of CAJUKX010000039.1, read as the reverse complement.
CCGAGGTGTGTATGCGGCCCTGAGTCTCGGTAGACGGTACACGCTGCACGCGGTGCACGCCGCTCTCGTACTTCAATATGCCATATACTCCGTCGCCGCTCACGCTCATCACTATTTCCTTATAGCCGCCGGCAGCGCCCTCGCTGGTTGAGGTCACAGCCACATTCCAGCCCTTTGACTCACAGAATTTCATATACATCTTGGCCAAGTCGCCGGCAAACAGCGCTGCTTCATCGCCACCGGTACCGGCTCTGATTTCGAGTATGGCATTCTTGTCGTCCTCGGGGTCATTGGGTACAAGGAAAAGCTTTATTTCGTCGGTAAGACGTTCTATATCATCGTTTGCGGCCTGCAACTCGGCTTTGGCACTTTCAATGGCAGCCGCATCACTTTCCATTTCAATCACCTCATGATAAAATGCCACATTGTCAACCTGAGCATCATAATCTTTCATCAGGTCGACTATGCCTTTAAGATGCTTGTATTCCTTGGTCAGCTTCACAAATCGTTGTTGATCGGCAGCCACTGCGGGGTCTCCAAGCAGGGTCTCGATTTCTTGAAACCGGGTGAGATGGGTCTGTATGCGAGGGAGTAAGGATTCGTCTAACATCTTTGATTATTTAATGACAAACGTCAATATCATGGCTTACGACAGCGTGCGAAGCCGTGCGATATTAACATTTTTGCCATCTGTTTAATTTATTTTATTAAATTTTTCTATTCTACAAAAAATAAAAAAGGACATCTTGCACCTCATTGCCTTAGGCGGCTTTGGTGCATTGAATCAATAGTTTATATAAATATGGTGCTTTAATCTCATACTGTTATACACACTGAAATGACAGGCATAGTTATTCACATTTATTATCAAACTACATCCTTTTTTTTGCAAAGATACAACATTTCGCTGATGCAGGTGTTATAAATACAACTGATTTATCAACTATTTAATCAAATTTAAATACTTAATCTAATGAAAAAAGTCCTTATTGCACTCCTCGCCGTTATAGGCTTAACCATTTCAGCCCAGGCGCAGACTTCACTACAATTCGGTTATGGTGGTTACACACAGATGGATGCATGCGACATGCACGATGGTATCGGTAATGTAAACACAGCATGGGGCGGTGTCACAGCCGCAATCTACTTCCAGGCTCTTCCAAAACTTCAGTTAGGTGCTTCATACACATTCTCATCGAGCAGCTTCAAGCACACCGATGACTGCAACATCTACTACCACGTGATTATGCTCAACGGTAAGTACGACTACTACCGTAAAGGCATCCTCAAGATGTACGCACACGTAGGTATCGGTGCCGACATCTCGCACATGACATTCGGCGACGACAGCCGCAACAAGGGCTACTTCGCATTCCAGGTTTCTCCCGTATGCGCCGAAGCATCCATCTCACGCTCGGCCTCGCTGTTCGGCGAACTTGGCTTCGGTGCCCAAGGTCTCCTGCAGGTGGGTGTAAGATTCAAACTCTAAAGCTATTGATATCCATACCAAAAAATATCCGCGGCACTTTTGAAGGTGTCGCGGATATTTTTATGTATTATCGCGGTTGAATCAGATCCAGCGTGAGAATGCGAAGTCCTGACGGTGGGGCAGGTTTGCATTCCAGGGATACAGACGGTAACCCAGACGGAATACACCGGCATCCTTGATCTTTGACTTGAGCTCGTATGTGATTACAGAGCCTTCTTCCTTGACAACCTTGAAGTCTTCGCGTGTCACGAACTTTTCAACGCCGTCTTCGGTGCGGAATACTACCTGTTCGAGGTGGAGGTCCTTACCGATGCCGTTGGTGTCTACAACGATTTCTACAGAGTAGGGTTCGCCGGTTACACCGTTGATGATATCGGCTGTCTGACGTACGTCGAGAACCTTGACGCCATCCCATTCAGAAGCTACTTTTTCCTTCCAGGCCACGATTTCTTTTGCAAGAGCGTAGTCATGGGCAACGAGGCGCTTAGAGCGTGCTGCTTCAGGATCGTAGAAGCGTTCGATATAGTCGTCGATCATACGCTTCATTGTGAAGTGGGGAGCGATGTCGCCGATAGAACCCTTGATGTATTCGATCCACTTGGGTGAGTAACCCTTTGAGTTCTTTTCGAAATACAGAGGGATGATTTCGTTTTCGAGCATACGGTAGATAGTGGCAGCGTCGAGCTTGTCCTGCTGGCCCTGATCGGTGAATGTACGCTTGTCGGTGAGCGCCCAACCGGCCTTTTCGTTGAAGCGGTAGCCTTCGTACCACCAGCCGTCGAGTACCGAGAAGTTGAGTACGCCGTTCATTTCGGCCTTTTCGCCTGATGTACCCGATGCTTCGAGAGGACGTGTGGGAGTATTGAGCCAGATGTCAACACCGGTAACCAGACGCTTGGCAACGATCATGTTATAGTCTTCGAGGAAGATGATCTTACCCAGGAATTCAGGACGACGTGAGATTTCAACGATACGCTTGATGAGGTCCTGACCGGCGCCGTCGGCGGGGTGAGCCTTACCCGAGAAGATGAACTGCACGGGGAACTTTTCGTTGTTTACGATGCGCGAGAGGCGATCGAGGTCGGTGAAGAGAAGGTGGGCACGCTTGTAAGTGGCGAAACGACGGGCGAAGCCGATGATGAGGGCATTGGGGTTGATGCGGTCGAGTACTTCCATTACTGCCGAGGGATCACCCTGGTTGGCAAGCCATTTTTCCTTGAAGTCGCGCTTTACGAAGTTGATGAACTTGTTCTTGAGCTGACAACGCATGTTCCAGATCTGTTCATCGGGTACATTGAAGATACCGCTCCATGCTTCGGGGTTAGACTGATCGTAGAATACTTCAGGACCGAGGTTGTTCTTGTAGAATTCCTTCCATTCAGAAGCAGCCCAGGTAGGCATGTGCACACCGTTGGTTACGTAACCTACGTGGCTTTCTTCCCAGCTGTATCCCTTCCAGATACCGGCAAACATCTTCTGCGATACGATACCGTGGAGCTTTGATACGCCGTTGGCTTCCTGGCATGTGTTGAGTGCGAAAACGCTCATGGAGAAACGTTCCTGCGAACCGGGATTCTCGCGACCCATATCCATAAGCTCCTGCCATGTGATGCCGAGCTTGGCGGGGTAAGAACCCATGTACTTGCCGAAGAGTGATTCATCGAAGTAGTCGTGACCTGCGGGTACGGGAGTGTGAACGGTATAGAGGCTTGATGCACGTACCATTTCGAGGGCTACGTTGAAGTCGAGGTGCTGTTCCTGTACGTACTGAACCAGACGCTGCAGGTTGAGCAGGGCTGCGTGGCCTTCGTTGCAGTGATAAATCTGAGAGTGGATGCCGAGCTTGTTGAGCATGAGCACACCACCGATACCGAGGAGGTATTCCTGCTTGATACGGTTTTCCCAGTCACCGCCGTAGAGCTGGTGGGTGATCTGACGGTCGAATTCAGAGTTCATATCGAAGTCTGTATCCATCAGATAGAGCTTCATGCGGCCAACGTTCACGCGCCATACGTGGCTGTAAACGATACGGTCGGGATAAGGAACTTCGATGATCATGGGATGACCGTCGGCGTCCATTACCTGCTCGATGGGGAGCTGGTTGAAGTTCTGAGGCTCGTATTGTGCAATCTGCTGACCTTCAACGCTGAGGGTCTGTGTGAAGTAGCCATAGCGATAGAGGAAACCTACGGCAGTCATGTCGATGCATGAGTCTGAAGCTTCCTTGATATAGTCACCGGCGAGTACGCCAAGACCGCCTGAATATATTTTGAGACATGAGCACAGACCATATTCCATTGAGAAATATGAGATAGAAGGAACATCCTTGCGCATGGGCTTTGCAAGATATTCGCGCATCTGGGCATATACGTTGGCGATACGATCCATCATCACCTTGTCGGCGAGGATTTCGTCGATACGGTCTGATGAAAGACGATGCAGCAGCATTACGGGGTTTTCGCCTGTGCTGCGCCAAAGGTCGTGGTTGAGGTCGCGGAAGAGCGATTTACCTTCACTGTTCCATACCCACCACAGGTTGTGAGCCATCTCTTCGAGGGGCTTGAGCTGTGCGGGTAATTCGGCTCTAACTGTAACGTCACGCCATACGGGTGCGTTAGTTTTGCTTACCGGTAGTTTCATTTTAGCTATATTATCTAAAGTTTCTTGTATTTATTTCTTATGATTTTTCAGAGCGATATCGTATGCTTCATCATAGTATTTGATGAAGTTGCTCCAGTCGGCTTGTTCGGCGGTGGCCATCGCAGCCTTCGATATCATGGCGCGCTGATTGCTGTCAGCACTCATGAGCTTGAGCAGATCGTCTGATATGTTTCTTACCACTTCATCGTAGTTTGAGTCGGTGCGCATCACTGCCACTACCCCGCAGTCGGCAAAGGTATTTTCTGTAGTGGTGCGTATCCACTGGCCGAAGCCCGAGAGTGATGTGGTGACTGTGGGAACTCCGAAAGCCACGCTTTCGAGCGGTGTGTAGCCCCATGGTTCGTAGTACGAGGGGAACACAGTGGCATCCATGCCTATGAGCAGATCGTAGTAGCTCATGTTGAACACACCGTCGTGGCCGTTGAGATAGCACGGTACGTAGATTGCAGTCACAGCGCCGTGAGCCTCGGCCGAAGCAAATCCCAGCTGATGCAGGCGCATGTTTATCGGATCCTCGTTGTAGTTATTGAGATTGTGAGTGATCACAGCATCGGCAAGACGTGTATTCAAACCCTCGGTGAGCGATGCAACCAAGTCGGTGCGGGGTGCTCCAACCCAGGCGGGAACCATCACAAAGGCAAGAACGGGCTTGGGAGTGCCGGTCTCGTTAAGACGGGCGAGCACGTCGCAATACACATCAATACCCTTGTTGTGATATTCGCAGCGACCTGAAGTGGCCATGATGAATGTATCGTCGGTAAAGTTGCGTCCGGTGAGGGCGTTTGCCACCTCGATCATTTTGGCACGGGCTGCCTTGCGGGCCTTGTCATACTTCTTTCCTTGGGGAACGAATCCGGGTTCAAAGCCGTTGGGGGTCACTACATCGGGCTTACGTTCAAGAAGCTGCTCGCACTCCATGGCAGTCACATCGCTTACGGTGGTGAAGCAGTCGGCAGCATGAGCCGCAGCCTTCTCGAGCGAGTGTTTTGACTGCATGTTAAGCTCGGCAGCCATCTGGTCGCCATTGTATCCTTTGAGATAGTCATAGAGGGGCTTGCCGTTGCCGCAGATACTGCGACCTATGCAAGTGGCATGGGTGGTGAATACGGTCATGGCTTCGGGTACGCGAGCCTTCACAGTAAGCAAACCGGCGCCGAGAGTCCATTCATCAAAATGAGCTACTACATTGCCGGCCTTTGCACCTAAATACTCTACAAGGCTCTCTATGACAGCAGCGGCTGCGCGGCCAAAGGCACAAGCCTCGTCGTAGTCGCCGTATGCATGGAGGGAGTCCACTCCGTATTTGTCCCACATCCAGCCGTAAAAAGAATCTTTCGACGCATACATTGCATCGAATTTCACCAACACTGCTATTGGACGTCCCGGGATTTCCCAACGGCCTACACGTACGGCCAAGCCTTCGGGAAGCAACGCTGTTTCACGCCATTTCTTGAGTATTGTTTTTGATTCTTTAAAATCGAGTGCAGGGCGCTCTTCGGTCCATACATCCGGACCTATAAAAATTACTTGATCCTTATGGAGCTTCTGGAGGGTTTTCGCCTTGGTAGACAGAACAGTGTAGATACCACCTACTTTATTACAAACCTCCCACGAAGCTTCGAAGATATAATTGATGTCTTCGTTGGGCATAAACAAATATATACTTTTTCGAGCCGCAAAGGTAGTGATTTTTTGTGAATTATCAAAATGATTCAAACGATATTATGGTATAATCCTGTTTTTTCGTTAATTTCGGGCAATACTACATTCCAAAGTGATACGCAATATCCCTGTGTGCGTAAGTACCACCATAACGTCCTGCTTTGGCAATTATACCTTTAGCGTTTATACGTTCTATCCATGCCTTTGGGGAAAGGACAAAACTATTGCTTACTGCTGTATTTTTAATTGTACCGAATTCAGTACAATTAGTTTCTTTGGTAAGATTCTACAACATATAATTCGATGGTTGGATAATCGGCAGACACTCTATTCAGAACATCTTTCACATCATCCCACTTCAAACCACCCAATCCGGCGCCAATCGCCGGGAGAGCAATTTTAGTTACATTTTCACTCATAGCCAATTCAAGCATCTTTTTAACCGACCGCTCAATATATTCTATCCGTGCTTTCGTTCTCCATGTAGCCTGTGTGCCAAGGTTGTATATGTGTCCCTCTCCATAATTGTAATCGAACACATCACCCGGTTTGTAAATTCCATCCTTGCACATTGCTTTATATTCCGAATACATATCCGGGTACTTGCTACGAAACTGCAAAGCAATTCCTTTGCCCATCGCTCCGGCACAGTTGCATCCGTGGGCATAGCTACTTACGCCACTGATATTGAATATGTCACCTTTCTCAATATAATTTATCATTGTGAGGTTTATTTCAAAAGTTTACGATCATTATCACCACTCTCCAACACTCTCATCTGATGGATGGCGATTTGGTTGAGTTTTATAAGTCGCTCTGATTGTGGTAGTCCTTGCTCAATGAATACGGCATTTAGACTTTCCATATTGGATAGACAGATGAGTTCATTGACCGATGCGTAGTCGCGGATATTCCCTTTCAAATCGGGGTTAGCCTCACGCCATTGCTTAGCAGTCACGCCGAACATTGCTACATTCAACACATCGGCTTCATTGGCATAAATAACGCTCGACTGATCTTTTGTAACCTCTGCCGGAATAAGGTTCTGTTTTATGGCTTCGGTGTGTATGCGATAGTTGATTTTAGACAACTCCCGCTTTGCCGACCAACCAATCAACCGTTGTTCCTCGGCTTTAAGCCGTTGAAACTCCTTGACAATATACAATTCAAACTCAACCGAAATCCAACTTGCGAATTTGAACGCAATATCCTTGTGGGCGTAGGTACCACCATAACGTCCTGATTTAGAAATCAGACCGATAGCATTGGTTGTTTCAATCCATTTCTTTGGGGAAAGAGTAAAGGCATTCAAGCCCGCTTCTTTTCTAAACCCCTCGAATTCGAGGGGTTTGAAATCGGGGTTATATAGACTCTCCCAAATACCAAGAAACTCAATTGTATTACGGTTGCGCATCCAATTACCAATAACAGCAGTAGGATCGTCGCTTTTATGACGTGCCAAATCGGTTATGGACACATAATCTTCTCCATCAACATTGATGATGGTTATATTCGTATTTTGAAC
>CAJUKX010000038.1 GCA_910586975.1 uncultured Muribaculaceae bacterium | reverse complement strand
TGAGCTTTGTTGATGCAAAATTACACAGTAATCCACAGGCATAATTACCAAAATTATTGTATTAATAACCAAAATCAACTGTTCTGTATTACCTTGGTAGGAAATGTTGCATAAATTTTGTAACTTCGCATTTGCACATCTATGAAGAACATCCTTAAAGTCAATATACCGGCAGATTATTTGTCGTATGTAGGTGCCGAAAGCCGGCATCCGCTGGTGGGTGTGGTGGATTTCGCAGAGGTGTCGCCCATACACTCCAGCCTGAATAATTACGGAGTTTACGGGTTGTTTCTGCACAGTAAGGTACGCGAAGACCTTAGCTATGGACTCGGAGGTTTCGGGGCTGCATCAGGCAGCCTGATATGTGTGGCACCGGGGCAGATAGGGGGGCGCGAAGATCCGGGCGATCTTATCGACATTGATGGCTGGGCACTGTTGTTTCATCCCCAACTGATTGCCGGAACTTATCTCGAAAAAGAGATGAGGCAGTTCTCGTACTTTGATTACAGTGCCAACGAAGCCTTGTTTCTGCAAGAGGATGAACGAGAGATTATAGTGAATCTGATAAAGGACATACGTGCTGAGATATATAAGCCGCTTGATAATGAACAGAATGCGATAATCATCAGTTATATATCGGCCATACTGCATTTGTGCAACCGGGCATACAGCCGTCAGTTCAGCCGGATACGTCGGTCAAGCGACGATATATTGGTAAAGCTCAGCGCCCTGCTCAATGAATACTTTGACAGCGGCGCACAGTTGGCTCACGGTATACCGGGAGTGCAGTATTTCGCTGAAAAGCTGTGCATGTCGCCAAACTATTTCAGCGATCTGCTTAAAAAGACCACAGGTGAGAATGCAAGCAATTTTATACGCGAGCATATAATACGAATCGCAAAAAACAGGCTTTTGGCATCGGGTAATATATCGCAAGTGGCATACGACCTTGGTTTTGAATATCCGCAACACTTCAGCCGTATGTTCAAGAAACATACCGGCATGACCCCCTCGCAGTATATGGCAAGTTTATGATTCTGTGATTTCGGTTGGTGTTTTTTAATTAAACGGTATCGTTAATCATTAAATTTGATTAACTTTGTGTATGCTAAGACCGATTACCATATTTGCCGAAACTGAACGATTGAGACTTCGCTCATGGAAGCCTGAGGATTTGCCATTGTTTGCAGCCATTAACAAGGATGCTCGTGTAATGAAGTTTTTTCCTGCCACGTTGACTGAGGATGAGACTGAAGCGTTCTATGATAGGATTCAAGAAGAATTTGTAAGAAAAGGGTGGGGGCTGTATGCCGTGGAACTGAAAGATTCGGGAGAATTCATCGGATATGTAGGATTGCATGAGATTGGTTTTGAAGCCGACTTCACCCCGGGTGTGGAGATAGGCTGGCGCTTGGCTGCTGATGTCCATAACAAAGGATATGCCACAGAAGCTGCCGTAGAAGTGCTGCGGCTCGCTAAATCTTATGGGATAAGGCAATTGTATTCTTTTACCGCCGTGATTAACAAGCCCTCAGAGCGTGTGATGCAAAAAACAGGCATGGAAAAGATTGGCGAGTTTGATCACCCGAAACTCACTGCTGATTCTCCGCTATGCCGCCACGTTTTGTATGTTATTGACTTATAAATCAGCGCGATGATGAATAAAGTGATTGTAATAGGTTGCCCCGGTTCCGGTAAGAGTACATTCAGCCGCAAACTTGCTGCAAAAACCGGTTTACCGCTTTATTATCTTGACATGATATGGCACCGACCTGACCGAACTGTTGCAGGACGTGATGAGTTAGATAAACGTCTGGCTGAAATCATGGCTGAAGACCGATGGATACTCGACGGCAACTATGCCCGTACACTGCCATTAAGGCTTGAGCAGTGCGATACTGTATTTTTCTTTGATATTCCATTGGAAGAATGTATCGAAGGTGCAAAATCACGTCTTGGAAAAGAACGTGTGGATATGCCTTGGACTGATGACGTACTCGACCCTGAGTTTTTGCAATGGATTATAGATTTTCCGCGCGACATTGTACCGGAAATCAACAGACAACTGTCTGCTTTCGATAAAGCACTTATCCGCTTCGGCTCAAGAACCGAAGCCGACAGTTTCATAGACTCGCTGTGAAGATCAGTCGGATAGGAGTTTGCTAACTATTTGTTGTTCCTCGCTGTGGCCTACGGTAGACAATCGCAGCAAAGGCAGACCGTAAACTTCGAGGATATGATCCTTAAGGCGGTCGCGCTCATATTGATTTGTCGTTTCGTTGTGATAACTGTAGCCGTCGGTCTCGATAGCAAGCAGAGGCTCTTTGCTGACACGGTTGATTATTAAGAAATCAATATGTGTGGCCGGATGCGTGGCATATTTTGCTTCTCTTTCTGTCAATCCTGTCAAGTCTCTGATAAGACTGCGCATAGGATAATGGCATATAGCCTTTATATGCGACAGCTGAGGATATGACTCCCTGATTTTTTCAATTAAAGCAAAAGTCAAGTTCTCCGAGGTGTATTCCGATACGCTTTCAGTCTTGTTAACTTCTATCTGAGTGAACAGATAATCGTAGATTGACCGTAACTTGCTTTGTATGACAGTGCCTTGCCTGTATTTTATATAGCCGAGCAGGTCGTGGATGTTTCCTTTCAGTTCTTGGTCATTCCCCGTCACCACGAGATAGAACTTATTTTTTGCACGGGATACGGCCACATTCAGAAGATTGGCATTATCGGCAAATGCGGTAATGTAATCATCAGTCACGCTCATGATAATTGTGTCTTTTTCGCGACCTTGGTATTTATGAACTGTAGCTGTTTCTATTTCGGGAATCTGAGCGCGAAATTGGTCAACCTGACTGTTGTAAGGTGCAATTATGCCGGTAGAGTCGAGGTCATCAATAAGTGGCATCAATTCAAGTTTGACAGCATCAATCTCGCGTTGGTTATAATAACCGCGACAGTGTTGTCCCTTGACAGTGGTTAGGGCAATGAGATGTTTGTCATTGTCATTACGCTTTGTCATTATGAGCAAATTGTCACCATAAAATTTTTGGTTGCAGAAGTTTATGATGTCGGGATGGCAACGATAGTGCTCGCGTAGGAGCGTTTGAGGTACATTGGTAATTGCAGCAATAATTGAACTCAGAAAGCTGTGTGCCGCGGCATCGTATGAGTCAGGTACAGAGATGTATTTACGTATTTCACCAAGTTTAATTTTGTTTTCATCTTTCACAACATTCGGCAGCTGCATTATATCGCCGACTATGACCGCATTTTTGGCGCATGTAAGGGCTAATAATCCGGTATCAACTGATACTTGCGAAGCCTCGTCCATAATCACGTAGTCAAAAAGAATATCGCTTTTGAAACACGTTTTGGCCGAGAAGGTTGTGCTCAGTACGATGGGATAGTTTTCTAATACCGTCTCTCCGTTATGGTATAAGTCGCTTACCGAAAGGATAGTCGGACGTTCTGCCTTATATCTTCGGGCGATGGTGTCTTTAAGAATAGTCATTGAACGATCTGCCAAAGACTTTATCATGGCTTTGGCATCAAGCTGTGACAGATGTTCTTCTATGAAATCTATTTCGTATTTCAATTCATGTATCCTGCTGATATAGAACATCCATTCGAGCCGATTGATAACATGGGACAGATTCGTATCAGATAACTTTGTTTTTATACCGAATTTAAACCGAAGGCGCAGTTCAAGACTCAATTTATTAAGCAGTTTTCTGAAACGTTTTGGCAGCCCTCCTGTATCGTGCAGGTATTCTCCGGCATAGTCTTTTGTCTTTGCTAAAATATTAAGAATCTTGTCAGAGGTGGATTTTATATCTTTGAAACTGAGCTTGAGTTCATTTTCTTGTTCAAAGTGAGATTTCTCAATTTCAACTTCGGATAATTCCTGACGGCAAAGAGCGAGCCTTTCCTGCTTTTCAAAGACATCCTTGAGCTGTTCAAGGATTGACTTTACAACAGAAGCTGCACACATCAGTTCTTCAGGCGTTTCGCGCCATGACGGCAGTGACGGATTCACTGGGGGCTGATTGGCTATGAAAGCCTCTTTATTCTCTTTTTTACCCAAGGGGGCGACAAGGAAACCGAGTCCGTTTTTAGCAAGTTTTTCCAATATATTTTCAGTTGCTGAATTGTTATTGGAAACAATCAAGATTGATTTCTTTGCTATAAGAAGGTTTGAGATAATGTTGAGAATCGTCTGTGTCTTGCCCGTTCCCGGAGGGCCTTGAATTACACTGATTTGATTGGAGAGAGCAGTTCTTACTGCACGTTCCTGACTTGCGTTGCACTCAAACGGAAATATGGGGGTATCACATATCCGTTGTCTTATACCCGACCGAGGATTAAGATATACCGCGGCAGCAGTATCCTCATCAACACTGTCGATTTTGGAATAAATAGAGGATAATATTCCGCAGGATACTTCATCATCTTCTTCGTTCACGCCAAGAGTATTTATTGAGGCACATTGACGCATGTAATCGAAAACATCGGCCGCAAGTCCGGTAAGGCACGAACGGCGTATATTTACTTCGCTCTCCGTATAATGATTAGTGAATTCTTCGTTAAAGGTTATGGCATAATATTTTGAATATTCTGACATAAACATAAATACAGCCGTCACATTATTCTCATGTTTGCCTTTTATAAGGATTTTGCAATTATTCAGGTTTACAGATAACGGATTTGTAAGCCATTCAATCTTATCATCAGAGTAGAAGTAAACCTTATCAGAATTATTGAATTTAATGGCATACCTGTAGCCGTCAAGCCTTATCGACTCAACCTGATGTGTCTTATCAACACCATTGATTATTACGATATGCTTCTGAAGATTCATATAAAGCAATATTTTAGCACCGGCTGTTATTCATGATAGTGACAAGGTAATGAAACCATAAATTTCGAACCTTTATCGTGATTCGGATCAATCTGCAATATACCACCGTGCATGGTGACAATTTGGCGGGACAGGCTCGAATGTTCAACCGGCAACTGCAAAATTAGCGATTTGTTTGAAGAACTCGACTTTTAGGGTAGAAAAACTGAGTTTTTTATGTGTCGGAGTTTCATTTTACGCCAACATTGCGAATATATTCATCTAATAAGTCATTATTGGAGGTATTGCCTTTATTCTGCATGACTGAAGTCGATTCCTTTAGGGAAATATTTTCGAAAAAGGGTGTTGACATTCTTCGTGGTTCCCTTTTGCTCCGAACAATTTTTAACTTTACGATGCCTTGAAGTTGAATATCGGGCGGATGATGGTGTCGATGTTTACTGTATCGCCTATGTCGGCAATAATCTCATCGGCCGGTTTGTAGACCATGGGCGATTCGTCGCGGGTGAAGTCGTTGACGCTTTCAGAGTATATTCCGGCCATCGACGCCTCGAAGTCTTCCATTGTGATTTGTTGGTAGGCTTGGGTGCGGCTGAGTACTCGTCCGGCTCCGTGGGGTGCGGAGCTATTCCAGTCGGGGTTGCCTTTGCCCGTGCAGAGCAATGATCCGTCGCGCATATTGAGCGGTATGATGCAACGCTCGCCCATGGCGGCTGATATAGATCCTTTGCGTATGATATTGTCGTCGCTGATGTAATTGTGTACGCTCTCAAATTCTTCAATGATATTGACCTCGGGAAAGAATTTCAGCAGCAAAACAGATATGAGCTTACGGTTGAGAACTGCCCATCGCTGGCAGATTCGCATATCGTGCAGGTAATTATAGCGTGCTTCACCTTCGAGATAGCACAGGTCGCGGGGTAGGGTAGGCTCGGCTTGCTGCTTCGACTTGCGCATTCTCTTTATTACGTCTTGAAGCTCCGAACGCCGCCCTGCTGCCTTGTATTCCTCGATTGTATGTCTTATGGCTTCCTCAAACTCGTCGGCACCCTCGGTCATGTGCTTGATGGCACGGGCCTGATATATTTCGGCAACTTGTTTGCCAAGGTTGCGAGAGCCGGTGTGTATAACAAGATACACATTGCCCTCATCATCCTTATCGAGTTCTATGAAGTGGTTGCCGCCGCCCAGCGAACCGATGCTTTTGTTGATACGCCCCGTGTCTTTCAACTCACGATAGCAGTAAAGCTCAGATACAAGGCTCTTGGCCTCGCGATATATCTCCATTTCATCATTGACCAAGGGTTTGAATCCGAAACGATCTTCGCGTACTATCTTGCCCGAGGGCACATTGCCTATGATATGTTCATGGAAAGCATGATAATCAATGTCTGAAACTTTCCCGAGATTAAGAATGCGCATGCCGCAGCCTATATCAACACCCACGATGTTGGGAATTACCTTATCGCCAAGGTCGCCGGTGAATCCTATTACACACCCGGCACCGGCATGAACGTCGGGCATTATTCGTATTTTCTTGTCAGAAAACACATCAATCGAGAGCAGTTGTCTGATCTGCTCCAACGCACCATCTTCAATGTTGTCAGTGAAAATCTTCACGTCATATCCGTCTATCAGTTTCATAATCGTATTATCATAATTGCGTATTCGAAAATCCTACCGCCCGCCACACCTGTCTGATGCACTAATGGCGAAGTTTTCTTATAAATAGTAATTAACTTACACTGCAAAATTAATACAAACATAAAGCATTTTGCGATACATCAGTAAAAAATATATTGCTGTTTCAATTGAAAATTTAAGACAATGATACTGTTTTTTCAAAAAGAGAGAAAATTTTCTAAGTTCTATCGTTTTTTGAGACACTTTGAATTTAATTTTGCAGTCAGAATTAAAACATGCTCTTACAGAATATGAAAAAAGTTACTGAATTTGCCCGAAAGTTAGCCGCTAATCTTCAGGGTGGTCTATCTTTCTCAAAATCACAATCTCCGCTGTTCTTTGAAAATACATCAGGAGCTGATATTTCAGACCGGTTTGTATCGCTTTTCGCTATTAAAGACAAAGACCGCTTCAACGATGCATTCAAAATTGCTGCGGATGGGCTTGGAAAAGAACGAGGTAAGATAAACTCTGTAGCATCATCGGCGTTGCTGCCCTTGCTTGTGTTTCATCCTCTTTTCAGTAGAACCGGTAATGACAGTCGCCCCTCAATCACGATTGGCGATAAGGAATATGACCGAGCTTTTTTTGAAGTGAGGAATAGGGTGGTAAGGCGCGCTTCGTGTGTTGATATTGTCCTGCAGTCGGTGGATAAAAAGACGCTTTTATTCCTTGAATCGAAGTTGACCGAATATATTGGAGGAACAACACGCAAAGCCACGTATGGTAAGGGATATATACCGTTGTATTCAGATTATAGAATACAAGCTGCTTTAAATGAGGGTAATATCGAAGCGTCTAAAACCGACAGGGGTGTAGTGTTATCGGCACAGGATAAAACCTATATTGAGGGTATAAAACAGTCTGTTTCTCATTTGATTGGTATTGTCAAAGGTCCGGCTGAGGTTAAGTCTGATATTAACTATCCATTGTGGTATCAGAGCGAATATCGCAGCGCTTATAGCGATGCTACGGAGTTTATATACGGAACCATAATTTACAATCCATGCTCTGTGGGAGTGGGAATGGAGGAATATGATGCCTATATGGATCTGTATAAACGTATTTTTTCAAATAGTCCGGAAATAATGGCAGCTATCCATGAATATTGTGGAACAAACTGCAAACCACTGACGGTATTGGACACACCTTTGACCTACCAGGAAATCTTATCTGATAACAAGACATTCATAAATGATCTTTCTGCAGTTAAAAACTTCTATTATTTTTGAGAGGGTGAAGTCAAGTTGACTTTTCCACTGCTTACTTACCGAAATGTATAATTACTTACAATGAGTGCATATAACATTTATCTTGAAAGTTTCAGTTTGCCGGCTATGGGAGCAAAAGTAGGTTATCCTTACAACGTACTTGAGCCAAAAGAATTAAACGAAATAGAGTTTGCTCCAATAACCATATTCTATGGTGGCAATGGTTCGGGTAAGTCTACATTGCTGAACATCATAGCCCGAAAACTATGTGTGCAGATGCTCGACCGAGGAAATGATGCTGAAACTTTGTTGCCCTTTATCAAAGCTTGCACATATACAGTTACAGCACCGTTTAATAATCATTGCGATATCCCGGCGGATAGCCGTTTTATCAGAAGCGAAGAAGTGATGCACGGAATTATCAAGACACGCCGGCACAATGAGAAAGTAAAGGAGCATATACATAATGCCAACCCTGAACTATATGAACGTTTCTTCGACAATCCTGACGGTAATCCAGGGTATATCTGGAGTTATGACCGTTGGATTTATCGCGCTCTTGAAAACTATAGTGAGGCCCGAAGCAATGGTGAGTTGGCATTCGATTATTTTCAAGGCAATATTACCGAGGGTACTTTGGTGCTACTTGATGAACCCGAAAACAGCCTGTCGCCAAAGTTTCAGAATGAACTTGCCAAAATGATTTCGGACTATGCCCGGTTCTTCAGATGTCAGTTTATCATTGCAACACACTCGCCGTTCCTTCTTTCCATAAAAGGCGCCAGGATATATGACCTCGATACTATTCCGGCACAAGTACGCCCGTGGACAGAACTTGAAAGCATCAAGATCTATGCTGATTTATTTAAAGGCTTGTTTGATGAACGGTAAAAAATATTCTTGACGTTGATAGATGAAAAATCAAAACAATACGCTGAGCAAGAATGTTTTAATAGAAAAACTATTATGAAAAAAATTCTACTTTTACTTGCTCTGGTATTTGGGATGGCTGTGTCTGCAAATGCCCTGACTTACGAAGAAGCCTTTGAATCAATTAAGGCAATGCCCCAAATGAAAGGTGTTGAGGGCACAGAAATCAGCGGTCACAATGATTTTGGCTCTATCGGAGTTACAAACGGCCGTTTGCTTATATGGGATGGCGAAAAGGGTAGCCAAACAGGAGTGTACGGCAACGCCATATATAAAATCATCGGTGAGCTGCCGGCAGCTGAGATAATTCAGTGCAAGATGACTGACAGCAGCATTTTCGCAATATTTGCAAAGCCCGAGTCAAAAAACACAAACAGAATAATAATATTCTCCGATTCGGCTTATGCAGGTTTTACCGGAGCCTTGATAGGATATATTTCAGACGAGGCATTAAATTCCCTCCGAACCGCAATTCTTATACCACGCCCCGAAGGAGGTACAGCACTGTATCTTAATGCAATGAATTTTTAAACGGATTTCATTATAGCTCCGAATATTAAGGGATTCTAACGACGCAACATTACAAAATATAGATGAATTGGATAAATGGCGAAGAAGCTATATTTGGCGACTGCGCCATTTATGTTTTTTGTGATTAATGAAGATAATTATTGAGAAGTAGATAGTGCAATAATGAGGTAGTATATTATAAATGGAAAAGAAAAGGCAGTGAAAACTTGTTGCCTGAAATATGCACTGAAATACCGCCAATCCTAATTTCATATTTGTGTTGAAAAACAAAGGATAAATTGACATTTATTGCTCGAACAATAGTTTATATATGGATTTATTTTTATCTTTGCAATCGAAAGTAATGCCAATTTGAAAAATGCCTGATTAGTGACAACAAGGTACACTTCAAAGCCGAAATATATTTGATGTTAAACTATTTTGAAGTCGGTAGTGCCTTTGTCAGTCTTTCGATGCCGCATTGGATTTTTTTGAAAATATTTTCAGTCAGTAAAGATTAATAATAGAAGAGTATGAAATGTCTATCAATTCAACAACCGTGGGCTTCGCTTATATGTGGTGGTATAAAGGATGTTGAGAATCGCTCTTGGCGAGTTAATGAAGCACCGGGTAGGATTCTGATTCACGCAGGTAAAACTAAACGACCGATCGAAGAGTTGCCTATTTTTTATAGTATGAGAATAGACAATGCAGTTGCATGTGGATATGTACCGGAAGAACATAATATGCCACTGGGTGCGATTATTGGTTATGCTGATATCACCGGCTTTACAGAGGATTGTTCTTCTGACTGGGCGCAGGAAGGTCATGGCGCGGAATGGAAATGGCAGATAGAGAATGCTCGTCTTTTTAAAACTCCGATCCCATATCGTGGTCGTCAGGGGCTTTTTGAGGTGCCGGAGATTGATATTAATAATCTTCCGGAAGTCGTTGATTTTCCTAAAGTGGCCCGCAATGGTTCAACGCTTGAATTACCGGTAAGCAGTTGGATATTCAAACAACTACAGGATTTAGAAATGTTCAATCTCTACCTTTCTGAAGAGAACAGATATTTCTTCGCTGATGAAAATCTGGAGCCAATTCCAACTGATAGTGTAATTTTTATAGATGCTATCTCCGGAGAAAAAATAAGCTTGAATGTGGATAACATAGTTATACAAGAGGAGGTGGAGGATGATGGAAACCCAATATGGTTCTTTGATCCAAATGGGAATGAATTGTATCTGTATACCGTAAATATCTATTATAAAAGATAATATTTTATTGGTTACGATGATTGTCAATATCATGAATGCTACAAGTCGAGAAGTAGTTACACCCTTACCAACTGATGATAGCCGATATATCACATTGAGAAAGTCAATACAGATAATTTAACTCATCTGATTGTTAAGACGGTTATAGTTTTAGTTTTGCAGGTGCCGGTGTATTGGTTGCATAGCAGTATAGGCAACCATGTGTGCATGTATTATACCGGCCGACTTCCTTACTGAGTATGCAGCCGCATGCTTGGCTGTCGCCCCTTATCTTTTGTGGTCTCGAAAAGCCACATTTGAAGCGCAAGGTCGTCAGAAGATAGTCTGGAAATCAACTCCGGATCTATGAATCGATTATATTCTATGCCATATAGTGATAGATCAATCATTTAAAAGTACAAAATAATATACTTATTCATAAAATCTTCATAAAATCTTCAGAAAACTATAGAAACACGAGTGTTGAGTATACTTATCGTTCATACGGGCTGTGTTATTTTGTTGATTGCGTTTATTTTCGTAATTTTGTGCATAATCTAAACCATAAGCAATCTGATGACTGAAACAATCAAGAAACATGCCCGCGTGGATGTGGCCGATGTGCTGAGAGGCTTTGCTGTGCTTGCCATAATTCTGCTGCACTCAATAGAACATTTTAATTTCTATTCGTTTCCGCCTACCGACGGTCAGCCTGCTTGGCTGAATTTTACAGATAAAGCCATCTGGAACGGTCTGTTTTTTGCATTTGGTGGAAAGGCTTACGCCATATTTGCGTTGCTCTTCGGTTTCAGCTTCTTTATACAGCACGACAATCAGCGCATGCGTGGCAATGACTTTCGTCTGCGTTTCTGCTGGCGTTTGCTGCTTCTGTTTGTAATAGGCAATTTCAATGCATGCTTTTTCACCGGCGAGGTTCTGGTGCTGTATGCTCTCGTTGGTATAGTGCTTGTGCTTACTTGCAAGCTGCCTACACGCATGGTAGCCGTGTTGAGCGCCGTGTGCCTGCTGCAACCTGTATGCCTGTATCAGATAGCAAGAGCCTTATGCAGCGAGGGCTACCAGATACCTGTAATCAATTCAGGTCCCCTGTGGGCTGAGGCGTTCAGAGTGCAGACTGAGGGCAATCTGCTGGAAACCATACGAGTGAACCTGTGGGAGGGCCAGCTTGCATCGTTGGCATGGGCCTGGGAGCATGGACGCTTTTTCCAGACCGCGGGCCTGTTCATGGCCGGTATGTTGATAGGGCGTCAGGGCTGGTTTGGCCGTCAGTACCTATGGGTATGGCAGCGTGTGCTGGCTGTGGCTCTGATATGCTTCTTCCCGCTGTACGGACTTAACAATATGATTGGCAACTACGTCACCAATCCCAATATACTCACCCCACTGGGCATACTGCTTTCGTCGCTTGCCAACCTCAGCTTCATGTTGATACTGGTGTGTGGCGTCATTACCGGCTACTATTGCACCAATCGCATAAGTCGCATGCTTGGAGCGCTGATACCCTATGGCAAACTAAGTATGACCAACTATGTGACACAAGGCATCATAGGTTCGGCTATATTTTATCATTGGGGCTTGTATGCACGCATGGGCATTACACCGAGTGTATTTGTGGGCGTGGCTATTTTTGTGGTTCAGTATATATTCTGCCGTTACTGGGTGGGCAAGCATGGCCATGGTCCACTGGAGTATATTTGGAAGCGGGCCACCTGGATTTGAGAACCATATTCCTTAATCAAACGATATGGATAAGACATCAGATAATAAAGATATTCCACAGATTTTTGAGGACTTTAAATCAGGCGAGTGGATGTATGCCGGCGCTTCGGAGTTACCTGAAGTTTCACAAAAACTTGATG
This sequence comes from uncultured Muribaculaceae bacterium, assembly GCA_910586975.1. Lineage (GTDB taxonomy): Bacteria > Bacteroidota > Bacteroidia > Bacteroidales > Muribaculaceae > CAG-873. The sequence goes on along the minus strand of CAJUKX010000038.1, from coordinate 8,996 downwards.
AAATTGCTGATAAATGTTTTGTTCTCAATTCATTGAAACAATCTCAAAAAGCAGAGCGACAGAAGTTGTTTCGTGAGTTGCTCGGTTCGGTAGGTGAATCATTTTCGATACTTTCACCGTTCCGTTGCGATCTTGGTTTCAACATCCATATAGGCGAAAACTTTATCGCAAACTACAATCTGTTGATTCTTGATGAGGCAGAAGTAAGGATAGGCGATAACGTGATGATAGGCCCGAACTGCTCGCTTATAACCGTAACTCACCATCCAGATGCCTTGGAACGCAACAAGGGTCTGATGCGCGGACTTCCGATAACGATTGGCAACAATGTGTGGATTGCAGCAAATGTGGTGGTGTTGCCGGGTGTGACTATCGGCGACAATGCAATAGTCGGTGCCGGCAGTGTTGTCACAAAAGATGTTGAGCCAAATACAGTGGTAGCCGGCAACCCTGCCAAATTCATACGAAAAATAGACTGAGCTTACTTCAATATAGAAGAACTGCCGCCACCGTTGTCCATCAGTTCATTTGATGAGTTTACTTTGCGTCCATAGTTCAGGGTGTAAGAAACCGACACTGATATTCTGCGGTGAAAGTCTGAGCCTGATTGTGTGATTTTGCTGTCAAACCACTTGGTCTGCAATATATCATCGCTCATTCGCCATGATGAACGGAAGATATTGATGGCCGACAGTTGTATATTCCAGCCCTTGGCCGACCACCCGGCCGACAACGAGTATTCGCAGGGTATCTTTCTCAGATAGCATGTTTCACCGTCTACATAGCTGTTGGGAGTGCTCAAAAATAAGTTAAAGAAAAAATCACCGGCATAGTAATCCACGTTAGCGCTCATGCTTAACGGATAGTGCGATGTGCTGTTGGCTCCGGTAGTGCGGTACAGCAGTAGCCTTGGAGCAACAGAGGCAGCAAGGCGTCCGCCCATGAACTTTCCTGCAAGCCTTGCGCCTACCTGCCCGTGATTATAATCACCGTCATTCATGTATTTCTTAATCATCACACAGCCTGTACTTGCAGGAGTGTATACCGGTGCCTGACGGTTGATTATTCTGAACATTGTAGCGTAGGCCGACAGTTGCCAGTTATTGCCCGGAAGAAGGGTGTAGCTGATATTCGTTGAAATGTGTTTGGAGCATTTCAGGTCGGGATTACCGGTGATGTACAGCAACTCGTTCTGTTGAATCATATTGGGATTCTTCATTGCAGCGTCCGGCGAAAATGCCGCATACTGAAACCACAATCCTATGGAATTCTTTTCATTGGGGGCATATTGTAAATTAACGTGTGTGAAAGGATAATTATCGTTCACTGTTTTGCCGTTTATGGTACTCGATTCCATTGCAAATCCACCGTCAATGCTTCCAGATACTTTATTGACCGATATGGCTGCTCCTGCTGATGCACCTCCAAAAACCGGAGTGAATCTGTTGAATGCCTCGTTGCTGCCTGTGTAATCTATCTCGGTCTGTCCTCCGCCGGCAATCAGATTTGAGAACAGAGAGAGACGGTCGTTTATGGCTTTGTTTATCTGAATGTTGCCACGTAGATTCAGGCTCTTTTCGTGAGCGTTGTTCACAATATCAGTCTCGGCGGTATTATATGAGGTGCCGCTGTGATTGTCGGCATATTCAAGCTGAAGATTTCCATTCAACGACCATCCTTTGCAGAAGGATGCGTAAAGATCGCTTTCCCAACCAAGTTGCAGATATTTAAGATTGCTGTTAGACGTATAATTCTCATGCGTATCACCGGGTATTATTTCCACACTTCCTTCGGTATTGCTGTATGGAGTGCGATTGCTCCTTATTGACAGCATATTGCGGAATGACAGCTTTTCAGACTTGTTCCACGAAGCACGTATTCCTGCAAACAGATTGTTCTCGTGGTGTTGGCCGGTATAAACGCCGGCTATACGCTCAATTGTCTTATCAGGAAATTTATACAATTCAATAGACTTGTTTCCTATATGCGGGTTATTGTCATGGTTGGCATTCACCATAAGGTCATATTCCATGGCCTTGTAACTGAACTTGCTGTACACTGATGCGTCGCCGCTTTTAATGAGCAGCCGCTCTTTGGCCGAGACTTTTGTATAACCGCCGAAAACGGTTTCCTTGGTTATGAAGTTAACCACATGTTGCGCCCGCATAAAACGTGGGTCTGTAGGGAAGTCAAGATATTCTACTCTTCTTACATTTTGCGGATTCAAGCCGGCCACGTCTTCTTTTGACGCCTGATGATGATTGATGAACAGACTTACGCCCTGATTGTCGGCAGTCTTTACCGTTTCGGCTATGGGGTTAACATCCAGCTGCGGTATGTTCATTTTTGATAAAAGTGAAATACCATCGGATGCGGCGCTGCGTTGGCGGCTGTCGGGTATATAGACTGTCTTTTCCGAATCAGCGCGTTGATTGCGCGCCACAACGCTTATCTCGTTCAATACATTCTCGGCTACGGAATCCGGGGCTGACGCTTCCTGGCTGTATGCCTGTGCGGTAATTAATAATATGGGTAAAATCATTGTTTTCATGGCTGCGAAATTACTTAAGGTAGTCTTATTCAATGCTTATCTTCCCTTATTTAGTCTTAATCTTATGTGGCTATGTGCAGAACTATCGAATAATTGTGCTAATTTTGCATCTATGAAAAACTTCAGAATAATCACAATAACCATAATATCAGTTCTCTTCGGGCTGTTTATAGCCGACGTGGCGTTTATGGTATCGCTATATAATTCTATAAAGGAACGTTATGTAGACGACGTAGAGCAATGTCTGCGTCGTGCCGATTTGATAGAATTGATTGACAGGCTCGACTCTGCCGGATATAGCAATGAGGATGGTGTGATAGAATTGTGGCTCGGAATGCAGAAATCAGATATAGGTGCGGCTAAAACACCTGAAGAATTACTTAGAGTGGATTATTCGCAGGGATATAAACGAATGGACAGACAGTTGATTTCTGTTGTTACCAAACACCTGCATGATACATACGGAAATGTAGGCGAACCTGACAGGCTGTTGCTTGAGGAGGCATTCCGACGGGAATTGAATTTCTCGGGATTCTTTCCGCAAGAGGTTGTGATACTCAAGGACGATGATACTTTTGAGTATTCAGGTAATTTGTGGGAAATTGGCGACCGGGTGGATGGAAAACTTATCACAAGGGCTTTTATCTCGCCCCTTGCCCGGAACGTGTTATATGAAATGAGTGGTATAATAGCTGTCAATGCGGCCATTGCCATTGTACTCGGATTTGCATTCTGGTATCTGCTTCATATTATCAACCGTCAGAAAACCATTGAGGAACTGAAAGATGACTTTACCAACAATATGACCCACGAACTGAAGACGCCCATAGCCATAGCTTATGCTGCGAACGACTCGCTGCTTCAGTTCCCTGACCCGGCCGATGAGGTGCGTACACGCAAATATCTCACAGCAGCCCTTGAGCAGCTCACAAAGCTTACCGGACTGGTAGAGAATATACTGGCTATGAGCATGGAGCGCCGCCGAAATCTCACTATGGCTAAGGAGAAAATCCACTTGAAAACATTCCTTGAAAGCATAATAGATCAGCAGAAAATCAAGATTCGTAAAAACTGCCGTATATCATTGGTATGCGATGACAGTGCAACGGTGGCGGCCGATCCTACGCATCTGTCGAATATAATTTCAAATCTTATCGACAACAGTGTGAAATACTCGGGAGATGAGGTTGATATAGAGATAAGGGCAGATGACAGCTCTATTGCTGTGGCTGACAACGGATTGGGAATTGCCCGGAAATATCTGCCCGAGATTTTTAATAAATTCTACCGCGTTCCCTCGGGAAACAGACAAGATCAACGCGGCTATGGTATAGGTCTTTTCTACGTAAAGTCAATAGTAGAGAAACACGGCTGGCATATATCAGTGGCAAGTGAGCCGGGTAAAGGAACGACATTTACAATTAAATTTGCACCGGAATGAAAAACAGGATATTGCTTGTAGAAGATGATGAGACTCTTTCGATGATTGTAGTGGAGACTCTTCAGCGCGATGGTTTTGAGGTTCTCACGGCATCGGATGGTGAGGAAGGCTTGCTGCGATATTCCAAAGTCAAGCCTGATATAATTATCGCCGATGTGATGATGCCAAAGATGGATGGCTTCGAGATGGCAAGAAAGATCAGGCAGATAGACAAGAATGTGCCCTTGCTGTTTCTTACGGCTAAATCTGAAATTGACGATATTGTCACCGGGTTTGAGCTGGGAGGGAACGACTATCTCAAAAAGCCGTTCAAGATGCTTGAACTGATTGTGCGCATCAAGGCTTTGCTAAGACGCAATATGGATGCCGAAGCAGATGAATACAGGGTGGGGGATTACACTCTGCGGATGGATACTCAGACCCTGATTCATGCAAACAAGAGCATTGAATTGTCAAGTATTGAGGCTCGATTGCTTAAAGAGTTGATAATCAATAAAGGTACCACCGTCGAAGCATCGGCTCTTATGCTGTTGATATGGCAGCGCGACGATCCATACAGCCGCAACTCGCTCCATGGGTTCATACATAAGCTGCGCCAATACCTCAGCAAGGATAAACGCATATCAATCATAAACCAAAGGGGCATAGGATATATGCTCACATTCAATAAATAAGCAGACGACCATATTGCGGGTCGTCTGCCATTTACCGTTTCATTTATGACACTCTTTAGAATGCGCGGAAGCACAAACGGAATGTGAGGTTTGGATAAACTCTTACCTTGTCCATAATTTTCTGGAAAGTATCATCGTCATCAGGATAGTTTGGCTCTTCAAGTTCACCGTAGTCTGAATAGAGATGGGGTTTGCCGTGAATCTGCACACCAAGTTCTGCGTTGAAGGAGAGGAGCTTTCCGGGAACGGCTCGTCCGATACCGATTCCGAAATACGGACGGAATGAATTTACTTTGATGCCTCCTGAGATATTACCGTTTTTATCAGCCGGAATTTTGTAGTCGCCGATTACTACACCACCATTTAAAGGTTGTCCTACGAGGTCGTCAGAATGTCCGGTGATTTTTACAAGTTCTTTTCCTCCGAAGTATGCTCCGGCAGCTATATAGAAGCTGCTTGTGGGGATAGGATAAACGTTGAAAATAGCTTGTCCCTGCAGTCTCTTCAGGTTGCCTTTAAGATCAACATCGCTGCTGCCGTTACCGCCATCCATTGTATATTCTACTTCAGTGTTTGCATTGAACTTTATTCCGGGCATTACTGATACGCCTGCGCGGAGCTGTACAAACGATGTGATGGGAGTGGCTGCTTCAACAGTTACACCGGTAAGGCCGACGCCTACACCGAGCCCGAGATGATTGAAAATGTCGGGGCCAACAGCCGATGCTGTAGTAGCGACAAGAGCCATTACTACCCCGAGTAAAAATTTCTTCATAAAATGTGATAATTAAATTGGTACTCTTCTAATATTTAGTTAATTGGTTATTGGCGACAAAGTTACGCAAAACAATTCGAATTAACAAATTTTAAACCAATTTAATTCTATTTATTGATGTCAAAGAAGCCACTTGGGCGATTTTCGCAGCTTAAAGTTTTCAGATAAAACCGGTGCAAATGGAGTAGGGAACAGGCGTGCGCCCTGCGGACATATTTTCACGCATGCGCAACATTTGATACATTTGGCAGAATCAACGTCATGCGTCTCAGGTGTTATCGCTCCCGTAGGACAGGCATTGTAGCAGCTTCCACATTCATCACACAGCGATGAGTCGACCTCAGGGAGATAGGTAATGGGATTAGTGGCCTGCTGCTGTTGATAACCGATTACAAAGTTGCGAAAGTTAGCTAATGACTCGGCCGGCATAGGTTCGTCGGTAAGCGATGACGGATTGATTTCGCATAATTCATCGCCCATGATTCTTGATGCGATTTCCTCTCCAAAAGCTCGGGCATCGGCCATGTCCTGCCGGTCAGGACGGCCGGCAGCGATAGGTGTGTCGGCAGTTGAATACGAATGTTCACCTACAAAAGCCGCAGCTCCACAGATCACGAATCCGCATTCGTGCATATATGTGGCAAAATCTACCGCAGCATTTTCAAAAGCGCGGTTGCCAAATACGGCGACCACTATGCATCTGGCATTATTACCGGTGATTCCATCAAGCCGTTGTTTTACTATTGGTGCAATTTTTCCACCATATACCGGGGCGGCTGCTATTATAACATCATCGGAGTTCAGTGCGATGTCTTTCACGGAATTGAATGTAAGGTCGCTGAAAATGACATCAGTATTCAGCTTTTCAGATATACCTGCGCTAATTCCACGCAGAATCTTGGCAGAGGTTCCTGTCGGGGAGAATGAAAAAGAATATATGCTCATAAAAAGTCAGAAGATAGAGGGTTTTGGTGCAAATTTACGAAAAATAGATAAAAATTGAAATCTACATAACTGTATCCCTGAGTGCATTATTCCGCTTTGAGCGAACGATCGGTAGCAATGGAACGGCTCACAGTTACCAACCATACACCACTGAAGATGAGTACTACCGCTATGCCCTTGATAAATGTGAATCTGTCAAGACCAAGCCATATACCAACAGATGTAGCCACTACAGGCTGAACATAGTTGTACATCCCTACTATGGTAGGACGAAGGTTTTTCTGTCCTATCATTATACATATATAAGCGATATATGTGGCGCCCACCACAACAGCTGCAACTCCAAGCCACTCGTTTGCACTTATTTCAGCCCAATCGGTTGAAGCTATTATAGGTGAGGAAAGTGGTAAGGCTACAACTGAAGCAGACAGAAACATCCATTTCATCAAGGTAACAAGTGAATATTTGCGAATGAAGTTGCGGTAGACAGTAAGATAAAGCGCATAGCTCAACTGAGCCATCAGTATAATGAAATTGCCGAGCGGCGGATTGGTTGCGCCTGCACCGGACGACGATTCGTTGCCAAGCATCAGAATCAATGCCCCCGATGCACCTATGACAATTCCGCCCGCCTTCTTTAGGCTTATCGGTTCACGGAGTATGAGCCATGCAAGCAGCATAACCCACATAGGCATGGTAGTGGTAACCAGGCAGGCCTCGCTGGGAGTGGTAAGGCTAACCCCCACAATAAAACATCCCTGATTGAAAAGCACCCCAAGCATTCCGGCTCCGAAAAGACGTACTATATCAGGCAGCGGAACATGCTCCTTGGGCATAAATATAGAAGTAATCCAAAACAACAATGCCGCGCCCGCCATTCTGAAATCTACCAATAGTAGCGGTGCTATCACTCCGGAGGTGAGTACAAGTTTTACTATCGGAGCCATTAGGCCCCAGGTTACATTTGCACCCATCATGGCCAAATGCCCCTTTATCTTTAAATCACTCATAAATACAAACTGTACTGAAATCTACTTATGTCGGAAAATCGGTGCAAAATTACAAAAAAAACAGCGACCAATCAATGCTTATACCCCTATGAGAGCATTTGAAATAATAAGTAGATTATTCCAATCATGACGCGATTTGAGCCTTATTTTGGCCACAAAAAACACAATTTTCAAAAAAAATGGGGTAAAATGACATTTTTTCTCGAAAATATTTGCACAATTCAAAAATAAGCTCTACCTTTGCATCGCAAAACCGGAACAACACCGGCTATCGCAAAGGAGAGATGGCAGAGTGGTCGATTGCGGCGGTCTTGAAAACCGTTGAGGGTAACACCTCCGGGGGTTCGAATCCCTCTCTCTCCGCAATCAAAAAGAGTTGCAAGTAATAAACTTGCAACTCTTTTCTGAATAGATTACATACCCACGGGGCTGACTGGTTTTGACAGCATGTAGAAGTGGTGTGTAAGCGTGCAGAGGCATGATGGTTACCTCTTTAATCACAACATCAAAAAATTTAACTGGCGAAAACAACTTCGCTCTCGCTGCTTGATTGAAGCACAGTAGATCAGCTTTATCCCCGCGCAAGGCGCAGGGACGAGACATCACCCGATAGTCGCCTTCTTGAGACTAATCGACCCGGTGGTGTAATAAAATCAAGAATAGGCATCTGACGGCCTCGCGCTCAGAGCCGAATCACTGGAGGATAAGGATGTAGTTGGCTGTCTTTGGCCTGCTCCATCACCAAAATCAATCAAAGAATACGCACGTAGAAAGCTCATTAGTTCCATGTTTGGACGAGGGTTCAAGTCCCTCCAGCTCCACTTATGGCATCCGACCTAATTCGGACAATACGAGACTTATCGCCCTTCGGGCGCTTTGCAAAGCAAAGAAACCTCGGACTATCAGATAGTTCCGAGGTTTTTTAGTGTCTTATCCTTTCGATTCAGGACCGAAATAAGGGGTCAATGCAAATACCCGGTTGAAGTGTTAAAACGTCGAGAGTCATTGTTAAATAATCAAGCCGTCAGTTTGGCGAGCCTGTAAAGGAAGAAAGGAATATCCCTGACCCCTCGGAATTGGTTGCGGAAAGCCTTGACCTTCGAGTTGAAAGATTCGGCAAAGGCATTCGTATCCCTGTTCACAAAGAAGTTAAGTATTGTGCTGTAATGGTTGCGGAATGTGTTTAGCACCGTTTGGAATGCGCCGAAATCCATAGCCTCGACTGCATTATACCATCTTGCTAGCTTAGTCCTAGCGACCTCCAGAGATGATTTGCTGTTGTATATTTCCGTCAGTTCCTGAGCGAGTCGGTAAGCATACCGGAGTTCCGGATAAGTCTCGAAGATTATCTCCGCACGGATTCTCTGCGATTCGGTCCAGTTTACCTGATTCTTTGTCAGGATATGCTTGGCGCGCGCCAGAAGTTGCTTTCTCGTGTCCCCGTTGCGGTATCTGAAAGGGACGTATTCCCTCTTCTCCTCACGACAACGTCTTATCTCCTCATTCTCAATATCGCGAGCCATCCACCGATAGGTTATGCGGAGGTCATCTATGGCGTCATAGAAAAGACGCTGGACATGAAACCGGTCGTTTGTGAGAT
>CAJUKX010000037.1 GCA_910586975.1 uncultured Muribaculaceae bacterium | reverse complement strand
CCGCTGATAAAAAGTCAATGAAAACGCTCCTTGCAGATGCTGTGGAGATGGGTTACACATTGTTTGATACCGCTGAAATTTACGGCACGGATACAAATCCTCACGATAACGAGGAATTGCTTGGAGAAGCATTGAAGCCTTACCGTGATAAGGTTGTAATCACAACAAAATTCGGTCTTACATTCGATAAATCCCATGAACCGGGGCCTTATCCTCTGATACCGGATTCAACTCCCGATAGCATTAGGAAAGCTGTTGATGGCTCTCTACGTCGCTTGCAAACCGACCATATCGACCTGTATCTGCAACACCGCATAGACCCTGAAGTTGAGCCGGAAATTGTGGCAGATACTATGTCGCAACTGATACAGGAAGGCAAGATACTCCATTGGGGTATATCGGAAACTAATGAAGAATATCTCCGTCGCGCCCATGCGGTATGTCCCGTAACGGCTATACAGAACCGCTATTCGATGATGGCAAGGTGGCACGAGGATATTTTCCCGACGCTTGAGGAATTGAATGTAGGCTTTATCGCGTTCTCTCCGCTTGCCAACGGTCTGTTGTCGGACTTCTATACTGCCGACTCAAAATTCAATCCCAAAAATGATTATCGCGCAGCCATGCCTCAGTTCAGCCGTGAGAGTTTTGAGGAAAACGAGATGCTGTTTGAACTTATACGCCGCCTCGCTGAAGAGAAACACGCCACACCATCGCAGATTTCCCTTGCGTGGATGCTGTGTAAAAAACCATATATCGTGCCTATCCCCGGCACACGCCACCTTTGCCGACTGAAAGAAAACATCGGAGCAGCTGATATAATCCTGTCAACTGAGGAAGTAGAGGCAATAGACCGCCAACTTGACAGCATACCGATGAGTGAAGTTTTTGGCGGCTCAAAAGTAATACAAACACAAAAAGCATAAAATTATGATTAAACGAATAATATTGGGATTAGTCCTCGGCATTGCAGCCATGACAACCAATGCACAGTCACAAGTTCCGTATGCGGAACTCAACAATGGGTTGAGGATGCCACGCTTCGGTATCGGGACATTCAATGTTCCCGGCGACAGCATTATGGCAGATGCAATCACATTTGCCTTGAAGAATGGTTATCGACACATCGACACAGCCCATGCTTACCGCATTGAGCGTGGTGTAGGCCAAGGAATAAAAGACAGCGGCGTGCCCCGCGAAGATATTTGGTTGACCAGTAAAATCTGGCCTACCGAATATGGCGAAGGCAAAACCTTAAAAGCAATAGATGAGATGCTTGAACGCCTCGGTGTTGATTATATCGACCTGTTGTATGTTCATCAGCCTATCGGCGATTGGAGAGGGGCATGGCGCGACATGGAGAAAGCGGTGGAAGCAGGTAAAGTCCGTGCGTTGGGTATCAGTAATTTTGATGCCGCTGACTCTCTTTATAACGCTGTGATAGAGTTTGCGAAAATCAAACCGGCCGTATTTCAGATTGAATGTCATCCTTATGCACAACGCCTTGAATGGCGCAAACGTGCCGACACTGACAACATTCAGGTTGAGTGCTGGTTTCCGCTTGGTGGAGCAATGAGCAACGGAGCCTTATTCAAAGACCCGACTATAATGAAAATCGCCGAAGCTCATGGCAAAACTCCGGCACAGATAATTCTCCGTTGGCACATTCAGGAAGGGCTTTCGGCTATTCCCGGAGCTACTGACCACGGTTATATTACCGAAAACATAAATATTTTTGATTTTGAGCTTACTCCTGAAGAAATGGAATCTATGCGCTCTCTCAACAAAGAGCAACGTTTCTTCAATATGTCACTTGAAGATAAGCAAAAGTATCTGTTGAACATGAAAATTGAATATTGATATGCTACCCCAAATCATCTGCCATATAATGAGTTCTGTTGACGGGAGACTTCTGCCCGGACGTTGGACAGCCCCCTTCGACGGTACAAACCCGTCAGAACTTTTCAAAGAATATGCCGCTATCGGCAAAAGCCTTGGTTGTGACTCATGGATGTTCGGCAAAGCTACCGCCCGCGAGGCTTTTCCGTACAAATTTATGCCTAAAGGCGAATCGGTGGGCGAAAGCGGAAAGGTATTTGTGGGCAACCGTACTTCATCAAGGTTGTTTATCACCATTGACCCGGATGCTGATATATTCTTCACCTCCGACCGTCTGCGTGGCGACAATATTCTTACTATTTTAGGTAAAAATGCTACCACCGACTATCTTACGGCCCTTGAAGAAAAGGGTGTTTCTTACCTTGTGGTGGATGACGTGCACAACCTTCGCAAGGTTTTCACACTTGTAAAGCACTATTTCAATGTCAAGACCATATCACTGCAAGGTGGAGGCATAATTGACGGAGCTATGCTTGCACAAGGCCTTATCAATGAATTGAGCCTTGTGATCTATCCCGGAATAGACGGGCTGACCACCGCACCGTCAATCTTTGAATACCTCGGACACTCGGAAGAACGTCCGGCCGAGGGACAGGCTCTGGAGCTTCTCTCGGTGGAGCAAATGCCTCATGGCATTGTCTGGTTACGCTACAAATTCCATAATCTATCTTAATAATCAATCATGAAAGGATTTTCAATATTGGCATGTATCGCAATGGTATTGGGTTCTGCTACAGGGTTGCAAGCACAGGATTCAATCCCGACAAAAGGTTTTGCTGCTTTCGATGAATCGGGCGTATTCAAGCCTTACGAGTTCAACCGTCATGCTGTCGGTGATGACGAGATACAGATTGAAATTCTTTATTCGGGTATTTGTCACAGCGACCTGCATAATATTCACGGCGACTGGCGCAAGGAAGAATATCCAATGGTTCCTGGGCACGAGATTGCAGGAAAGGTTGTCAAAGTGGGCAAGAATGTCACAAAATTCAAAGTCGGAGATTATGCCGGTGTGGGCTGTATAATCAACTCATGCCATGAATGTGATTTCTGCAAGAATGGGCAGGAGCATTATTGCAGCCACACAGTTTCAACTTACCACGACCATGACCCTTATCATAATAATGAATGTACACAGGGTGGATATTCCAATAATTATGTAATATCGGAGGATTACGCGATACTCATTCCGCAAAATGCTGATTTGTCAAAAGTCGCCCCGTTGCTGTGTGCCGGAATCACAACCTATTCGCCGATTAAATTTGCCGGAGTTAAAGCCGGCGATAAAGTAGGAGTTGCAGGTTTTGGAGGTCTTGGTTATATGGCAGTACGTTATCTAAAACACCTCGGTGCTGATGTTACAGTATTTGATTTAACTGAGGATAAGCGTGGAGATGCCGCAAATCTTGGAGCGGAACGGTATGTGAATGTCACTAATCCAGATGAAATGAAAGGTCTTGACAACACCTTCGATTTTATTATAAGCACCATTCCGACCAATTATGACCCCATTCAGTACATGAAGATGCTGAAGTGGAACGGCCTGATGTGTATAGTCGGTATTCCGTCAAACGAGGATATGCCGACAATCTCAATGCGTTCTTTCATCGGAATGGCTGATCGCAGACTTTTCGGCTCCCGTATAGGTGGTATTCCTGAAACGCAGAAGGCGATCAACTACTCGGTAGAAAACAACATCTATCCCGAAGTTGAGATTATTCCGGCTGATGCGGAAAAGATAACTGAGGCATACGACAAAGTGCGCGACGGCAAGGTTAAATTCCGCTATGTCATTGATATGACAACTCTAAAATAAGTCCATATGTTGACAAGCGGTAAACTCGGTTTTTGGGGATTGACAGCACTTGTGTTCGGCCTGATGGTAGGCGTTGGCATATATAATCTGCCACAGAACATGGCTGCTGTCGCTTCTCCCGGAGCTGTATTCATCGCATGGATTGTAACAGCAATGGGAATTCTGCCACTTGTAATAGCATTCAAGTGGCTCAGTACCCATTATCCACAGTACAACGCAGGGCTTTATCAATATGCGCAGGCTGAATTTGGTAACTTTGCCGGATTTAACGTAGCATGGGGGTATTGGTTATGCACTGCTTTCTCCAATGTGGCTTATGGTGTAATGTTGAACGACTCCTGCGGTGCCTTTTTCCCGTCACTGCTCAATCATGGTTGGGAAACTGTAATTTTCGGCTCTGCACTCATCTGGATTATGTACTTTATTGTGGCTCAGGGCATAAAAACGGCAAAATTCATCAATACGCTTTTGGCAAGTGTTAAAGTAGTGATGCTTTTGTTCATAATTATAGTATTTGTGGTATTTTTTAATACCGGACTGTTTGAAAGCGATGTTTGGGGATTTGATTCCGAATTGGATACCCCGGTGACACAGGTAAAAAGCACAATGATGGTGACTTTATTTTGCTTCTTTGGTGTAGAGGGTGCGGTAATGATGTCAGCAAGAGCAAAACGCAGTTCAGATGTGGGCAGAGCCGGAATTGCAGGTTTTATCATTTCTTTGGTATTATATATGTCGGTATCTTTACTATGTTTCGGTCTCCTTAGCAGTGCAAAGCTTGCAGGACTTCAAGACCCGTCTATAGCATACATCCTGCGGTCAACTGTAGGCGAATGGGCCTATTGGTTTGTGATATGTGCAGTAATAATCTCGCTCATAGGCGGATGGGTGGCATGGACTCTTGTCGTGGCTCAAGTTCCGTATGAAGCTTCCTTGGTAGGGATATTACCATCTTCATTTCAGCAACTGAACCGCCACGGAATGCCGGCTTATGGATTGTTCGCATCAAGTGTTGTGATGGAATTATTCCTTCTACTTGTGGTTATGGCCGACAATGTATATATGGCAGCACTGCGGATAACCGGACTTATGATTATACCATGTTATTTCTTTACCGGATTATTCCTGTTGAAGAAAGCTCGTACCACTGGTATACGCATACTTGCGATTGTTACATCTGCATTTTGCCTGTGGATGGCGTATGCCGGCGGCTTGACAGATATGTTGATGACCTCGGTTTTCTATATACTCGGCACTGTATTTTTTATACGGGCACGTATTGAGAATAATCCCAATGGTCGGATATTCACATTTAACGAAAAATGTGGTTTATATCTTCTGATTATTTGCTCTCTTTTAACAATAGGTATAATTGCCCGAAACAGTATCAGCAATATCTATTTTTCATAGCAACCTGAAAACAAAAAAACATATAAAATGGAAAATTTTACCTATCAATATCCCGTAAGACAATACTTCGGGAAAGGCTGTGCCGAAGACGCACTGAAAAAAGAAATGCCTGATATGGGCAGTGTTGTCATGCTTGCATACGGCGGCGGCTCACTGAAACGCACCGGTCTGTATGACAAAATACGCGGCTGGCTTGAAGAGGCAGGAAAGACAGTTGTGGATTTTGGAGGTATCATGCCTAACCCGACTTATGCCAAAGTTCAGGAAGGAGCGGCAGTTGTCCGCAAAGAAGGTGTGGACTTCATTCTCGCCGTTGGTGGTGGTTCGGTAATCGACTGCTGCAAAATCATCTCCGCTCAGGCAAAGACTGACGAAGACGTCTGGGATATGTTCTATAATGAACACCGTTTGCCAACTGAGTTTGTTCCCTGCGGTGCTGTCGTTACGGCATCAGGCACCGGAGCGGAACAAAACAACGGTGCTGTGATAACCCATGAGGGAAAGAAACTCAAGCAAGCTCTTTTCGGAGCCTTCCACCGTTTTGCAGTTCTTGACAGTGACCTGACTCTCACTCTCCCGATGAAACAGGTAATAAGCGGTGCTTTCGACACTCTGAGCCATTGTATGGAAACCTATATGGGGCAGCCGTTCGCCACCAATGTGTCAGATGAAATCAACGAGGCGATAATGCGCAATGTGATTAAAAATATCCGTGCCATTATAGCAAATCCTGATGATGACTTTGCCCGTGGCGAGTTGATGTGGGACTCTGCAATGGCGGAAAACGGAATGTTGAAACTCGGCAAAATGACCGACTTCCAATGCCACATGATTGAACACGCGGTAGGTGCTTATACCGATTGCAACCACGGTCAGGGTCTTGCAGTGATACACCCGGCACTCTACCGTCACTATCTGCCGGAAGGCGCACCGAAACTGGCACGGATGGCCCGTGAGGTATGGGGCGTCCACGACAATGACGATTTGCGTGCGGCAACCACAGGTATCGATCTTCTTGAAGACTTTATTCAGGAAATTGGTCTGCCAACCCGTTGGAGCCGGATGGGTATCACTGATGAAAAGGTGTTACGCGATTCAGCCGATACATGTGTGCTTACCCCCGGCTGCTGCAAGAAATTTACCCGCGATGAAATCTTTGAAGTTTTGAAAGAACAACTCTAAAAAAGTAAAATTGGTAAAACTTACCGAATTTTGTGTTGAGCAAATTATTCAGATTATTGTTTAATTTGCAAACCAAATAAAACTACAATATGAAAACAGTAACTTTAAATAACGGGGTTGTAATGCCTCAGATTGGCTACGGAGTATATCAGGTATCTCCTGCCGAGTGTGAGCGTTGTGTTTCCGATGCTCTGAGGGTCGGCTACCGTATGATTGACACCGCACAAGCCTATCATAACGAGGAAGGTGTTGGAGCAGCTGTTAATAAAAGCGGCATCGCCCGTAATGAACTATTCCTTGTATCGAAGGTATGGATCTCAAATTATGGTTTCGACAAAGCAAAGGCTTCCATAGATGAAAGCCTGCGCAAACTCGGCACAGATTACATTGACCTTATGCTTCTCCACCAACCCTTCTGCGACCGTTACGGCGCATACCGTGCATTGGAAGCGGCATACAAGGAGGGCAAAGTACGCGCAATCGGTGTAAGTAATTTCTATCCCGACCATTTCATCGACCTTGCAAGCAACGTTGAGATTGTCCCCGCTGTCAATCAGGTTGAGACCCATGTGTTCGACCAGCAGATTGAGGCTCAGGGCTACATGAAAGAGTTTGGCACACACATGATGGCTTGGGCTCCTCTTGCCGAGGGACGCAACAACTTCTTTACCAACCCGGTGCTTGAGGCAATCGGTAAGAAATATGGCAAATCTGTCGCACAGGTGGCCCTCCGTTGGCTCATTCAGCGCGATGTGATTATCATCCCGAAGTCAGTTCATGTAGAGCGTATGCAGCAGAACCTCGATATATTCGACTTTGAGCTGTCGCAGGACGACATGGCTGCTATCGCGGGTCTTGATACAAAACAGAGCCTGTTCTTCGACCACCATGCACCCGAGGTTGTCAAGATGTTCATGGGCTGGAAATAATCAGGTATTATGAAAATACGAAACATTATACACACTCTCATGGCTACCGCCGTTGTGTTGCTGTCTTTCAACCTATCAGCGACAGAGCCTGCCATAAAAACAGATAATAACATGAAATCAGTAATAGTATATTTCACCCACTCAGGCAACACTGAACTTGCTGCCAAGAAATTGGCAGAAGTTACCGGTTCTCCTGTTTTCAGGATTCTGCCGGTTGAGCCATACACATCAGATGATGTTGACTGGGTAAATGAAAAATCCCGCTGCACACAGGAGCATCTCAATCAGAACCTTCGTCCCGCAATCCAACCAATGGATGTGGATTTCAGCCAATACGACACCGTGTTTATCGGCTTCCCTATTTGGTGGCACGAAGAGCCGGCTGTAATCCGCACCTTCCTTGACAACACTGATTTGAAAGGGAAAGAGCTTTATCCCTTCTGCACATCATACGAAAGTCCGATGTCAGAGGCGGATTCAACATTGCAGAGAGGTTATCCAACTCTCAAATGGCACACCGGTCTCCGATTGCCGGCAAGCAACGACAGAATAAAAGAATGGATAGGAAAATAATTTGGTAAAACCTAACAGGCCCAATCGGATAGTCAGGCATCAAGTAGTGATACTCGGTGCCTGACGTTATTATGTTCCAATGGTAGGGATGACTGCCTGCTTGGAACATCCGGCGGTCAGTATCCACCTTTTCAATGATGAAACCGGGGTTCCCCAGGAACCTCGGGCAGTGTAACCAAAGGCATATAACGGCACCTCTCTATCCTCAAATCCGAGGCATCCTCCACCGCATAGGCCCCGACAAATGCAGCAAGTGGCAAGTAGTTGAGATTTCTTAGAAACTGTTTAAATTTATTTATCGCAGGATTTGAGAAGGATTGTCATTTGGATTTTTGATATTGATGATGGAGTTTAGTGGCTCCTAAATGACTGAATCCATATCTAAAATACATTGACAAGACTCTCAAAGACAAGATAAAATAAATTTTATACAGTTTCTTAACTGAAATCATTGTGATTATCTCGAAAAAAATCAGTAACTTTGTATAAAATTTGAATCATGTTTATAGCAACCAAATATATAAATCGTCAGAATGTGCGGGCTGAAGAACGCCTGTGCAGGGTGGTTCATGTACATTGGTTCAGCGGATTCATTTAAGTTACATACACACGCCTGACGGGGACTGTATCACAGGAATTGCGTCCGGACAGGTCGCTCCCCACCCTCTTTATTATTTTGATCTTATAACTGTTTGGACTTAAATAGTTCAGACCTAATCGTGTTATGTAACTTATGTTCAAGATTCTTATACTACTGATTGTTTCAGCGGGCGTGGGCTTTGTGCTTCGCCAAAACTCCGGCTTGCGAAAAACTCTTTCCCGTACCACTCCCATCACTATATTCATACTTTTATTCATGTTCGGAGTGAGCATCGGGTCAAATGACTCAATCCTGTCGAATATCCATAAAGACGGGGTAAAGGCAGGAGCTATCGCCATATTGGGCGTGGCCGGAAGTATAGCGGCAACAACCGTATGTGTCAAATTAACAAATAGGAAAGGAGGGACGAAATGAGCCATCTGTTATTTCCTCTTATGATATTAGCCGGCATTTTTGTAGGGTGGTGTGGGTTTATGCCCGACTTCGTCGCCGAGTATTCCTTACCGCAACTTTGTCTATATGCCCTTATTATCCAAGTCGGCTTATCGCTTGGTATGCGTCCCGACCTCAAATCCATTGTAAAAAATTTCAACCCGCGCCTGTTGTTACTGCCTGCATGCACAATCATCGGCACACTGACATTTACCTACATTGCCGCGATAATTTTCACCGATGAACCATCTGCCGATGTTATGGCTATCGGAAGTGGTTTCGGGTATTATACGCTTTCATCGGTGCTGATAGCACAATTCAAGGGAGCCACAGTGGGAGCCGAGGCGGCCGCTTCTGTAGCGGCCATAGCTTTGCTGGCAAACGTGGTAAGAGAAATGATAGCGCTGCTGTCATGCCAATACCTGTCCAAACGCGGTAGAGGAGAAGCAGCAATATCGGTTGCCGGAATCAATTCAATGGATGTCTGTCTGCCTATGATTGTAGGTAACGGTAAAATTTCCGACACACAACTTATATCAGCCGCGTTGTTTCACGGAATAATACTCGAAATAAGCGTACCCATACTGATTTCTATCTTTTGTTCCTGAGTAATAGGATACATGTGTGCTTACCCACGGCTATTGCAAGAATGGATAAGTAATCAATGAAAAATAGTTTATATCATCTGCTTGCCTTATGAACGCATCTTCAACCCTCTTCATCGGTCACGTAGCTACGGCTACGCTCCCTCTTCATCGTATTGAATCTGCTGTCCATAAGCCGGCGCATATAATATAAACTATTTTCCAATGCTTACTTAAGAAAATAATTTGGTAAAACCTAACATGCCCAATCAGACAGTCAGGCATCAAGTAGTGACACTTGGTGTCTGACGTTATTATATAGGTGTAGTTTACAAGTTTTTATCTATATTCGGATACTCTAAATAATCGCCGGTCATGTAGATAAGCAAGCAAAAAATGATGGCCTACGTTCACATGCAAGCCATCATAATGACATTTGTTTTCAAATACTTTATATTAGAGATTATATTTAACTTCTACCTTGAAATGTACTTGGTCTGTAAGAAGTATTTTTGGAAAATTGCCGTTCAGATTATAGCTTCCTGATGCGGATAGCAGCTCCTCCACCGGGGGCCAGTTTCTGTTTCAGCTTCATTCCGGGTTTTACTTTCAGTGTACGTATTTTATATGCCTGCGGATTGTCTTTCCAATGAGCATCGGGAGCGTCCTCATAAATTGTAGCTTCATATTTTCCATCTTTCGGGAGGAAGCTCAGGTCAATCATCGCTACTCTTGAGTTTTCGTCTGTTATGGCTCCTACATACCAATCATCAGAGTTTTTGTCAAGACGAGCTACTGTTATGTAGCGGTTTGGCTCTGCTTCAAGATAGCGCGAGTCGGACCAGTCTACAGGTACATCCTTTATGAATTGGAATGCGTCGGGGAAACGCTCATAATTCTCGGGTAAATCGCATGCCATCTGTATGGGAGAAGGCATGGTAAGATACAAGGCGAGTTGGCGAGCCAATGTAGTACCGGCCTGCGAGTCCTTTCCTTCGCCATAATAGCTCAACTTGGTTTCAAATAAGCCGGGGGTGTAATCCATAGGACCGCCTTTGAGTCGGGTAAACGGCAGCATGCAGGTGTGCGACGGAGGATTACCGCCAAACGACTCAAATTCACCGCCACGTGCCGATTCCTGAGCGAGCCAATTGGGATAGGTGCGGCACAGTCCGGTGGGACGGGGAGCTTCGTGGCTGTCTACCATTATCTTATAGTCGGCCGCACGCTCTATGACATGACGCACATGGTCTACCATCCACTGCGATGTATGATGCTCAGACCTCGGTATTACAGCTCCTACATAACCGGTTTTAACAGCATCGTAGTTGTTGTCCTTCATAAACTGAAATGCGCGGTCAAGCTGCAGTTCGTAGTCAGCGGCATTTGCTGCGGTCTCATGGTGCATGATTAATTTCACACCTTTCTCTTTTGCATAATCACGCAGTTCGGGCAGGTTGAAATCAGGATATGGTTTGTCGAACAGGAATTGACGGTTCTTGCGATAGCTGGCCCAGTCTTCCCAGCCTTCGTTCCAACCTTCCACAAGAACACCGTCAATACCATGCTTTGCAGCGAAGTCAATGTAACGCTTCACATTTTCGGTATTGGCAGGGTGGCGTCCGTTTGACTTCAGTTTGGAATAGTCGGTGACACCCGGCTTGGCAAGATAATCATCAGAATAAGCCCAGGTTTTGACATTGCCGGTAAACATTTCCCACCATACTCCTATGAATTTCATAGGTTTGATCCATGACGTATCTTCAATCTTACACGGCTCGTTAAGATTAAGCACCAACTGCGATGCCAAAATGTCGCGGGCATCATCGCTGACGATGAGAGTTCGCCACGGGGTATTAAACGGTAACTGCAAATATGCGCTTACACCAAGGCGGTCGGGTACAAGATGAGCTTTCATCGTGTATTTCTCCGGATTTACGTCGAGCAACATTGCAGGATATCCGTCAAGGGCGGCCTCGTGTGCATTGATGTAAACAGAATCCTTGGTTTTAATCAACATTGGAGTCTGTATTGTCACACCGTCGACCCTTTGGGCTTCGGAATGCTTTCGGTAATTGCGCAGCGCATCGGGCAATTCGGTGAATGTGGTTTCTGACCACAGATACTCGTCGGTATCATAGTCGCCGGGAATACAGTATAGTTTATGATTATCGGTATAGTTAAACTCGGTCAACTCGTCTTTCAACGTAAGATAGTTTGAGCCGTTCTGAGCCGGGAGCTCGTATCTGAATCCTACCCCGTCGTCAAAAACTCTGAATCTGACAGTCATGACCCTGTCAGGGTTCTCGCCCTTGAGATGTACTGCAAGTTCGCGGAAATTGTCGCGTACATCAGAGTACTCCCCCCACACGGGCTGCCAAGTCCTGTCGACTGTACATGTATCAGTACCGACGATTGTAAAACCTTCGGTAAACTTGGTTTCGTCGGCATTAAGACCGAGTTTGCTCGGTGTAATTATCTGTTTTCCCTTATAATCAAGTGAATAGGTGGGGATGCCCTTTGAATCTACATCTACCTCGAGGCTTAATAATCCCGAGGGCGATGTGATACCCACAGCAGCCATTGATGAAATGGCTGCCGAGAGCATAACAATTGATGAGAGTGATTTCTTCATAGATTGTTAATAAACCGTTTAGTTCATTAAGATAGTGTAGCAATAAGGTTCAAGCTCAATAGATACCGGCACAGTGGTGTCGGTTCCGTCAATCAGATCGGTCATTTGCGCTCCTGCCAGAGAGATGGGAGTCTTTATAGTCTGAGAGCTGCCTGTTGTGTTTACAGCCACCAGAAGGTTATGGCCGGGGATAGCACGGGTAAAGCATACTATAGCCGAATTGGAAAAGTCGCGTAACTCACCACGACGAACTTCCGCCGAAGCTTTAAATGCGGAATTGATGAGCTTATATTCATCAGATAATGCAGTAGAGAATGTCAAGGTTCTATAATCGAAGAACGACAGTTTGCCAGTGAGACCTTCAACATCCATCGAAGAATAAATCATCGGTGTACCGTTGAGCATCGAAGCGACAACGTATGCCGCACGTACACCATCGGGCGTACCAAACATTGTAGCCACATTGTTCTCAGCCGCTATATCGTGGTTAAACACATAGCGGAGAATCGAGTTGCCGTCGGGTACTTTGGCAAGTGCCTCGGCAGCTTCTTTTACAGCGTTAGAGGGTTTGCCTCCTTTAAAGACATCAGATAATGTCGTGGCACAGTTCCAATCATATATCATGTTGAAACCATCGGCATAATAATCGGGGTTGGCAGTTTCAGCAAGCATGATCATGTCGGGATGCGAAGCACGAAGCTCTGAGATGACGCTGCTCCAAAAGTCGTGAGGCACACCGTCGGCATAGTCACATCTGAAGCCGTCGATTGAAAGCTGATTCACCCAGTAGAACATAGCATCTTTCATGGCAGCACGAACTTCTGGATTAGCATAGTTGAGCTGGGCTACATCATTCCAACCGGAGGGTGAAACTATGTTGCCGTCGGCATCTTTCTCGTACCAATCGGGGTGCTCGGTAATCCAGGGGCAGTCCCAGGCAGTATGGTTTGCCACCCAGTCGAGTATTACTTTCATGCCTTTTGCATGAGCCGTGCTTACCAGCTCTTCCATGTCGGCCATAGTGCCGTAACGCGGATTCACAGCCTTGAAATCGCGTATGCAATAGGGTGAGCCTATACCGTTGAGTTCACCGGTTTCATATACGGGCATTACCCACAGCACGTCACAGCCCATGTCGGAGATACGCGGAAGTTGTGCGGTAAGACCTTTCAGGCAGGCATTTTCACCGAAAAAGCGGGGATTTGCCTGATACATCACATTAGTTGAAACTTCATTGCCGATTTCGGGAGCTGCCGGATTCTCGGGCATATCAATTTCGTATGAAGTGCATGCGGTGGCTGCAATAGCTGCCACCGATGCAATAAATGTTTTTATCTTATTCATGTCAGTTCTTGATTTCAGCCTTGTCGGGATTGGCGGTGATATAGTAATCCTTATCTACAACTATTGTAGCAGCGTCATACTGAGTGCCGTTGTTGTCATTAAAAATAAGATTTTCAGTTTCTCCATTGCCTTCAACAGTCAGAACTTTATAGGTGACACCATCAACGGTTTCGGTAGTCTCAGGGCTTACACCGGGCCATCCTCCAAAGATTTCCTTATCACCCCAGGCATAGACGTAGAAATTGTTCCAGCCGGTTTTATCCTCAATATAAATCTTATACTGATTAGAAGCCGGTTCCATGGCAACAGCACTGTCGGGATTGGCTACAATGTAATAATCTTTGTCGAGAGTGATAGTCAAGGCATCGTATTGAGTTCCGTTGTTGTCATTGAAAATAAGATTTTCGACTTCACCGTTGCCTTCTACAGTAAATACCATATAACTGATACCGCCTATAGTCTTGGTTTCAGAAGATGTCATTCCGGGCCAACCGCCGAAGATTTCTTTATCACCGTAAGCGTAGATATAAAAATCATTCCAGCCGGTTAAGTTCTGCACATAAATCTTGTATTCCTGAGTGGGTTCGGGGTCAGGATCAGGTTCAACTGCTCCACCGGGTGTATATGTAGCGGGATCTATTTCCTTAGCTCCCGATGCAGTGAGTTCCACGTACACGTCACGGTCGAGATTAAACACCACCACATCGTCAACCTGTTTACCGTTGCCGTTGTTAAGAATCACATGCTCCTCAAGGCCGGCATCGCAGTTGGCCGCACCGAGGTCAAAGTATGTATAGCTTACACCGTTTATGGTCTGAGTACCTGTAGGCGACATACCGGGCCATGCACCGTTTAAGTCGTTAACCGTGCCCCACATATAAAGGTAGAGAGCATCCCAACCGCTGCGGTCAACTACAAATACTGCGTATCCATCATGAGTTACAACAGCCGAGGGGTCGAATTCGGTAACTCCATTTGGAGTAAGTTCGAGGTAGAAATCCTGATCAAGTGTCACATTGTAATCGGCGAGCTGCTTGTTGCCGTTATCACTGAAGATAAGGTTTATATTCTTACCTTCGTTTGCAGCACCTGTATCAAAGTACTTATAGTTCACGCCTTTGATTTCAACCTTTCCGGTGGGCTTGATACCGGGCCATCCGCCGAAAGCTTCAACATCACCCCAAGCATACAGTGTGAGATCTTCAAACTCTGAATTATCAACCACATAGATAACATATCCGTCATGGACTATTTCGTCGGGATTCTGAGGCTTGTTGAAGTAATCAGCCCAACGATAAACAAGAACGTTAAGTCGCTGACCAAGAGCCGGAGCGTCGGTATGAACGACCGGAGTATTTTCCAAAGAGCGTTCCTCGCCCTGCTCTACTGAATAGAATGTATATCCGTCGGCAAGTGTTTTGCCATTTACAAAATCGGCAGGATTAAGGTAAACGCCCCATTTCACGTCGGTGTCGTATGCCTTTTCAAGTTGCCAACGGGGATCTCCAACAGCTTCCATTCCACCATTGAAATCACCGATGATATAGATTTTTTCATTGGCCGATGTTCCCTGAGGCACAATCACTTCAAGGAGCTGGTAACCCGGCCGCAGGTCGAAGCGAGGTAATTCGCTGTCGAATATTATCTCCTCCTTCGAGCATCCTGCCAACAGCGGCAGAAGCATAAGGAAAAGTATATTGAATATATTGAATTTCTTCATTGTTTTCGGTATTAATAATTAGGATTCTGTACAAGTCCGGGGTTAACCATAAGGGCTACCTGAGGCAATGGATACCATTCATAGCGGCGGTCGCGTTTTGCAGGCATTTCGCGGTCTGTCTCGGTAGCACGACCGAAGAACCACCATTGTCCCTGGGTGAATTTATCGAAACGGCGGAGGTCTGTGCGGCGGCGACGGCCTTCATCAAGGAACTCAAGTCCCCATTCGCTCAGCATCCAGTCGGCATCGAAAGCATCAAAACCGGGACCGGGCTTATCAAGTTCCACAGCATCATTGGCTGCAAAGTAACGCTGGCGCACATCGTTTACCAACTGCTTCGCACCATTTGTATCGCCGGCTCTCAGCTTACATTCGGCCAAGGTATAATATACCTCGGTAAGGCGGAATTCGACCTGGTCGGCATCACGCCAATCCACCCCTACCGATGAAGGATAAATAGGATAACGAAGTACGCGGAAACCGGAATTGGTCTGGCCCCAACGCGGACTCATTACAGGTTCGAGATTGCGACCGAGATTGAGGAATGTGCCCACCTGGTCAACATAAATCAGCGGTTTGTCCTGAAGGTCGGCATCAGCAAGCACCGGTTCACCTGTCATATAGTTGATCTGTGCTCCCATTGCAAAGATACCCTGCCAGTTGCCGGCCGCATCGCAATGGAAAGGCTGTTTACGTATATCTTTGTCATTCATGCGGTCAAAGGGAGCGCCAAGTTTATCGCCATAGTCAAAGATGAAACTTTTTGCACCTTCACTGCCGGCATTGGGCACAAGGGTGCCTGTGTTATCTTTTGACGGAACCATGCACACACAATTCCAACCGCCTTGATCGCTTGCGAAATCAAACATTTCATCGTAGTTATAGGGCAGGAATGGAGTATTACGGTTGTTGTTGGTCATACGCCCTGCCTCCATTGCAAATGCAAATACTACTTCGGGGCATGTGCTGTTGTTGATTCCATAGATATCACGATAGTCAGCGGCGATGTTATATGTGCCGTAATCACCGTTTATGATTTCCTGGCACAGTGTGGCGCACTCATTAAATCTGTCAACTCCGGTAAAGAGTTTTGAGTTGAGCAACAGACGCATTTTCAGCATACGGTTCATGCCTTGGTTCATACGGTTGCGGGTAGCGCTCGAACCATCCTCGGCCGTGAGGTCGCTGTAGCAGCCGTCAAGCTCATCGGCTATGAACTGCCATATTTTCTCACATCCCTTGTTGAAGTCGGCATCGGCCGAGCCGGGGATTTCGTTTCCTGCCGATATGTTCAGAGGCAACGCACCGCCCCAAAGTTCAAAGTTGTTATAATAAGCCCATGCGCGCATTGTACGCACCTCGGCAATATATGAACGGAGTTTTGCCTCGGTTACACCTACCGATGCCGGATCGAGTTTTTCCAAGTCGTTGATAAGGGTATTGCACAAGCCTATTGTTTCCCACGCATGTTCCCAAGCCTGACGGATAATAACCGACTCTGAATTCCAGGTCTGTGTGGAGAGTACAAACTTGGCAGCTTCGTCATAACCCCATGCACCGCCGTTCCAAGTACGCCATGCTATCTGGTCGGCGGGAAATTCGTTAAGATACCAGAAATATTCAAGGAAACCGCTTGTGGCGCTGGCATATATCGAAGCCACGGCACCCTTTACGCTGTTTTCATCCTGATAGTAGGTAGAGGCGTCGATACGGTCGAAGGTAACTTCGTCGAGGTCTGTACACGACCACGCCCCTACAGCTATTGCAGTGGCACATAGCCAACCTGCTATATGATTTAAGATTTTCATTTTATCGAGATATTAAGGATTAACGGAAGCGGATATTCACACCAAGAGTAACTTGTGTGGCAGCAGGATATGCCGATGTTACGTCAATGCCGGGTGTTATGCCCGTAGAGGTTACGGCTGAGGGATCGGTTCCTGAATAGCCTGTGATAGTGAACAGATTCTTGGCGGCTACATAGAAACGGAGTGAGTCGAGCAAACGACGGTTTTTCAAAGGCACGGTGTAGCCTATGGTCACATTCTCCAATTTGAAATAGTCACCGCGCTCAAGGAAGTATGACGATATAACGCCACCGCCCGACCACACATCGCGGTCTTTCAGATAGGTGCTTCGCAACACGTTGTCGCTGCCACTGCCCTTGAGGCCCATGCCATATCTGCGCATATTGAAGATATGGAAGCCGAAAGCACCGTTGAACATCATGCTCAGGTCGAAGTTTTTCCACTTCACTGTATTGTTCCATGTTAGGAAGTGCTTGGGAGCGCCATCGCCTATGTATCTTTTATCCTTAGGATCGGCTGAGGCTGCCGTTACCTTTTGGCCATCGGCGGTATATACCAGCATATTGTGGTTTTCATCCACACCGGCATACTCATAGCCATAGAACTGGCCTACCTTGCCACCCTCTTCTATGCGGAAGAAATATTCGCTTGTTCCCACGCCGGGTTTCTGATAAAGGTCGAGATACGAAGCCTGATATATAGAATTTGACAGTTTGGTCAATTTGGTTGTGCCAAACGAGTAGTTGATACCGGTTGTCCATGTCACGGGTTTGTCAACTACCGCATCGGCTGTAAGAGCCAGCTCGATACCGGTGTTCTTGATTGTACCTACGTTTACGAGGATTTCAGGATACACATACGGCGGCTGAGGTGCCGAATAGTTGTAAAGCAGGTCCTGTGAACGACGGTCGAAATACTCTACAGAACCGTACAGGCGGTTGAAGAACATAAAGTCGATACCATAGTTGGTGCTTGACAGTTTTTCCCAGCCCAGGTCAGGATTGGCATTGTTTGACGGACGGTAGCCTGTTACCCATTCGCCGTCGATAAGATATGTTCCACCGGGCGAGTAGGTCAATAATGATCTGTAGGCATCGAAATCGCTTCGGCCGGTAACACCGTATGAGATTCGGGGCTTGAGACTCTGCACTGTCTGTACGTATTCAGAGAGGAACGGAGTTTTGGCCAATTCCCATGCGATAGAGGCGGCCGGGAAAGAGCCCCACTTTTTATCGGCGCCAAATTTTGTCGAGCCTTCATGTCGTATGGAAGCCGATGCAATGAGCATTCCCTTCCATGAATAGTTTACGCGGCCGAAGAAACCTATAAGAGTCGACTGGCTCTTGCCGCCATACATCTGTGCCTTGCCATCACCCAACCATGAACCTGAACCGATTCCGTTCCACAAAGGCTTATCGAAGGTGAAATTATTGTTCTGCATGAACATCTGTTCCCAGTTGGAACGCTCGAATGAGTAGCCTGCAACCACCTTGGCATCGTGGTCGCCGCTCTGAAAACCGTAATTGGCAATCCATTCCACACGGTTTGTCCACCACTTCTGATAGTGCTGTGATGCACGCCCGGCATAGCCGCCCCAGTACGATTCGCCTGATGTGGTTGGGGTATAGTAGTCGCTTTTGAGGTCGTTGTAGTTAAACGAGTACGAAAGTGTGGTGCTTACGTTGTGATTCTCGTTATTCCAGATACTGTATTTTATATCGGTGGAGCCGAGTAAATAAGTGCGGTTTCCCTGCGATGTATTCACTCTGAGCTGCTGTACGGGGTTCTTTATATCGGTGGGCGAAGTAGGCTGGTAATACGAGCCGTCTTCATTATATACGGGGATGGTGGGATTCATGCCCAGGGCAGTATCAAACATACCGTCATCACCCCATTTTTCTTTCACCTTACGGGCATTGACTGATGCAGTGATGCGCAGGTGGCTGTCGAGTGCATTGGCTGATACTGCTGCACGGCCGCCAAATTCCTCGCGTCCGCTCACAATGTCAAGACCGTTGGCCTTTTTCCAGTTTACAGAGGCTGTATAGTAACCGCCGTTGGCAAGTGAGCCGTCTATCGACAGATATTGGTTTGTATCGTATGAGTACTTACGTGTGATCAGGTCATACCAGTCGGTGCTTGCGCCGTAATCATTACCACGGCGGGCAAGTCGCCATTCGTATGGCGAAAGCACCTCGGGTTTGTCCTTTGCAAAGGCCAGTGCGCCGTATGAATCGTAGGTAATTACCGGCAATCCGGCCTCACCGGTACCTTTTTTGGTTGTGATAAGTATAACACCGTTGGCACCGCGTGTACCGTAGATGGCTGCCGAAGCGGCATCTTTCAAAACCGACATTGACTCAATGTCCTGGGGTGCAAGGGTGCGGATATCGCCGCCGGCAACACCGTCAATTACCACAAGGGGGCCGTTGCCGGCACTGAGCGATGTTGCACCGCGAACCTGGAGGTCGGCTCCGGCATTAGGATTGGCTGACGCTGTGCTCGACACATTCAGACCGGCTACTTTACCGGTAAGCATCTCCATAGGGCTGTTCATGGCACCCTTCTGGAAATCATCGCGGTTGACCTGAACGATTGAACTTGACAGTTCCTTACGGCTGAGAGAGCCGTAGCCTACCACTACAACCTCATCGAGCAGCTCGCTGTCTTCGTGCATCGTCACATCAATACGTGTACGGCCGTCGACCGGTACTTCTACAGCCTTGAAGCCGATATAACTGAATACGAGGGTCGCATCAGATGCCACATTACTTAATACATAGTCGCCGTCGACACCGGTTGCTATACCGTGCTGTTGGTCACCTTTGACTGAAACACTTACTCCAATCAGGACTTCACCGGCCGGATCGGAAACGGTGCCTGAAACTTTCAATAACTGCGCCGACGCCAACGGTGCAGTCATCAGAGCTAACGTCCAGATCATAGAGAGGACGAAGGCTCGGAATTTCCATGGTTTTTTGTTCATTATATGATTGATTTAATTATGGTAATTCTGTTCTTTGCAACTATCAGGTGTGAGATTCACGCTCTTTTGCAAAGTTCGTTATCTTTTTACCTCATGTCAAATCAATCAAAGAAAAATCAAAATATATCTAAATACTATCTATTTGATTATTAACAAAGTATCATTCTTGACCACTCCAAAAAATCAACATTCGTTTCAGATTGTTTATTATGAAAAATTAAGCTGTCAGCTTATTTTTTTAACATCTGTTTCAAACGTATCGGGCTTAATGGCACGTTTGCGCATCTTGGAGCGATAGGTATATATGGTGGAGATGGAGCAACGCAAAAACTCGGCTATCTTTGTGCTGTCCTCAATGCCCAGACGTATCAGGGCAAACAACCTCAACTCCGTATTGAGCAATTCGCCGGCTTTCAAAACCACTGTTTCATCGGGTTTGAGCAGCCTGTTAAATTTGTCTACAAACGAGGGGTAGATATTAAGAATGGCCTCATCAAACTTCATGTAGAAATTTTTGAGAAGTTTATCGGCTGTTTCCGATGATTCGAGCTTCTTCATCAGTGCAGCCCTGTTGCCGCCCTGCGCGGTCAACACCCTAAGCGATTTCTGATAATGTTGCAGGGTGGAGATGGCCGATGAACAATACTCCATGAACAGGCCTGCATATTGCTCCTTGGTTTGATTATAGTTGCTCAGTTCTTTATTTTTGGATTCAAGCTCTATATTTGCCGACTTAAGCTGATTGGAAAGCTCGTTAAGCTCATTGTTTCGGGCTTCGAGCACGTTGTTTGAATTTGTCAAGGCGCCCGACAGACTGCTCAATTCATCATTTTTTATATGCAATTCGGCATTGGCATCCTTGAGTTGCCGCGACATCCGGCTCAGCTCGTTGTTGGCTTGCCTTACACGTAGGTTGGCCGTGCGCAGACTTTTAAACTGCTTGAGTATATAGCATATTGCAATAATCAGTATGGCCGACAGTATGCTGCCGGTCCACACCATAATACGCAGACGGTCGGTAAGGCGGTCCTGAAGCGATGTATAAGCATCATCAATTACCGGAAGGATTTTGCTCGACTGGGCATTGCGCAGAAGGGCCGAGTAGAAATTGGCATCGGCGATACTTTTCTTCAAGTACTTGTTGGCGCGTTCAATGTCGCCGCCCTCAAACATTACCGTTGCAAGCTCGCGAAACGACATATTCTCCTTAACGGCACCCCTCACATCAGATATTGCGCTGAGGGTAAGATACTTTTTATACAGGTCTTTCCGGCCCGATGTCTTGTAGATATAGGCCAGGGTTGATGCCAGTATAGAATATTGGCGCGAACCCGACTCATAATTCTTCAGTTGCTGCAGCATTGCTTCGATAGCCTCATCAGCCTGTCCGTTGCGGGCTTTCTCCGTCATTATGTAAACCCGGTGGTTGAATAATCCGAGATTCTCAACCCGGCTGAGCGAGTCGGCGTATGCAGCCCTCAGATGCTCATAGCCGGCTGCCGATTCATGCTCTGAGGTATATTCGCTCAGATACTGATATATGGCGCAATAGGTGGTATAATAATCTTCTGACAGATTGCCGTGCAGCGAATCTTTTTTGATAGCGGCCATGGCCAACAATGCGTCAGCAAACAGTCCGGCATGGGCATATACATCGGCCCGTTTGATCAGCAGCCTTGTTTTTTCCTCGCTCATATCCCGGGGAATGAGTTGCAGATTATAGCTTATGTAGTACAAGGTTGAGTCG
This sequence comes from uncultured Muribaculaceae bacterium, assembly GCA_910586975.1. Lineage (GTDB taxonomy): Bacteria > Bacteroidota > Bacteroidia > Bacteroidales > Muribaculaceae > CAG-873. The sequence goes on along the minus strand of CAJUKX010000037.1, from coordinate 582 downwards.
GCGTTGTAGGCATCGAACTCAGATATCAGCTCATTTACTATCCGTATCCTCTGCTTATCGTCTGAGGCACGGTTATAGTCATTGTGCAGCTGTTTTATCTTTGACTCCTTTGCATCTTCATACACCTCGCTTCTCGCTATTTCAGAATCGAGCAAGGTGTACAATTCCTGAAGTTCCTTGTTTTCATCAGATACGGATGAGCTGCACGCGACCAACAGCAGCATTAAAAAAATCGACAGGTATAGTTTCATTGGTATGATTCAGAGGGTTTGACTGCCTGAATGTATGCCGGCGTGGGAAACACCGGCCATCGGGCTCGTAAAGTTATATCTTTTTTCTTAAACCGCCAAACTTAACCACCCTATAAAAACACGGAAGGCGAGTCTCACGACCAGCCTTCCGCTCTTTCTGAAGAGTACACTTTTTTAATCACATAATGTACTTACAAACGTTTTGTCAGATCACAGAGTGTGTCATTCCTTACACACCCTTTCTTTTCTATGATCTTATCAGTTCTATAATCTTATCTTTAGTAGATGACAAAAATTAATTTTTGTCAGTTATATGATTGATTTTTAATTA
>CAJUKX010000036.1 GCA_910586975.1 uncultured Muribaculaceae bacterium | reverse complement strand
GGTAGAGCACTGGTCTCCAAAACCAGGTGTCGGGAGTTCGAGCCTCTCTTCCCGTGCTAATTTTTAAAAAATGAAGAAACTCCAACTACTTACGAATATAGAGGAGGCTTACGACGAACTTCGTTACAAGACCTCTTGGCCCACCCAGAAGCAGGTAGTGAAATCTGCCCTTCTCGTGATGATTGCTTCCGCCATTATCGCACTGATAATACTCATCATGGACCAGGTGGTAGACCACTTGATGCACTTCATTTACAGCTTTTAATTATCTCTAAACACGGTAAGAAAGTGGAAAAATCAATGTCTGAAGATAAAAGAGGTTGGTACGTATTACGTGCCATTTCCGGTAAAGAAGCTAAGGTAAAGGAAATTCTTGATGCACAAATCAAGAATACTGACCTCGGCAACTATTTGTTTCAAGTATTGATTCCCACCGAGAAGGTGATGACCGTACGCAACGGTAAAAAGATTGTGAAAGAACGCAATCTCTACGGTGGCTACGTATTCATCGAAGCCGACCTGCGTCCCGAGGTAATTCATCTGCTTTCCAACACTACAAATGTGATTGACTTTCTGCGTGGCCGCGATAAGGGCAGTCAGCCCGAACGTTTGCGTCAGGCAGAAGTTATGCGCATGCTTGGAGCAGCCGATGAACTTGCCGATCCTCAAGGCGATGAAATAAACGATTACATCGTGGGAGAGACCGTCAAGGTAAACGAAGGACCCTTCAACGGCTTTACCGGTACTATCGAAAAGGTAGACAGAGAAAAGAAGAAGCTCGTGGTGATGGTGAAGATTTTCGGTCGTCCAAATCCCTTGGAATTGGATAATTCGCAAGTAGAGCGTGAATAATCCGCAGTGAAGGTTACGCTCACAAAAGAGACATTTACGCGCCCGTAATTAATTTTTAATTAGTTTTTACAATGGCTAAAGAAATTGCTGGACAAATCAAATTGCAGATTAAAGGTGGAGCTGCAAACCCCTCGCCTCCTGTAGGCCCCGCACTGGGTTCAAAGGGTATCAACATCATGGAATTTTGCAAGCAATTCAATGCCCGCACACAAGACAAAGCCGGTAAGATTCTCCCTGTAGTAATCACCTATTATACCGACAAGTCGTTCGACTTCGTAGTGAAGACTCCTCCTGTAGCTATCCAGCTCAAGGAAGCAGCTCACCTGAAGTCGGGTTCCAAGGAGCCCAACCGTACAAAGGTTGCTGAAATCACCTGGGAACAAGTGCAGGCAATTGCAACAGACAAGATGCCTGATTTGAATTGCTTCACTGTTGAGTCTGCTATGCGTATGGTAGCCGGTACAGCCAGAAGTATGGGTATCACCGTTAAAGGTGCTTTCCCCGGTAAATAACTTTTTAACTTCAATTGAAAAATGAGTAAACTGACTAAAAACCAGAAGCTTGCCCTTGCAAAGATTGAAGCCGGGAAATCGTACACCTTGTTAGAAGCATGTGAAAAGGTAAAGGAAACAAACTATGCCAAGTTTGATGCTTCTTTCGACATTGATGTTCGTCTCGGTGTAGATCCCCGTAAGGCTAACCAGATGGTGCGTGGTGTTGTAACACTTCCCCACGGTACAGGCAAGACTGTTCGTGTCCTCGTACTCTGCTCACCCGATGCTGAGGCTGCTGCCAAGGCTGCCGGTGCAGATTATGTAGGTCTTGACGAATATATCAATAAAATCAAAGGCGGTTGGACTGACGTTGACGTTATCATCACTCAGCCCGCTATCATGGGTAAAATCGGTGCCCTGGGTCGTATTCTCGGTCCCCGCGGCCTGATGCCTAACCCCAAGAGCGGCACAGTGACCATGGACGTGGCCAAGGCTGTTGAAGAAGTGAAGAAAGGTAAGATTGACTTCAAGGTAGACAAGAACGGTATCGTTCACACCTCTATCGGTAAGGTATCTTTCGCTCCCCAGCAGATGGTCGAAAACGCTCGCGAGTTTATCAACACTCTGATCAAGCTCAAGCCCGCTACTGCCAAAGGTACATATATCAAGAGCATTTATCTTTCAAGCACCATGAGCCCGGGCATCAAGGTTGACGCTAAATCAGTGGATGCTTAAATCTTTAAACCGAACGCAACATGAAAAAGGAAGATAAAGCTTTAGTTATCGAACATATCGTCGATACACTCAAGTCATACAACGGCTTCTACCTCGTGGAAACCGCCGGACTTGACGCCGAAAAGACAAGCGAGCTCCGCCGTGCGTGCTTCAACGCCGACATCAAGCTCGTAGTTGTTAAGAACACCCTGCTTCACAAGGCTCTCGAACAGCTCGATGGTGACTATTCCGAACTCTATCCCGCACTGAAGGAATCAACATCGCTGATGTGCACCAACGTCGGTAACGCACCCGCCAAGCTGCTCAAGGATTTCGTTAAGAAAGGTGACACCCTGCCCCTCCTTAAGGCTGCATACGTAGAAGAAACCGTATATGTAGGCGCAGACCAGCTCGATGCCCTTGCATCTATCAAGAGCAAGAACGAACTTATCGCCGACGTTATCGCACTTCTGCAGTCGCCCGCCAAGAACGTTGTATCTGCTCTTACATCGGGTGGTACAAAGCTCCACGGCATCCTCGAAACCCTCTCAAACAAAGAAGCATAAATATCCTCACCTCTACTCCTCATTATTCAACACTGTAACAATAACAAATAAAAATATAAAACAATGGCAGATTTAAAAGCTTTTGCTGAACAACTTGTTAACCTCACCGTTAAGGAAGTTACCGAACTCGCTCAGATCCTCAAGGACGAATACGGCATTGAACCCGCCGCTGCAGCTGTTGCTGTTGCCGCCGGTCCCGCTGCAGGCGCTGCCGCAGCTGAAGAAAAGACCTCTTTCGATGTAGTTCTTAAGTCAGCTGGTGCTAACAAGCTTCAGGTAGTTAAGAAAGTTAAGGACGTAGCTAACCTCGGCCTCAAGGAAGCTAAGGAAATGGTTGACAACGTTCCCAGCGTAGTTAAGGAAGGCGCTACTAAGGAAGAAGCCGAGAACCTCAAGAAGGAACTCGAAGAAGTCGGCGCTGAAGTCGAACTTAAATAATACACCTGATAATCAGGACACTGGGTTAAGAAAACTCCTAACGGAGTATTCTTAACCCGTTTGTGTCGTAATATTAGCCTTTGGCACGGTTTTTGCTGAGACTCTTTCATTCCGACACAAAAATAATTAAGTTCCCTACTTACACTCTTCTAACCTCAATTTCATAGATGTCAGTTTCATCAGATAACCAACGCATTAATTTTGCAACGGTAAAGAATCCGCTTCCTTACCCTGACTTCCTTGAAGTGCAGCTCAAGTCGTTCAAAGACTTCCTGCAGCTCGACACTCCACCGGAAAAACGCAACAACGAAGGACTTTTCAAGGTCTTTGCCGAAAACTTTCCTATAGCCGACACCCGCAACAACTTCGTGCTGGAGTTCCTCGACTATTACATCGACCCCCCGCGCTACACCATCGACGAATGTCTGGAACGCGGCCTCACCTATTCGGTCCCCCTCAAGGCTAAGCTTAAGCTTTACTGTACCGATCCTGACCACGAAGACTTCGCTACTGAAATTCAGGACGTTTATCTCGGCCCCATTCCTTACATGACCGAGAAGGGAACTTTCGTAATCAATGGTGCTGAGCGTGTAGTGGTTTCGCAGCTTCACCGTTCGCCCGGTGTTTTCTTCGGACAGTCTACCCACGCCAACGGTACCAAACTTTACTCTGCCCGTATCATCCCGTTCCGCGGTTCGTGGATTGAATTCGCAACGGACATCAACAACGTGATGTACGCTTACATCGACCGTAAGAAGAAATTGCCCGTTACAACACTGCTGCGTGCAATCGGCCTTGAAAGCGATAAGGACATCATCGAAATCTTCGGACTCGCCGAAGACGTTAAAGTAAACAAGACTAACCTCAAGAACGCCATAGGCCGCAAGCTCGCCGCCCGTGTGCTCAAGAGCTGGGTTGAAGACTTCGTTGACTCGGATACCGGTGAAGTGGTTTCTATCGAGCGTAACGACGTTGTGATCGACCGTGAGGTTGTCCTGACCGAAGACCATATCGAAAAGATTCTTGAATCAGGCGTACAGAGCATCCTGCTCCACAAGGAGGATGTGAATACTTCTGACTATTCGATCATCTTCAACACTCTGCAGAAAGATCCCACCAACTCTGAGAAGGAAGCTGTGCAGTTCATCTACCGCCAGCTGCGCAACGCCGAAGCTCCCGATGATGCATCGGCTCGCGAAGTTATCCAGAACCTCTTCTTCTCAGACAAGCGTTATGACCTCGGCGAAGTAGGCCGCTACCGCATCAACAAGAAGCTCGACCTCGACACTTCGATTGATGTGAAGGTGCTCACACGCGAGGACATCATCAGCATTATCAAATACCTCATCGAGCTTATCAACTCCAAGGCCGATGTAGACGATATCGACCACCTGAGCAACCGTCGTGTGCGCACCGTGGGCGAACAGCTCTACAACCAGTTCGGCGTAGGTCTGGCACGTATGTCGCGTACCATTCGCGAACGCATGAACGTGCGCGACTCAGAGGTATTCACTCCCATCGACCTTATTAACGCCAAGACAATCTCGAGCGTTATCAATACATTCTTCGGTACCAGCGCACTGAGCCAGTTCATGGACCAGACCAACCCGCTTGCCGAAATCACCCACAAGCGCCGTATGAGTGCCCTCGGCCCCGGCGGTCTGTCGCGTGAGCGTGCAGGCTTCGAGGTGCGAGACGTACACTACACCCACTACGGCCGCCTGTGTCCTATCGAAACTCCTGAAGGCCCCAACATCGGTCTTATTTCATCGCTCTGCGTATATGCCAAGATCAACGACCTCGGCTTTATCGAGACTCCCTACCGCAAGGTTGAAGACTCAAAGGTAAACCTCAATAACGACGAGGTGGTATACCTCACCGCCGAGCTCGAAGAAGGCAAGGTGATTGCACAGGGTAACGCACCCCTTACCGACGAAGGCGACTTCATCAACGACCGCGTAAAGGCCCGCCTCGATGCCGACTTCCCCGTAGTAGCTCCCTCAGAGGTAGAGCTCATGGACGTGGCACCGCAGCAGATCGCATCTATCGCCGCATCGCTCATCCCCTTCCTTGAACACGACGATGCTAACCGCGCACTCATGGGATCGAACATGATGCGCCAGGCAGTGCCTCTGATGCGCAACGAAGCCCCCATCGTAGGTACAGGTATCGAAGCCCAGCTGGCACGTGACTCGCGTACCCAGATCATGGCCGAAGGCCCCGGTGTGATTGAATTTGTAGATGCCAAGACTATCCGCATCCGCTACGACCGCACCGAAGACGAGGAGTTTGTTGCATTTGAAGACTCTGTTAAGACATACAATATACCCAAGTGGCGCAAGACCAACCAGAGCATGACCATCGACCTCCGTCCCATCTGCAACGCCGGACAGCGTGTGCAGAAAGGCGACATCCTTACCGAAGGTTATGCTACCGAAAACGGTGAACTCGCCCTTGGACGCAACCTCAAGGTGGCATTCATGCCATGGAAGGGTTACAACTATGAAGATGCTATCGTGCTCAACGAGCGTGTTGTACGCGATGACATCCTCACCTCAGTTCACGTAGACGAATATTCGCTCGAAGTGCGCGAGACCAAGCGCGGTCTTGAAGAACTCACCTCTGATATACCCAACGTGAGCGAGGACGCTACCAAGGACCTCGACGAACGCGGTATCATCCGTATCGGTGCCCACGTCGCTCCCGGCGATATCATGATCGGTAAGATCACACCTAAGGGTGAATCAGATCCCACTCCCGAAGAAAAGCTGCTCCGCGCCATCTTCGGCGACAAGGCCGGCGACGTAAAGGACGCCTCACTCAAGGCTTCACCCTCGCTCAAGGGTGTGGTTATCGGCACCAACCTCTTCTCGCGTGCCGCCAAGAAGAAAAAGACCAAGGCATCAAACGCCCTGCTGCCCAAGCTCGACGAAGAGTACGAAGAAAAGCTCAACGCACTGCTCGAAGTGCTCGTTGGCAAGCTCATGACCCTCACCGCAGGCAAGACCTCGATGGGTGTGAAAGACTTCCTCGGCTCTGAAATCATACCCAAGGGCACCCGCTTCACCTCCGACGTATTCCGCGGTATCGAATACGACACCGTAAACCTGTCGAAGTGGACAAGCGACGACCACACCAACGACCTTATCCGCAAGACTATCGTAAACTATCTGCGCAAGTCAAAGGAACTCGATGCCGAACTCCGTCGCAAGAAGTTCGACATCTCGATTGGCGACGAGCTGCCCTCGGGCATCATGCAGATCGCCAAGGCATACATTGCCAAGAAGCGTAAGATAGGTGTGGGCGATAAGATGGCCGGTCGCCACGGTAACAAGGGTATCGTATCGCGCATCGTGCGCCAGGAAGACATGCCCTTCCTTGCCGACGGTACTCCGGTAGATATCTGCCTTAACCCCCTGGGTGTGCCTTCGCGTATGAACCTTGGTCAGATTTTCGAAACAGTGCTTGGTTGGGCAGGCCGCGAGCTGGGAGTGAAGTTTGCAACTCCTATCTTTGACGGTGCCACCATGGACGACCTCAACGAATGGACCGACAAGGCCGGCCTCCCCCGCTACGGTAAGACCTACCTGTACGACGGCGGCACCGGCGAGCGTTTCGACCAGCCCGCTACCGTGGGTGTGATCTACATGCTCAAACTCGGCCACATGGTTGAAGATAAGATGCACGCCCGTTCAATCGGTCCGTACTCACTCATCACCCAGCAGCCCCTCGGTGGTAAAGCCCAGTTTGGTGGTCAGCGTTTCGGTGAAATGGAAGTGTGGGCGCTCGAAGCATTCGGCGCATCTCACATCCTTCAGGAAATCCTCACCATCAAGAGTGATGATGTCAACGGCCGCTCAAAGGCATACGAAGCCATTGTCAAGGGCGATTCGATGCCCACTCCGGGTATCCCCGAGTCGCTCAACGTGCTTCTGCACGAGCTTCGTGGTCTCGGCTTGAGTATAAACCTCGAAAACTAATCCGCATACCGGCCCATAGGGGAACAATCCCCTATGGCCGTTCTCTCAACTCTACTGTTAAACAAGCAAAACTCAAACTCTAAACCTAAATATGGCTTTTAGAAAAGATAATAAACCAAAAAACGCCTTTTCCAAGATAACAATCGGCCTTGCATCGCCTGAAGAAATCCTGGAAAAGTCGAGCGGCGAGGTTCTCAAACCGGAGACAATCAACTACCGCACATACAAGCCCGAGCGCGACGGACTTTTCTGCGAACGCATTTTCGGCCCTGTAAAGGACTACGAATGCCACTGCGGAAAGTATAAGCGTATCCGCTACAAGGGCATTGTCTGCGACCGTTGCGGTGTTGAGGTTACTGAAAAGAAGGTGCGTCGCGAACGCATGGGTCATATCAAGCTCGTGGTGCCCGTGGCCCACATCTGGTATTTCCGTTCACTCCCCAACAAGATCGGTTATCTTCTCGGACTTCCCTCAAAGAAGCTCGACTCTGTAATATATTACGAACGCTATATCGTCATCAATCCCGGTGCAGCAGCCGAGTTTGATGTAGAAAAGATGCAGCTGCTGAGCGAAGAAGAATACTTCGATATCCTCGAAAAGCTTCCCGCCGGCAATCAGATGCTCGAAAACGACAATCCCGAAAAGTTTGTGGCCAAGATGGGTGCCGAAGCTATCTACGACCTCCTCAAGGACATCAAGCTTGACGAACTCTCATATCAGTTGCGCCACCAGGCCGATACCGACGGCTCGCAGCAGCGCAAAACCGAGGCCCTGAAGCGCCTGCAGGTTGTAGAATCATTCCGTGCTTCGCGTCACCGCAACAAGCCCGAATGGATGATTCTCGAAGCTGTGCCCGTTATTCCGCCTGAACTCCGTCCTCTCGTGCCCCTCGATGGCGGACGATTCGCAACTTCTGACCTCAACGACCTCTACCGTCGTGTCATCATCCGCAACAACCGTCTGAAACGCCTTATCGAAATCAAGGCGCCCGATGTGATTCTGCGCAACGAGAAGCGTATGCTTCAGGAAGCCGTAGACTCACTGCTCGACAACTCACGCAAGTCGTCGGCCGTGAAGTCTGAGGCCAACCGTCCTCTTAAGTCGCTCTCTGACTCACTCAAGGGTAAGCAGGGTCGCTTCCGTCAGAACCTCCTCGGTAAGCGTGTTGACTACTCGGCACGTTCGGTTATCGTCGTAGGTCCCGAACTTAAGATGCACGAATGCGGTATCCCCAAATACATGGCTGCCGAACTCTACAAGCCCTTCGTTATCCGCAAGCTTATCGAACGCGGCATTGTAAAGACCGTGAAGAGCGCCAAGAAGATTGTAGACCGCAAGGAACCCGTGGTATGGGACATCCTCGAAAATGTGATGAAGGGACACCCCGTGCTGCTCAACCGTGCGCCGACACTTCACCGTCTGGGTATCCAGGCATTCCAGCCCAAGATGATCGAAGGTAAGGCAATCCAGCTCCACCCGCTGGCATGTACTGCGTTCAACGCCGACTTCGACGGTGACCAGATGGCCGTACACCTTCCCCTGGGCAACGAGGCCGTGCTCGAAGCACAGCTGCTGATGCTCGGCTCGCACAATATTCTCAACCCTGCCAACGGCGCACCTATCACCGTGCCCTCGCAGGATATGGTACTCGGTCTGTACTACATCACCAAGCTCCGCAAGGGCGACAAGGGTGAAGGCACCGTATTCTACGGCCCCGAAGAAGCCCAGATTGCCTACAACGAAGGCAAGGTTACACTCCATGCCCCCGTATCGGTAATGGTAGACGACGTAGACAAGGACGGCAACCCCATACGCCACATTGTTGAAAATACTTCGGTAGGACGTGTGCTCGTAAACCAGTTCGTGCCCAAGGAAATCGGCTATGTGAATACCATCCTCTCAAAGAAGAGCCTGCGCGACATCATCTCGCGCGTAATCAAGTCGTGTGGTATTCCCCGTTCGGCCCAGTTCCTCGACGACATCAAGAACCTGGGTTACCGCATGGCCTTCGAAGGCGGCCTTTCGTTCAACCTCGGTGATGTTATCATCCCTGCCGAGAAAGAAGGCATCGTAGCCGAAGGTTACCGTCAGGTGCAGGAAGTTGCCGACAACTATGCAATGGGTTTCATCACCAATACCGAACGCTACAACCAGATCATTGATATCTGGACACACGTCAACAGCAAGCTCACCGAAATCCTGATGAAGCAGATGGCCGAAGCCAACCAGGGCTTCAACGCCGTATACATGATGCTTGACTCGGGTGCCCGTGGTTCTAAGGACCAGATCCGTCAGCTCGCAGGTATGCGTGGTCTTATGGCTAAACCTCAGAAGGCTGGTGCCGAAGGCGGTCAGATCATCGAAAACCCGATTCTTGCCAACTTTAAGGAAGGCCTCTCGGTGCTCGAGTACTTCATCTCTACCCACGGTGCCCGTAAGGGTCTTGCCGATACCGCGCTTAAGACTGCCGACGCCGGTTATCTTACCCGTCGTCTGGTAGACGTTGCACACGACGTTATCATCAACGAAGAAGACTGTGGCACACTGCGTGGTCTGGTATGCCGTGAAATCAAGAACAACGACGAAGTGGTTGCCTCGCTGGGCGAACGTATCCTCGGCCGTGTATCTGTTCACGATATCATAGATCCCCGCACAGGCGAGATCATCGTTGCTGCCGGTGAAGAAATCAACGACGAAGCCGCCGACCGCATCAACGAATCTCCCATCGAATCGGTTGAAATACGCTCGGTGCTCACCTGCGAAAGCAAGAAGGGTGTTTGCGCCAAGTGCTACGGCCGCGACCTCTCAAAGAGCCGCCTGGTACAGAAGGGCGAGGCTGTGGGTGTTATCGCTGCCCAGTCAATCGGTGAACCCGGTACTCAGCTTACCCTGCGTACATTCCACGTCGGTGGTGTTGCATCTAACGTTGCAGCTATCTCGAGCGTGAAGAGCCGCTACGAAGGTAACCTCGAAATCGAAGAACTCCGCACCGTGACAACAGACGCAACAGGCCCCAACGGCAAGCCCGTTCAGGTGGTAATAGGCCGTCTTGCCGAAATGCGCATCCTCGATCCCAAGACCGGCATGATGCTCACCAACGCCAACATCCCCTACGGTTCGAAACTCTTCTTCGACAACGGAGACACCGTTAAGGTGGGCGACGTGATCTGCGAATGGGACCCCTTCAACGCCGTAATCGTTACCGAACAGAGCGGTCGCATCAACTATAACAACCTTATCGAAGGTATCAACTACCGCGTGGATATCGACGAACAGTCGGGTCTTGAAGACAAGGTGATCATTGAATCGCGCGACCGTGCCAAGGTGCCCGAAGTACAGATTGTGGATGCCAACGGCCAGGTGCTCATCACCTACGCTCTGCCTGTGGGTGCCCACCTTATCTTCGACAACAACGCCGATGTCAAGACCGGTGATACACTTGTCAAGATACCGCGTGCTACCGGTGGTGCCGGTGATATCACGGGCGGTCTGCCCCGAGTTACCGAGCTCTTCGAAGCCCGCAACCCCTCTAACCCCGCCATCGTATCTGAAATCGACGGTGAAGTTCACTTCGGTAAAGTTAAGCGCGGTAACCGCGAGATTACCGTTACCTCTAAGCTTGGCGAAGTCAAGAAGTACCTTGTACCCCTGTCAAAACAGATTCTGGTGCAGGAAAACGACGTGGTACGTGCCGGCACTCCCCTCTCAGACGGTGCCATCACTCCCGCCGACATCCTCAACATCATGGGTCCGACAGCCGTTCAGGAGTATATCGTGAACGAGGTACAGGATGTGTACCGCATGCAGGGTGTGAAGATCAACGACAAGCACTTTGAAGTAATCGTGCGTCAGATGATGCGCAAGGTCACCATCCTCGATCCGGGCGACACATGCTTCCTGGAGCAGCAGGTGGTAGACAAGCGCAACTTCGCTGAAGAAAACGACCGCATCTGGGGCAAGAAGGTAGTTACCGACGCCGGTGACTCAGAAAACCTCAAGCCCGGTCAGATCATCACCGCCCGTGTGCTGCGTGATGAGAACTCAGCCCTCAAGCGCCGCGACCTGCGCATCGTAACAGTGCGCGACGCCGTGCCCGCTACCTCTGAGCAGATTCTGCAGGGTATCACACGTGCCGCCCTCCAGACATCGAGCTTCATGTCGGCTGCATCGTTCCAGGAAACCACCAAGGTGCTCAACGAAGCCGCCATCCAGGGCAAGTCGGATACACTCGAAGGTATGAAGGAGAACGTTATCTGCGGTCACCTCATCCCCGCCGGTACCGGTCTGCGCGAATACCAGCAGCTTGTAGTTGGCTCAGCCGACGACTTCAACCGCGAACCTGAAGACGTGGAAGCTGTGGAAATCTATAACGACTAATCAATACTTTGATCTATACAATGCGGGCGGCTCCACAAGGGTCGCCCGCATTTCATACCTGCATGAATTTATGAAAAATCTTACCTTGTTTTTATTCCTGCTCATATCGTGGACGGCAGCGCATGGCCGCTACACGGTGATAGAGGACTCGCTCACCTCATCGCAGATATATCCGTCGACCATTCACCGCTACAAGGTGTATGTGCCCGACAGCTATACGGGCAATGAACCGGCAGCATTGTATTTGGGACTCGACGGCATATTGTGCGATGCCCCGGCTGTGATAGATACGCTGAGTGCCGAGGGGTTGATGCCCGTTACCGTGCAGATATATCTCGAACCGGGAGTTGTGAAAAACGGCAGGGGCGACATCGTGAGATACAACCGCAGCAACGAGTTTGATGCCATAGACTCGCGATTTGCCGATTTTCTGGAGCAGGAGTTGTTGCCGGCAGTGGAACGCATAGCCATGAATGACGGGCGCAGAATCAGGCTCAGTGTGAATCCCGCGCAGCGATGCGTGTTCGGCCTCAGTTCGGGCGGCATTGCGGCCTTCACGGCGGCGTGGCACAGGCCCGACCTCTTCGGTAAGGTATTCAGCGGATGCGGCACTTTCGTGCCTATGCGCGGTGGCAACGAGTTGCAAGCCATAGTGCGCAAGCACGAGCCTAAACCGCTGAGAATATTCCTGCAGGACGGCTATCAGGACACGTGGAATCCGCTGTTCGGATCATGGTACGAAGCCAACCGGCAGCTTGCATCGGCTCTTGAATTTGCCGGCTATGACTGCGCTTTCGACTGGGCCGAGGGTGGCCACAGCGTGCGACGTGCAACTGAGATATTCCGCCGGGTAATGACTTGGCTTTGGCGTACGGATACGGTTGCAACAACCACATCAAACAACCTTTTGAGCGAAATGCTTGACGGGGCTACCGACTGGCAGGAGATTGAGGGTACACTGCCTGACTCGATTTTTTGCGGTCCACGGGCCGTATATCCCGATGGCAGCTTGTGTGTAAGGGCTGCTGAGGGTACAAATTATCTGCTTCAGAGTCTTATCGACGATGAGGGGAATGAATACGCCACCCAACGGTTTTACTGGCTTCACAGCTACTCAAACTCGCAGGCCGAGGTTACATCCATGGCCTTCGATACCAACGGCAATCTGTGGGTGGTGACAGACTCGGGCATACAGATATGCGATCAGAACGGGCGCGTACGCGGCATACTACGGTTGCCCCGCGGTGCGGATAGCGCACAGCTTGCCATAAAGCCCGGCCGTATATACCTTCGCTGCCCGGACGGGCATGTTTACAGCCGGAGGCTTAAAGTGAATCCGGCAGTGAACGGTCAAAGGCCGCAGTCGCAAGGGCAAGGATAAGCAATCTCCCGCTGCTTACTTAAAAAATCAGGCTACATCTCACAAATTACAGAGGTGTAGCCTTTTATATTGTGCAATTGAGTGTATTGTCACTCTTTTTTGAAGATACCTTTAATCTTGTCGGTGATTGATGGATTCATGGGCTTGATGTGTACTGAAACCTTTGTGTTCAGTTTATTCAGAAACACTATTGACGAGTGCAGCACTATGGCGGTCCATTCTTCAAAGGGCACAATGGCATGCACATGCGACAGGGGGATTGACCTGAAGATGGAGCGTTCGTCAAGAGAGCCGATGATGATCTTTCCTGATTCGATATCTACGTTAATGTTGTGGAGAGTACCAACTGAGTCGAACAGAAGGGCAATATCAAGGCAGTCTTCGCTTTTGGCTCGACGGGGATATTTTTTGTAAAGTGTCTGGATGACTTCTTTGGTAATCATGACGGTATGATATTAGTTTAGCATTATGTGATGGTTTATAATACTAACATCCGCGCTTGAATAATGTTCACATAAGATGTGGTACAAAATCTCAAAAAAAATCGCCCTTCGGTGCGGAATCGAAGGGCGATTTATAAGTGGGATTATCAAGCAAGGAATCCGAGCAGTACACCTGCAGCAACGGCAGAACCGATTACGCCGGCAACGTTCGGACCCATGGCGTGCATGAGCAGATAGTTTGACGGGTCGTATTCGAGACCTATGTTGTTGGAGATACGTGCGCTCATGGGCACGGCCGAAACGCCGGCGTTGCCGATGAGGGGATTGATCTTCTTATCCTTGGGCAACACGAGGTTGAAGAGTTTCACAAACAGCACACCGCTCGAAGATGCGATGATGAAGGCCATGAAACCGAGGAAGAAGATGAAGATGGTCGACGGTGTGAGGAACTGAGAGGCCTGTGTAGAGGCACCTACAGTCATGCCGAGCAGGATTGTAACGATGTCGGTAAGAGCGTTTGAGGCTGTCTTGGCCAGACGGGTTGTTACACCACATTCACGCAGCAGGTTACCGAAGAAGAGCATGCCCAGCAGAGGAATACCCGAGGGAACCACGAAGCAGGTGAGAAGCATACCCACGATGGGGAAGATGATTTTCTCGTTCTGGCGCACGGCGCGGGCGGGTTTCATCTTTATCAGACGTTCTTTCTTGGTGGTGAACAGGCGCATCAGCGGGGGCTGAATCACGGGCACCAGAGCCATGTAAGAGTATGCCGACACGGCGATGGCACCCATGAGGTTGGGAGCGAGCTTTGACGACAGGAAGATGGCAGTGGGGCCGTCGGCGCCGCCGATGATGGCGATGGCACCGGCCTGGTCGGGTGCGAAGCCTATGGCAAGAGCTACCATATAGGCACCGAAGATACCGAACTGGGCGGCTGCACCGATGAGCATGAGCTTGGGATTGGCAATCAGGGCCGAGAAGTCGGTCATGGCGCCGATTCCAAGGAAGATGAGCGGCGGATACCATCCGGCCGACACACCGTTGTAGAGGATATTGAGCACGGAGCCCTCTTCATAGATACCTATTTCGAGGCCGGCCTCGGTGTTGAAGGGTATGTTACCGATCAGAATACCGAAACCGATGGGCACGAGCAGCATGGGCTCGAAGTTTTTCTTGATAGCAAGCCAGATGAAGAACAGACCCACCAACAGCATGATGATGTTGCCCCATTCGGCATTGGCAAAGCCGGTCAGTTCCCAGAACTGACGCAGATTTTTAAGGAGGAAATCGCCGAAATCCATATTGTATCGTATATTAAGCGATTACAATGAGAGGATTTCCTTCAAGAACAGAGTCGCCGGCGGCCACTACAATTTCCTTGACAGTGCCGTCTACGCCGGCATGGATGGCGTTTTCCATCTTCATGGCTTCGAGTAGCACAACGGTGTCAGAAGCCTTCACTGCATCACCCACCTTGACGGGGATAGAGAGCACCACACCGGGCAGGGGAGCCTTGACGGCTGTGCCACCGGCGCTGGGAGCAGCTGCGGGTTTTGAAGTGATTTTCTCGCCGGTTGCGGTGCGGGGAGCGGCGGCAGGGCGGGGCGCAGCTATCTTGACAGGTGCGGCTTTGGTAGCTTCGAGTTCTACGCGGTAAGCAACGCCGTTAACTTCTACCTGAGCGATATTGTCTTCGATATCGCCTATGGCTACTGTATAGTTGTTACCGTTGATTTTATATTTGTATTCTTTCATGATTTTAAGAGTGAATTTTTCCGGACGTAATCTTTTATGATCTTATAAAGTGAATTTTTCCGGACGAAATTAGCGGTGAGGCAGTTCACGCAGACCGTATATCTTTGACGACCAGGGTGAATAAGCGCGGCGAATTTTCTTGAGGGTAAGGATTGTTGACTCGGCATCGTGAGCTTCGAGGTGGTCGCGCAGAGCCATGGCGATGGCGGCGATTTCTTCACCGGTATCGTGCTGGGTCTGGCGGATTTCGGCGAGCTCGGGAGTCTCGTTACCGTGGGCTACAGCCTTGTTGCGGCGCGAGATGATAGAGTTGATCTTGCCAATGCCGTAGAATGCCAGGCACAATACGAGCAGGGCAGAGAACACGATGCACATGGCCATTACGGTCATACCGAAGCCGTTGGCGTCGCGCTCGGCAAAGTCTTCAATCTTGTGGTTGGTGTCTTTGATGATGTTGGCGCTCGACGGTGTGATGTAGTCGTCGTTGCCACCGGTGCGGAGAGCCCATTGGCCCTGTCCGTCTTCGGTGCGTGCCCACGACTGGCCGGGGAGCACAGAGGCGGGTATAACCACTTCGTCGATCAGGGTAAGGCCGTCGGCATCATAGATACCGATCCAGTTGTCCTGGCCGGGAGTGAGCTCGAAGTTGGTGTGGAATGTGCCTTTGTTGGGTTCGCCGTCGGCAAAGAATACCACATGCTGGCGCTTGGGAATCTTTGTGTTGACGTCGCCCATGGGCACGGGGTAGAGCTTCGGGCGGGTTGAGTCGTTGGTGAGATAGATGCTCGAAATTTCGATGGGACCGAAGTTGGAGTTGAACAGCTCGATCCAGGCGCTGTGCTTACCGTATTCGTCGGTAAAGCCCTGGTCGGTGTTCTGCACCATGACTTCGTTGATGCGCAGCGCACCGCGGCTTTGGGCCGACAGAGCGAGGCCGGCAGCCACCACCAAGGCAAGCATCATAAACAGTCGTTTAATCATAATACTTTTTTAGTTGGATGGCTGTTGATTACAGAGGTATGTTGCCGTGTTTCTTGGCGGGGTTGGTCACCTTCTTGGTGGCGAGCTGCTGCAGGGCGCGGATCACGCGGAAGCGTGTGTTGCGGGGTTCGATTACATCGTCGATGTAGCCGTAGCGTGCAGCGTTGTAGGGGTTGCAGAAGAGCTTGTTGTACTCGGTTTCCTTTTCGGTGAGGAACTTCTTGGGGTCTTCGCTTGCCTTGGCTTCCTTGGCATAGAGTACTTCAACGGCACCGGCACCGCCCATAACGGCGATTTCGGCTGTGGGCCATGCGTAGTTCATGTCGCCGCGGAGCTGTTTGCAGCTCATCACGATGTGCGAACCGCCGTAGCTCTTGCGCAGTGTCACTGTCACCTTGGGCACTGTGGCTTCGCCGTAAGCGTAGAGAAGCTTTGCACCGTGGAGGATGACACCGTTGTATTCCTGGCCTGTGCCGGGCAGGAAGCCGGGTACGTCGACCAGTGTAACCAGAGGAATGTTGAATGCGTCGCAGAAGCGTACGAAGCGTGCGCCCTTGCGCGATGCGTTTGAGTCGAGCACGCCGGCGAGGAACTTGGGCTGGTTGGCCACGATACCTACGCTCTGGCCGTTCATGCGGGCGAAACCTACGATGAGGTTCTTGGCATAGTCGCGCTGTACTTCGAGGAATTCGCCGTTGTCAATGATGGCGCCGATTACCTCGTACATGTCGTAGGGCTTGTTGGGCGAGTCGGGGATGATTTCGTTGAGTGAGTCTTCGAGACGGTCGATGGGATCGGTGCACTCTACGATGGGCGCTTCCTCGAGGTTGTTCTGAGGAATGTAGCTGAAGAGCTTGCGGATGATCTTGATGGCGTGTTCACCGTCTTCGGCAGCGAAGTGTGCCACACCGCTCTTTGAGGCGTGTACGTCTACACCGCCGAGCTGGTCCTGAGTAACGTCTTCGCCGGTAACGGTCTTCACAACCTTGGGACCGGTGAGGAACATGTAGGAAATGCCGCGGGCCATGATGGTGAAGTCGGTGAGAGCGGGAGAATAAACCGCACCGCCGGCGCAGGGACCGAGGATTGCTGAAATCTGGGGTACCACACCCGAGGCGAGGATGTTGCGCTGGAAAATTTCGGCATAGCCGGCCAGAGCGTTGATACCTTCCTGGATACGTGCGCCGCCCGAGTCGTTAAGACCGATGATGGGAGCGCCCATCTTCATGGCCATGTCCATGATCTTGCAGATCTTGAGCGACATGGTTTCGGAAAGCGAGCCTGCAAAGACTGTGAAGTCCTGTGCGAATACATATACAAGGCGGCCGTCGATTGTACCGTAACCTGTAACGACGCCGTCGCCCAGGAATGATTTCTTTTCTTGACCGAAGTTGTGGCAACGGTGGCGCACAAACATATCGAGTTCCTCGAAAGAACCTTCGTCGAGAAGCTGGGCGATACGTTCGCGGGCTGTGTACTTACCGCGCTCATGCTGTTTGTCGATAGCTTTCTGACCGCCACCGATACGGGCTTCGTTGCGAAGCTCGATGAGCTCTTTTACTTTTTCGAGTTGACTGCTCATTTAGTTGGAATGTAATGTGTGTGAAAATGATTCGGATGATTATTTGTTGGGGTCTTCGCAGAGCTCGATGAGAGTGCCTACGGTAGACTTGGGGTGGAGGAAGGCTATGTTGAGGCCTTCGGCGCCCTTACGGGGAGCTTTGTCGATTACACGGCAGCCTTTTTCCTGCACTTCGTCGAGGGCGTTCTGCACACCGTCTTCGATAGCGAATGCAATGTGCTGCACACCGCCGCGACCGCCGTTATTGGCGATGAACTTGGAGATGGCTGAGGTTTCGTCGGTGCCTTCAAGGAGCTCGAGCTTGGTCTGGCCTACCTTGAAGAATGCTGTGCGTACTTTCTGGTCGGCAACTTCTTCGATGGCGAAGCACTTGAGGCCGAGCATGTTTTCATAGAAGGGAATAGCCTCGTCAAGGCTGGGAACGGCGATGCCGATGTGTTCGATATGTGAAATATCCATTGTAATGAAAGTATTAAGGTTGTAAATGATAGATTGTTCTTTCTTTAGGCAAGCTCTTGCAGGAGTGCATGCCGACACAAAGGTACGAAAATAATCGATAAATCAGTCAGAATTATGCACTATTTTTAACTTTGCATAATAAATGTGTAGTATTGTATAAGTCTCTTTTCAGATTTATTGTGTGAAAATAGTTAAAAATTGTAAGAGCGGGTGCGATTGCTTGTTGATATGCTGTTTTTTTGGTAACTTTGCAAGGTTTTTCGGCCGCTTTCAGACCTGCGGTCGCTATTAAGCCGATAAACAGAACAGAATTTAACCTTTTGAAACTTTTTTATATACGCTGCCTATAGACTACTTCTACTCCAAATCAAAACAAAGACTATAAATGCAGACATTAGCAAAGCTCACCGACGACCAGTTGGTGCAATCCTACGCTAAGGGCAATCCCGAGGCTTTTGACGTGTTGCTCCAGCGGCATCAGTCGAAGCTTCTTAATTATATCACCCAGCATTGTAATAATGCCCAACTGGCAGAGGATATCTTTCAGGAGACATTTGTCAAGGCTATTGTGACTATTCAAAGCGGCAATTATACCGACAACGGTAAGTTTGCCAACTGGCTGTTCCGAATAGCTCGTAATCTGGTAATCGACCACTTCAGGCGCGAATCGGTAGAAGGTACTTATTCTACCGACGATAAGGACTTTGATGTGCTCAACCGCAAGGAGCTGAGCGGGTCGACAATAGAGGACGAACTGGTAGACCTCCAGATCAAGGAGGATGTGCGCAGGCTCATCAAGGCTCTGCCTTTCGTGCAGATGCAGGTGCTGGTAATGCGATACTACCGCAATCTCAGTTTCAAGGAGATAGCCGAGCTTACCGGCGTGAGTATCAATACCGCTTTGGGCCGCATGCGATACGCTATTCTAAACCTCAGACGGATGGCACAGGAAAGCAACATAGTGCTGACGCACTGATGTGCGGAGGTGATTATTGCCGCGTTATCAATTAAACAACCCTCTAAATGCTTGAATCAATAGGCAAATATATTGTGCAGGTAGCCGATTTTCTTTGCGGCTACCCTTTGTTTTTTTTACTGATCGGTGGCGGGCTCTACCTGTTTCTGAGTTCGGGTATGGTGTCGTTGCGGCGTCTGCCCGAGGCTCTTAAGGAGCTGCGCACCAAGAGCGACAGCCGTACGGGTCAGATTTCGTCGGCCCAGGCGCTCGCCGGTGTGGTGGCTGCCACTGTAGGCTTGGGCAACATAGCCGGTGTGGCCATTGCCCTGGTGATGGGCGGCCCCGGAGCCATATTCTGGATGTGGATAAGCGCACTGGTGGGTATGGCTACCAAGTATCATGAGGGCGTGCTGGCCGTAATGTATCGCGGAAAGGATGATGCCGGCAATCAGCAGGGTGGCCCCATGCACATCATAACCAAAGGCTTGGGACCGAAATGGACTCCGCTCGCGCGGTTTTTTGCCGTGGCAGGTATGTTCGGCACTTTGTGTATAATGAATGCCAATCAGCTCACCGAGGCTTTCGTCACAACGTTTTCTACTCCCGAGGGTCTGGCTTCCAACGGTTTTCTCAGCTCCATAGGCTCGATTACCGGTATGGAGAACGGCGATGTGTACAAACTGCTGTTCGGTATAACAGTGGCGCTGATAGTGGCGCTGGTGATTCTCGGCGGTATCAAGCGCATAGCCCGTGTGGCATCGGTGATGGTGCCATTCATGGTGGGAGTGTACTTCCTGATGGTGCTGTATATAATACTGATGAACTTCGGTGACGTGCCCGGGGTGTTCCGCCGCATTTTTTCTGAAGCCTTCAACCTCAGAGCCGGAGTTGGAGCTTTGGCCGGTATAGCCATAATAGGCGCACGCCGCGCCGCGCTGGTGAATGATGCCGGCATAGGCACGGCTTCGATAATGCACGGTGCATCGCGCAACAACCGTCCGGTGCGCGAAGGTCTTATAGCAATGCTCGGGCCGGGTATCGACTCCGGACTGGTATGCACGCTTACGGCTGTGGCAATACTGCTGTGCGTGCCCGAAGTGAGCGAAACGCAGGGCATGCAGGGGCTTTCGATAGCTATGACTGCCTTCAGCCGCGGTATCCCCTACGGTGAATATCTGCTGATGTTCATAGTGGTGTGTTTCGCGCTGTCGTCCATGTTCTCGTATTCGTTCTACGGTTCTACCTGCGCATCATATCTGTTTGGCTCAAAGAAAGCCAAGTGGTATGTGTATGCATTCATACTCTCGCTTGTGATATTTGCAGTGGTGCCTCTGGGCATAGCAGTGGGTCTTTGCGACCTGTTCTATGCGCTTATGGCCATACCTACAATGATAACCGTGCTGGTGCTGAGCCGTCGTGTAAGGGCAGCCACCCGCGAGTATTTTTCGAAAAAGACGGCTGACACCCGGTCTGAACAACAAGAAAAATCAATATAATGGATATGCTTAATTATATAGTATGGAATGTTGACCCTACCTTCTTCACATGGCCGGTAACGGTAAGATGGTATGGCATGATGTTTGCGATAGGATTCTGGATAGGATTCAACATAGTGTCGCGTATGTTCAAGCGTGAGGGCGCGCCCGAGAGTTGGCTCGGAGTATTGCTGCTGTGGGTGGCTGCCGGCACCATAATCGGTGCACGCCTTGGACACGTATTATTCTATGAGTGGAGCTATTATTCGCAGCATCCCATGAAAATTCTGGCTATATGGGAGGGCGGTCTTGCCAGCCACGGTGGCGCAATAGGTGTGATAATCGGTGTTATAATGTTTTCCATTTTCACCACTAAGCGCAATCCTCTGTGGACATTCGACCGGCTGGTGGTGGCTATAGCCCTTGTAGGTTGCCTGATACGCATAGGCAACCTGATGAATTCCGAAATATTCGGTCATGCCACAGATTTGCCCTGGGGCTTTATGTTCGTGCGTTCGCGCGAGTGGCATGCCTTGTATGAGGGTCAGGCTGTGCACCCCACGCAGATATATGAAGCGCTGTGTTATCTGGCGCTGTTTGGCCTGCTGATGTGGATGTACTGGCGCAAGAATGCCGGCGAGCGTCCGGGGCTGATATTCGGTACGTTCCTCATAGGTATTTTCCTGCCCCGTTTCCTTATTGAATTTATCAAGAATCCGCAGGTGGCTTTCGAGCAGGATATGATGCTCAATATGGGGCAGCTGCTCAGTATTCCTTTTGTAGTAGGCGGTATATTGCTCATTATATGGGCTTATACGCATCCGAGGCTCAAACTGAGTTATCCCGGACGTTTTGCCGACGAAGGAAAGGAACCCGGTAAAAAGAAAATTAAATGATTTGATTCTGTCCCTGCACTTGCCCGCTGAGTATTCTGCGGGCAAGTGTGTATTTTACGGGTAAAACTACTGAACCCACCAAGGCTTGTGAACGTTTGATAATTACCGGATCGCTGTAAAATCCGGTAATTCGGCTTATGAACTGTGATCATAAGTATAATGATTTGAACTTAAGACAATTGCAATATGGAAAGCATGTTTGATATATTAATGGGCCTGCCTCTGTTCAAGGGCGTGAGCCGGGATTGTATGGCCAAAACCGTAGGCTCGGCCAAATTCCATTTTCTGAAGTACACCCCCGGTGCCGAGATTTTCAGGGCCGGCCAGCCGTGCAATGATATAGCATTCATTATCTCGGGTACAGTGCGCATGACTATCTCAAACCCCGACGGACGTTTTTCGGTGAGCCAGTCGCTGCTCGCACAGGATGTTATCTCGCCCGAATTCCTGTTTGGTAAGGTAACGAGCTATCCCTGCGATGTATTTGCGGTAGATACGGTGAGCATTTTGCTGATATCAAAGACCGATTATGTGAATATTTTGCTTAGCGATACTGTCTTTTTGTTCAACTATCTTAACCTGCTCTCGATGAATGCACAGAAGACCGTGGAGGGCATTCTGGCAGTGTCGACCGGCAATGTGCAGGAGCGTATTGCATTTTGGATAAGCGCGCTCACGCAACCACGCAGCTTTGATATAACACTCGAATGTCGTCAGCGCGATCTGGTAGGGCTATTCGGTGTGCCGCGTACTACACTGAGAAGCGAGCTTGAGAGTATGAAAGCCCGCGGATTGATAGATTTTACTTTGTATGGTATTACGGTAAAAGACCGAGTGGCTTTGCTCTCGTTGCTGCATAACCATTCTGAGGATACCGACGATTAAGCCGCAATTTATATAAAATAAAAAAGCCAAGCTTCACAACTTGGCTTTTTGTCTGGACTAACATTAAGCATAATATAACCATTAATTATTTCTGAATAATCCTAAATAATAACCTTGAATCTTAGACCTAAAAATTATTT
>CAJUKX010000035.1 GCA_910586975.1 uncultured Muribaculaceae bacterium | reverse complement strand
TTTTTTATGCTAAAAAACATAATTTTTTAACCCGTCACTGATTATCAGGTAGTTAGCAAATAGAAATAATTCGCCCAAAAAATCATTTTTATGGAAGATAACTCCTATCGACTTTGATATCCTATTTATTATTTATAAATTTGCTTGTAAATTTCTTTATCAACATTTCTTATTTTATTATAAACATGAGAATTTTTTCTACTATTTCTGCTTTAATACTTGGCTTTGGCGCGCTCTCTGCACAGAATCTTGATGTAAGATGGCATAATGAACAATCAGATACAACTGCCGTAACTGAGATTCTGAAGGCTGCGTCCCAAAAAAAGTTTTCAAATCCCGGAAGTCGCACAGCATGGCTCGGCAAACAGTTTATAGATACAAAGTATGTAGGCCATACTCTTGAGGGTTCGCCCGAGATATTGACAGTTAATATTGACGAACTTGATTGTACAACATTCGTCGAGACTGTGATGGCTCTATCGTTCACTTTGGCCGAACATCGCGAAAGCTGGCAGGACTTCTTATATAATCTGCGCCGGATAAGATACAGAGCCGGGGAGGTTAATGGTTACAGTTCGCGCCTTCATTATATATGTGACTGGGCAATGGATAATATTCATCGCGGTAACTTTGTTGACGCAACCCGGGATATGCCTAAATGCAGATATGTAGTTAGGTCAATTGACTTCATGACGTCGCACCGCGACAAATATGCAGCTCTGAGCGATTCTATTGAATATACCAGGATGAGAAGCATCGAAAACGGTTACCGCAATCACCGTTTCCCATATATAAAAACTACTGATCTTGCCTCAAAAGAGGTTCAGGCTGCAATACACGAGGGCGACATTCTGGCATTCGTAAGCAATCTGAAAGATCTTGATGTTACCCACATGGGTATAGCAGTGAAAGGCGAGGACGGCAAGATGCACGCACTGCATGCATCGAGTACTGCAGGAAAGGTGATGCTGTCTGAAACACCTCTGGCAAATTTTGTAAAGAACAACCGCTACTGGATAGGCGTGAGGATATTCAGACTGAAAGAATAAACAAAATAATACCAATAATAACGCCCGGCTTCTTCTGTGAAACCGGGCGTTAAATGTATAAGGTGCTAAATCAATTATTCTGCACGCTTGGTCTTTTTGCCATAGCCGTACTGAGCAGCAGCGCCGAGTTCTTCTTCGATACGGAGGAGCTGGTTGTACTTGGCCATACGGTCAGAGCGAGAAGCAGAACCGGTCTTGATCTGGCCGGCGTTGGTAGCTACAGCGATGTCGGCGATGGTAGCATCTTCTGTTTCGCCTGAACGGTGAGAGATAACTGCGGTGTAGTTGTTGCGCTGAGCGAGCTCAACTGCACGGAGTGTTTCGGTGAGCGAACCGATCTGGTTAACCTTGACGAGGATTGAGTTGGCGCAACCTTCGTTGATACCGCGCTGGAGGTACTTAACGTTGGTAACGAAGAGGTCGTCACCTACGAGCTGGCAACGGTCGCCGATGAGGTCGGTGAGAATCTTCCAGCCTTCCCAGTCGTTTTCAGCCATACCGTCTTCGATAGAGTCGATGGGGTATTTTTCAACGAGAGACTTGAGGAATTCAGCCTGTTCCTTGCTTGAGAGCTTGGGAGCGCCTTCGCCCTGCTTCCAAGTGTAGTCGTAAACGCCGTTTTCGAAGAATTCAGAAGAAGCGCAGTCGAGACCGATTGTAACGTCCTTACCGGGAACGTAACCTGCCTTTTCGATAGCTTGGATGATAACGTTGAGGGCGTCTTCGGTACCGTCGAGGGCGGGAGCGAAACCACCTTCGTCACCTACAGCTGTAGAGAGATTGCGGTCGTGGAGAACTTTCTTGAGGTTGTGGAACACTTCAGTGCCCATGCGGATACCTTCGCGGAAAGAAGTAGCGCCGATGGGACGGATCATGAATTCCTGGAAGCAGATGGGAGCATCAGAGTGAGCACCGCCGTTGATGATATTCATCATGGGCACGGGCAGTACGTATGTGTTGCAACCACCGATGTATTTGTAAAGGGGAAGGTCGAGATAGTTGGCAGCAGCTTTAGCTACGGCAAGAGAAACACCGAGGATGGCGTTAGCGCCGAGGTTGCTCTTGGTTTCGGTGCCGTCGAGAGCGAGCATCTTTTCGTCAATAGCGATCTGGTCGAGAGCGCTCATACCTTTGAGGGCTTCAGCGATGGGGCCGTTTACATTTGCAACTGCCTTGAGAACGCCCTTGCCCATGTAGCGGGACTTGTCGCCGTCACGGAGCTCGAGAGCTTCGTTTTCGCCGGTTGATGCACCCGAGGGAACAGATGCACGACCACATGCGCCTGATTCGAGGATTACATCTACTTCAACTGTGGGGTTACCACGAGAGTCGAGTACTTCACGACCGATGATTTTTTCAATTTTCATAGTGCTATGTTTCTTTATTACTTAGAAAAGTATATGTTTTAAGTATATGATTTTCCACATATATACCAAGCGACAGCTTGGCAGTGCAAAGATACAAATTTTTCAGTTAAATTCAATAAAATTTAAAAAGAAAAAAATTGAGAGATAAACCATTAAGGCTTCAGGGACTTATATCCCCTACCCTATGCTAAAATCGCGTACAAAAAAAGACGCCCCTCGCGGTGAGGGACGTCTGTATGAAATTGCAAGAGTGAACTTATTATTCAGCCTTAGCTTCTTCAGCGGCGGGAGCAGCGGGTGCTTCAGCAGCGGGAGCAGCCTTTTTGCGTGAACGACGGGTCTTGGCCTTGGCTTCGCTCTTATCCTTGAGCATAGCTTCGTTGTAGTCAACGAGTTCGATGAAGCAAGTCTTGGCATTGTCACCAAGACGGTTGCCGGTCTTGAGGATGCGGGTGTAGCCACCGGGACGTTCAGCGATCTTCTCAGCTACGTTCTGGAAAAGCTCCTTGATAGCTTCCTTGTTCTGAAGGTGAGAGAAAACGAGGCGACGGTTTGAGGTTGAATCCTCTTTAGCGCGGTTGATCAGGGGTTCAGCGTACACGCGGAGAGCCTTGGCTTTGGCCAGAGTTGTGAAGATGCGCTTTTTGAGGATGAGCGATACGGTCATGTTAGCAAGCAGGGCATCGCGGTGTGCCTTTTTGCGGCTAAGGTGATTGAATTTCTTATTGTGTCTCATCGGAGTTATTCTTTATCTAATTTGTAACGGGAAATATCCATTCCGAACGACAGGTTGAGGCTTGTGAGCAGGTCTTCGAGCTCAGTAAGCGACTTCTTACCGAAGTTGCGGAATTTAAGCAGGTCGGTCTTGTTGAAGACTACCAACTCGGCGAGAGTCTCAACTTCAGCGCTCTTGAGGCAGTTGAGTGCACGAACTGAAAGATCCATATCAACAAGCTTCGACTTAAGGAGTTGGCGCATGTGGAGCACTTCCTCATCGAATACTTCATTGCTGTCAGTTTCCTGAGTTTCAAGAGTGATTTTCTCATCAGAGAAAAGCATAAAGTGGTAGATCAGGATCTTAGCAGCTTCCTTGAGCGCATCCTTAGGAAGGATAGAGCCATTGGTGGTGATTTCAAGAGTGAGCTTGTCGTAGTCGGTCTTCTGGTCTACACGGAAGTTCTCAACGGTAAACTTAACATTCTTGATAGGGGTGTAGGTGGAGTCGATTGCGATTGTGTCAATGTCATCGTTGGGGGTGACATTTTCTTCAGCAGGAATCCAAGAGCGACCCTTGTTGACGTTAAGAGTGATATTGAAACTTGCGTTTTGATCCAGATGACAGATGACAAGGTCGGGATTCATTACTTCGAATCCGCTGAGAGCCTTGCCAATGTCGCCGGCCTTGAATACATCTTTTCCCGAAACGTTGATGGTAACCTTTTCGAAGTCAGTATCTTCAACAGTCTGCTTGAGATCAACCTTCTTCAGATTAAGGATGATGTTAGTAACGTCTTCCTTAACGCCGGGGATGGTATCGAATTCGTGTTTTACTCCGTCAATCTTGATTGAGGAGATAGCAAAACCTTCGAGCGAGTTGATGAGAACTCGACGGAGAGCGTTGCCCACGGTGATGCCATAGCCGGGTTCCAGGGGTTTGAACTCGAACTTTCCGAAGAAGTTGTCTGCTTCGAGCATGAGCACCTTGTCGGGTTTCTGGAATGGTAATATAGCCATGGATCTGATGTATTTTAATTATTACTTCGAATAAAGTTCGACGATGAGCTGTTCCTTGATGTTTTCGGGAATGTCTTCGCGTTCGGGAAGGTGAAGGAATTTACCTGCTTTCTGGTTTTCGTCCCACTCGATCCAGGGATACTTGCTGTGGTTGAAACCGGCGAGAGCGTCCTGGATAACTTCGAGAGACTTTGATTTTTCGCGTACACCGATTACGTCGCCGGCTTTTACATCGTAAGAGGGGATGTTAACAACCTGGCCGTTAACGGTGATGTGACGGTGGAGCACAATCTGACGGGCAGCTGCACGTGTGGGAGCGATACCCAGACGATAAACTACGTTGTCAAGACGAGATTCGAGAAGCTGAAGCAGGATAACACCGGTGATACCTTTGAGGCGTGAAGCCTTTTCGAAAAGGTTGCTGAACTGCTTTTCGAGAACACCGTATGTATATTTAGCTTTCTGCTTTTCGCGAAGCTGAACACCGTATTCAGAAGTCTTGCGACGCTTGTTCTGGCCGTGCTGGCCGGGGGGATAGTTGCGGCGCTGGAGCGTTTTATCTTCTCCGAAGATGGGCTCGCCAAACTTACGGGCGATTTTGGTCTTGGGACCTGTATATCTTGCCATTGTTTTAAGAATCAGTTGTTGAGGAATCCACACCGATCCGAGGTGTCAAGGTGTTGACGGTATCGGTAGTTCTGTATTTGTGATTCCTTAAAAAAATTAATGTTTTAATTTAAACTAAAAGAGAAAGTAGAGATAGCATGAGTCGCGGATTCAGGGTAGAGTCGTTGACTGAATGCCTAACTGATTATTAAACTCTACGACGTTTGGGGGGACGACAGCCATTGTGGGGCAGCGGAGTAACGTCGATGATTTCGGTTACTTCAATGCCGGCACCATGGATGGTACGGATAGCAGACTCTCGGCCGTTGCCGGGTCCTTTAACATAAGCCTTAACCTTGCGGAGACCGAGGTCGAAGGCAATCTTAGCGCAATCCTGTGCTGCCATCTGAGCTGCGTAGGGAGTATTCTTCTTAGAACCGCGGAAGCCCATCTTACCAGCTGAAGACCAAGAGATAACCTGACCTTCGCTATTGGCTAAGCACACGATGATATTGTTGAACGAAGAATGAACGTGGAGCTGTCCTTCGGCGCTAACCTTAACGTTGCGTTTCTTCTGAGCGACTGTTTTCTTTGCCATAGTTCGTTATTATTTAGTAGCTTTCTTCTTGTTAGCAACGGTTTTCTTACGGCCCTTGCGGGTACGTGCATTGTTCTTGGTAGACTGGCCGCGAACGGGAAGACCGATACGGTGGCGAATGCCACGGTAGCAGCCGATATCCATGAGACGCTTGATGTTAAGCTGGATTTCCGAGCGGAGGTCACCTTCAACCTTGTAGTCTGCGCCGATGACTTCGCGAACTTTGGCTGCCTGAGCGTCAGTCCAATCCTGGACTTTGAGCTCGGGGTCAACGCCGGCCTTCTCGAGGATAGTCTTGGCAGAGCTACGTCCGATGCCGAAGATGTAGGTGAGGGCAATCTGGCCCTGCTTGTTTTGGGGGAGGTCAACTCCCACTATACGAATTGCCATAAATTACTGATATTTTTTCTGCAAAAATAACAAAAATTATCCTTGACGTTGTTTGTACTTGGGGTTTTTCTTGTTAATCACGTAGAGGCGACCCTTGCGACGGACAATCTTGCTGTCCGGGGTGCGCTTTTTAACTGAAGCTCTTACTTTCATATTTGTTTCTTTTAGTTTGGAAGCTACTCTTAACGAAAGCTCCTATGGTTGTCTTTTAGTTTATTTGTATCTGAAGGCAATACGACCTTTTGAGAGGTCATAGGGCGACATTTCTACACGTACTTTATCCCCGGGAAGAATCTTGATGTAGTGCATACGCATCTTTCCGGAGATATGTGCAGTAATTTCGTGTCCGTTTTCCAACTCGACACGAAACATTGCATTTGACAGTGCTTCGACAATAGTGCCGTCCTGTTCGATTGCTGTTTGTTTAGCCATACTAACTTTTAACGAAGGATGTAATCTTTTATTGTGTACAAAGCAAAAAAAAATTATTTTTGTACAGGATTATATCGGTTTGGGAATGCCTGATGGATATAGTCGAATGTTGTAAGTACATGCGACTCATCTCCATAGAGAGCAATTGTGTGCTCAAAATGAGCTGACGGTTTGCGGTCGCGGGTACGACACTGCCAGCCGTCACTTTCTATAATGATATTACGGGATCCGAGATTGATCATCGGTTCGATGCAAATACACATGCCGTTTCGCAGAACAGGGCCGGTACCACGGCGACCGTAATTGGGTACTTCAGGTGATTCGTGCATTGAACATCCTATGCCGTGACCGCACATTTCCCTTACCACAGAATAATTGCGATGCTCACAATAAGTCTGGATAGCGTTGGCTATATCGCCGATACGCTTGCCGGGCTTGCATGCGTTGATACCTACATAGAGGCTTTCGTAAGTTGTACGGCAGAGGTCAATCACTTTTTGGTCAACTCCGTCGAGGGCGAAAGTATAGCACATATCGGCATTGAAACCATTGAGTTCGACTACGGTATCAATTCCGATAATATCGCCGTCGCGAAGGGCGTAGGCTGAAGGGAAACCGTGAACAACGGTTTCGTTCACCTCGATGCAAAGAGTACCGGGGAAGCCTTCATAACCAAGACAGGCAGGCTTGCCACCATTGTCGTGAATAAATTCACGGGCAATGGTGTCGAGCTTGCGTGTAGTAACTCCGGGTTTTACCCATGCTGCTATTTCGCCCATGGTCCGCGATATCAGATCGGCGGCCTGAGCCATCAGCTGCATTTGTTCCGGTGTCTTGAGATAAATCATTATATATGATAATCAGGCAATCGTTGATTAGTAAGCTTGGCCGGTGGTACGACCTTTGATTGTGCCTTCCTTCATCAGACCGTCGTAGTGGTGCATCTTAAGGTGGCTTTCTACCTGCTGCAGTGTATCAAGAACTACACCTACCATAATCAGCAGCGATGTGCCGCCGAAGAACTGGGCGAAGTTTTGTGAGATACCAAACAGGCGAGCGAAAGCGGGAAGTATAGCAACCACGCCGAGGAAAATCGAGCCGGGGAGAGTGATACGCGACATGATAGCGTCGATATATTCGGCTGTCTTCTTACCGGGTTTAACGCCGGGGATGAATCCATTGTTGCGCTTCAGATTATCGGCCATTTCGGTGGGACGCACTGTAATGGCGGTGTAGAAGTAAGTGAAGGCTACAATGAGGATAAAGAACACAAAGTTATACCAGAAGCTGTTGATATCGGTGAATGCCTGCATGAAGCCACTGTTGCCTCCGCGGAATCCGGCCAGTGTCATGGGAATGAACATGATGGCCTGAGCGAAGATGATGGGCATTACGCCGGCAGCATTAACCTTGAGAGGTATGTACTGACGCTGACCACCATACTGGCGGTTGCCTATGATACGCTTGGCGTACTGTACAGGCACCTTACGGGTACCCTGTACGAGAAGTACAGCACCAACAGTAACTATAAAGAGCAGGACGATTTCAACGATAAACATCACGAGACCACCTTGGCCACCGGTAGTACCGGGCAGGCGTGAGTAGAATTCATACCAGAGAGCCTGGGGCAGACGGGCAATGATACCTACAAGAATGATGAACGAGATACCGTTGCCGATACCACGGTCGGTGATACGTTCGCCAAGCCAGAGGATAAACATCGCACCTGCGGCAAGGATGATCGTGAGGTACACAATAGTCCAGAATCCGAATACCATCGGGTTGGCACCGTTAGAGGCACCGTTCACCTGCACCTGAAGGTTGATCAGATAAGCAGGAGCCTGAAGTACCAGAATCAATACGGTGAGATATCTTGTGTACTGGTTGAGCTTTTGGCGACCACTCTCACCCTCGCGTTGCATTTTCTGGAATGAAGGCAGAATCATGCCGCAGAGCTGGATGACAATAGATGCCGTGATGTAGGGCATGATACCCAGGGCAAAAATAGAAGCCTGGGAGAAAGCACCGCCCGAGAACATGTCGAGGAGCTGCATCAGACCGCTTTTGTTTGTGAACGATGCAAGTGCATCAATATCGGAAGGCGAGATGCCGGGAAGCACCACGTAGCAACCGAGACGATAAACGAGCACCAACAAAAGGGTCACGAGGATGCGCTTGCGCAGCTCATCGATTGTCCAGATGTTTTTGAGGGTGTCAACGAATCTCATTATTTTTCAATTTTTTGTACCGAACCACCGGCTGCTTCGATTGCGGCCTGAGCGGCTGCAGAGAAGGCGTGTGCTTCGACAGTGAGGGCACTGGTTACGGTGCCGTTTGCAAGTATTTTTACGAGCTGGTTCTTGTTGATGAAGCCGGCATTGCGAAGTTCTTCAAGACCGATCTTGGTGAGGTTCTGAGCCTGAGCCAGTTCAGCAAGGAGAGTAAGGTTGATAGCCTTGTATTCCTTGCGGTTGAAGTTTTTGAAGCCCCACTTCGGGAGACGACGCTGAAGGGGCATCTGACCACCTTCGAAACCGATTTTGCGAGAGTAGCCGCTACGCGACTTTGCACCCTTGTGACCACGGGTTGAAGTGCCGCCTTTACCAGAACCAGCACCACGACCGATGCGGGTGTTGGGACGTACAGAACCTACGGCGGGTTTGATATTGCTTAAGTCCATTGTGATATCTGTTTAATCTTTAGTAACGACCACCAGGTGGTGAACTTTATTAACCATACCCATCACATCAGGGGTGTCTTCCTTGACAACTGTGTGATGCATTTTCTTGAGACCAAGAGCATCAAGTGTGCGCTTCTGAACAGCGGGGCAGTTGATGCGGCTCTTAATTTGGGTGATTTTAATCTTTGCCATTGTTTCCGGTAAGTTTAGCCTTTGAATACTTGTTCTACAGAAATACCGCGGTTCTGAGCAACCTGAGCGGGCGAACGCATTTCGTCGAGAGCGGCGATGGTGGCCTTAACGAGGTTGTGGGGGTTTGATGAACCCTTGCTCTTGGCGAGCACGTCGGTGATACCAACGCTCTCGAGTACGGCACGCATAGCACCACCGGCCTTAACACCGGTACCGTGAGAAGCGGGTTTGAGAATGATACGAGAACCGCCGAATTTGGCAATCTGTTCGTGGGGGATAGTACCCTTGTGTACGGGAACCTTGATGAGGTTTTTCTTAGCGGCCTCAACGCCCTTGGCGATAGCGGCCTGCACTTCATTGGCTTTACCGAGACCCCAGCCTACGATGCCGTTTTCATTTCCGACTACTACGATTGCGGCGAAAGTGAAGGTGCGGCCACCTTTGGTTACTTTAGTAACGCGGTTGATAGCAACGAGACGATCCTTGAGTTCGAGATCGTTGGTGGATTTTACGCGATTGTTTCTTTTAGCCATAGCAATAATCAGAATTTAAGGCCACCTTCACGGGCAGCGTCTGCGAGTGATTTAACACGGCCGTGGAAAAGATATC
This sequence comes from uncultured Muribaculaceae bacterium, assembly GCA_910586975.1. Taxonomy (GTDB): domain Bacteria; phylum Bacteroidota; class Bacteroidia; order Bacteroidales; family Muribaculaceae; genus CAG-873. Next base: position 13,312 of record CAJUKX010000035.1, on the reverse strand, counting down.
CGTTACGGTCGAAAACTACTTCTGTGATACCTGCTTCGAGAGCCTTTTCAGCGATTTTCTTGCCTACTGCGGCAGCGATTTCGGTTTTAGTGCCATTTTCAATACCTTTTGAAGAAGTGGCAACGATGGTCTTACCGGCGAGGTCGTCGACGAGCTGTACGTAGATTTGCTTGTTGGAGCGGAAAACAGTCATGCGGGGACGTGCAGCGGTGCCGGAAATACGGCCGCGGATGCGAGCCTTGATTTTATTTCTTCTGTCTATCTTTGAAATCATGATGGTGTCAATTTATTTATTTGGCACCGGCAGTTTTGCCGGACTTACGACGAATAACTTCGCCAACAAACTTGATACCTTTGCCCTTGTAGGGTTCGGGCTTGCGGAGAGAGCGGATTTTGGCGCACACCTGGCCGAGGAGCTGCTTGTCGTCGGAGGTGAGGATGATCAGAGGGTTCTTGTTACGTTCTGACTTGGCCTCAACCTTTACTTCCGGGGGAAGCTTGATATATATTGCGTGAGAGTAACCGAGCGAGAGTTCAAGTACCTGACCTGTAGCGCTGGCACGGTAACCTACGCCTACTAATTCCATTTCTTTTTTGTAACCTTCAGACACACCTACTACCATGTTGTGGATGAGAGCGCGGTAGAGACCGTGCTGTGCGCGGTGCTCACGGTCGTCGCTGGGACGGGTAACGTAAACGTGGCCGTCTTTTACTTCAACATTGATATCGGGGTTGATAGTCTGCTGGAGGCTACCGATTTTGCCCTTAACTGTTACTACGTGGTCCTTAACCTCGACAGTAACGCCTGCAGGGATTGCGATGGGAGCTTTACCTATACGTGACATTTTTTTGTGGGGTTTAAGATTAGTAAACGTAGCAGAGGACTTCACCGCCTACCTTGAGGTCGGCTGCTTTTTTGTTGGTCATCACACCGCGTGATGTAGAGAGGATAGCGATACCGAGGCCGTTGAGCACGCGGGGCATATCCTTGTAACCGGTGTACTGACGAAGACCCGGACGCGAAACGCGACGAAGGCCTTTGATGGCGTTAACACGATCTACGGGATCGTACTTGAGGGCGATCTTGATGATGCCGGCAGGGTTTTCTTCGGTATCCATGAACTTGTAGTTGAGGATGTAACCCTGTTCAAAGAGAATCTTTGTGATTTCTTTTTTCAAGTTTGAGGCGGGAATCTCAACAACGCGGTGGTTGGCTTTGATAGCGTTCCTCAATCTTGTAAGGTAATCTGCTATAGGATCTGTCATGATAAAATTGTTTAAATTGATTGGGAACATCATTTGTCCCAACAATATTTAATTCTCTGGTTTATAAAAATTGGGGGAGCCGACCTTTTCGCTTGAAAGGAAGGGGGAAGGGAGTATCGGCCCCCGGAATGTAGTCTTTAGCCTTTAAGTAAAGTATCCTTAACGTAGGGATATTACCATGAAGCTTTCTTTACGCCGGGGATAAGGCCGGCAGAAGCCATTTCGCGGAACTGAATGCGGCTGATGCCGAATTCGCGCATGTAGCCTTTGGGACGGCCGGTGATAGAGCAGCGGTTGTGCATTCTCACGCGTGAGGCGTTCTTGGGGAACTTCTGCAGTTCCTGATAAGCCTCGTAGTCGCCTACAGCTTTCAGGGCTGCCTTGCGTTCGGCGTATTTAGCCACAAGACGTGCGCGCTTCACTTCGCGGGCTTTCATTGATTCTTTAGCCATAGCTTACTTCTTTTCGTTTTTGAAGGGGAGTCCGAATTGCTTCAGGAGAGCGTAGCCTTCTTCGTCGGTGTTGGCCGAGGTAACGAAGGTTATGTTCATACCCATAAGCTTGTTGATGTTGTCGATGTTGATCTCGGGGAAGATGATCTGCTCGGTGATACCGAGGGTATAGTTACCACGGCCGTCGAGCTTGCCTTCAATACCCTTGAAGTCGCGGATACGGGGAAGAGCGACACGGATGAGACGTTCGAGGAATTCATACATACGTTCGCGACGAAGAGTCACGCGTACGCCGATGGGCATCTTTTTGCGCACTTTGAAGTTTGAGATATCCTTGCGCGAAAGGGTAGCTACGGCCTTCTGACCGGTGATTGCGGTGAGCTCATTGATTGCAGTGTCGATGAGTTTCTTGTCCTGTGTGGCTTCACCGATACCTTGGTTGATGACAATCTTTTCAAGGTGGGGCACCTGCATTACTGTGCTGTAGCCGAATTCCTTGGTCAGGGCGGGAACGATGCGCTCCTTATAATCTTTGCTGAGTGTTGTTTCCATTATTTAATCTCCTGTCCTGATTTTTTAGCGATGCGAACGCATTTGCCATCGACTCTCTTGAGGGCGATACGAGTGGGTTTGCCGGTCTTGGGGTCGATAAGGTTGAGGTTGGAAATGTGGATGGGGGCCTCTTTCTTGATAAGACCACCCTGGGGATGCTGGGCAGTAGGCTTGGTTGCTTTGGTGACGATGTTTGCGCCTTCTACGATGGCACGCTGTTTCTGGCGGTCAACTGAGAGGACACGGCCGGTGTGGCCTTTGTCTTCGCCTGCAAGCACGTAAACCATGTCACCTTTCTTGATATGTAATTTAATCATTACTGTAGTCTGTTTTGAATGGTTTGTGATTTAGAGTACTTCGGGGGCGAGCGAAACGATCTTCATGTTGGTGGCGCGGAGTTCGCGGGCTACGGGGCCGAAGATACGAGTGCCGCGGAGTTCGCCGGCGTTGTTAAGCAGTACACATGCATTGTCGTCGAAACGGATGTATGAGCCGTCGGGGCGACGGATTTCCTTCTTTGTACGAACGACGATGGCCTTGGATACAGTGCCTTTCTTGACGTCGGAGCTGGGGATTACGCTTTTGACAGAAACGACGATGATGTCGCCTACCGAAGCGTAGCGGCGGCCTGTGCCACCGAGGACATGGATGCAGAGGGCTTCCTTAGCACCGCTGTTGTCGGCTACGGTTAAACGTGATTCAGTCTGTATCATGATTACTTAACTTTTTCGATTATTTCAACTAAGCGCCAACGCTTGGTTTTGCTCAGGGGGCGGGTTTCCATGAGGCGTACTGTATCGCCTACTGTGCATTCGTTGTTTTCGTCGTGAGCGTGGTACTTCTTGCTCTTGTTGACGAACTTACCGTAGATGGGATGTTTTTCTTTCCAACGGATGGTTACGGTAATTGTCTTGTCGCCCTTTGTGCTCGACACAACCCCGATGCGCTCTTTACGTAAGTTTCTCTTTTCCATTTTCTTATTGGATGTTGAGGGGGTTATTGGTTTTTAAGTTCGCGCTGACGCAACTCTGTTTTAACGCGTGCAATCATGCGACGATCAGCTGTAAGCTTAGCAGGGTTGTCCAGGGGCGACACGGCGTGGTTAACCTTGAGCTGGAGATATTCTTTCTCCATCTGGGCCAGACGTTCGCGGAGGTCGGCTGTGCTAAGTTCTTTGATTTCTTCTTTTTTCATAATTGTTTACACGTTTTGAGTGGGGTCATAATCGCGACGAACGATAAACTTGGTAGTCACGGGAAGTTTCTGGGCAGCGAGGCGCAGTGCTTCCTTGGCTACTTCGAAGGGTACGCCTTCTACTTCAAGGATGATACGTCCGGGGGTAACGGGAGCCACGAATCCTTCAGGCGAACCTTTACCTTTACCCATACGTACTTCAGCAGGCTTCTTGGTGATGGGTTTATCGGGGAATATGCGGATCCAGATCTGACCCTGACGTTGCATGTAACGGGTCACCGCGATACGGGCAGCTTCAATCTGGCGACCTGTAATCCACTTGGATTCGAGGGTCTTGATGCCAAAGGAGCCGAATGCCAGCTGGTTGCCACGCTGGGCTTCGCCCTTCATACGGCCTTTCTGCTGGCGGCGGAATTTGGTTTTCTTAGGTGCTAACATTGTTGTTTAGACAGGGTTTTGAGGTTTAACGATTGTTTTTGGCACCACGACGGAATCCACCACGACGGGGTGCGCCTGCACCTGCACCGTTGCGGCCTTCCTTCTGGGTGGCTGCAAAGTTGGGAGCGAGGTCACGCTTGCCGTATACTTCGCCGCGGCAAATCCATACCTTCACACCGAGAACACCTACCTTAGTGTGGGCTTCTACGAGTGCGTAGTCGATGTCGGCGCGGAGTGTGTGGAGCGGTGTGCGACCTTCCTTGAACATTTCGCTGCGGGCGATTTCTGCACCGTTGAGACGGCCTGAAATCTGAACCTTGATGCCTTCAGCACCGGCGCGCATTGTCGATGCGATTGCCATCTTGATGGCGCGGCGATAGGCTACCTTGCCTTCAACCTGACGTGCGATGGTGGCGGCCACGATCTGGGCGTCGAGTTCGGGACGCTTTACTTCGTGTACGTTGATCTGTACGTCTTTGTCAGTGATTTTAGAGAGCTCTTTCTTGAGAGCTTCAACATCTTTACCGCCTTGACCGATGATCAGACCGGGACGCGAGGTGCATACGGTGATTGTGATCATCTTGAGTGTGCGTTCGATCACTACACGTGATACTGAGCACTTTGCGAGGCGGACATTAAGATATTCGCGGAGTTTGTAATCTTCGAGGATGTTTGCGGGGAATTTACCTTTTTCGCTCCAGTTGGAGTCCCAGCCGCGGATTACACCCAGACGATTGCTGATAGGATTAACTTTCTGTCCCATAATTATGCCTCTTGGGTTTTGCGGTTATCAATAGTGTCAACGATGATAGTAACGTGGTTAGAACGTTTGCGGATACGATAGCCACGTCCCTGGGGAGCGGGACGCAGACGCTTGAGCATCGGAGCACAGTTCACGAAGATAGTGCTGATGTAAAGCTCGCCTGATTCGGCTTTGCGTTCGTTCTTTTCTTCCCAGTTTGCTACAGCGCTGCGGAGCAACTTTTCGAGGCGGGCAGCGGCCTCTTTATTTGAGAACTTGAGGATGCCGAGGGCACGGAAAACTTCTTTACCGCGTACCATATCGGCAACCAGGCGCATCTTGCGGGGTGAGGTGGGCACGTTGGTGAGCTTTGCGAAAGCAATGCTCTTCTGCTCCTCTTTGCGCTTGTCGGCTGCTAATCTTTTTCTTACACCCATTTTATTGTTTCTTTTTTTATTCGAAATTTGTTAACTGGGCCCTTGATTATTTCTTTTTATTGCCGGCGTGACCGCGGAAGGTACGTGTGGGAGCGAATTCGCCCAGCTTGTGACCTACCATGTTTTCGGTTACGTATACGGGAATAAATTTGTTACCATTGTGAACTGCGAAGGTGTGTCCTACGAACTCGGGGGCGATCATAGATGCGCGGCTCCAAGTCTTGATTACGTTGGACTTACCTGAAGCATTCATGGCCTCGACTTTCTTTTCGAGTTTAACGCTGATAAAGGGTCCTTTTTTTAATGAACGACTCATGATTACTTAATTTATCAGATTACTTTTTACGTCTTTCGATGATGTACTTCGACGAATGCTTCTTGGGAGCGCGTGTCTTGAGACCCTTAGCGTAGAGACCCTTGCGCGAACGGGGATGTCCGCCCGAAGAACGGCCTTCACCACCACCCATGGGGTGATCGACAGGGTTCATGACTACGCCGCGGTTGCGGGGACGGCGTCCGAGCCAGCGTGAACGACCGGCCTTACCGGAGCTTTCCAGAGAGTGTTCGCTGTTACCAACTACGCCGATAGTGGCCTTGCAGGTAGCGAGCACCTTGCGGGTTTCGCCTGAAGGTAATTTGATAATTGCGTAATCTCCCTCACGGGATACGAGCTGGGCAAAGGTGCCGGCCGAGCGGGCCATGAAAGCGCCTTGTCCGGGACGGAGCTCGATAGCGTGGATGAGGGTACCGATGGGAATCATGCTCAGGGGAAGGGCGTTGCCGATTTCGGGAGCTGCGTTCTCACCGCTTACCACTGTCTGTCCTACTTCGAGGCCGTTGGGTGCGATGATGTAGGCCTTCGCGCCGTCTACATAGTAGAGCAGGGCAATACGGGCACTGCGGTTGGGGTCGTACTCGATTGCCTTCACGACGGCGGGAATTCCATCTTTAGTTCTCTTGAAGTCGATGATGCGGAACTTGCGCTTGTGGCCGCCACCCATGTAGCGGTTGGTCAGATGGCCTTCTGCGTTACGTCCGCCGGTGGCTTTCTTGCCGCCGACAAGAGTTTTCTCTGGTGCATTAGCAGTGGAGGTACGCACTACTGTCTGGCCGCCGACTTTAACGGCTTCAGTGCGTTTGAATACACCAATAACTTTGTGACGTTGCCCGGGGGTTGTGGGCTTGAATTTTTTTACTGCCATTGTTTATCAGATGTTGCTAAAAAAGTCGATGGTTTGGCCGTCGGCAACAGAGACGATGGCCTTCTTCCACTGGGCTGTCTTGCCGCGGAGAAGACCGCTCTTTGTCCAGCGCGATTTGTTTTTGGCGCGCATAACGGCGGTGTTTACTCTCACCACTTTCACGCCGTAGAGGTTTTCGATCACGTTGCGGATCTGGCCTTTGGTGGCATCGGGAGAAACGGCGAATGTGTAGACATTAAGCTTTTCGGTAAGCTTGGTTGCCTTCTCGGTGAGGATAGGTTTGATTGAGATTTCCATTGTCTTCTTCTCCTGTGATTAGAGTTTGTTTATGACTTCGACGCTACCTTCGCTGAGGATGATAGCGTTGTTATCCATGATTACATACGTATTAAGGTCGGACGCAGTTGCTACTTTTGCGTTCGGCACATTTCGGAGTGACAAATTTACGTTTTTTTCGTTAGTTGACAAAACTACGAGAACCTTTTTGCCGTCGATTTTAAGATCTTTAGCAAATTTTACGAATTCTTTAGTTTTCGGGGTCTCGAAAGTGAAGTTTTCAACAACTACGATTTCACCCTGGTTGGCCTTAACTGAGAGAGCCGAACGACGGGCGAGTGATTTGAGCTTGCGGTTGAGCTTGAAGCGGTAATCGCGGGGACGGGGACCGAATACACGGCCACCACCTACGAGTACGGGCGAGTTGATATCACCGATACGGCTGCCGCCGCCGCCCTTCTGCTTGTGGAGCTTACGGGTTGATCCGCTTACTTCTGAACGTTCCTTTGACTTGTGGGTACCCTGGCGGTGGTTAGCCAGATACTGCTTAACGTCGAGATAGATGGCATGTTCGTTGGGTTCGATACCGAACACCTCGTCGTTGAGGACTACCTTGCGGCCTGTGTCCTTACCTTCTTTTGTTAAAATTGCGACTTCCATGTTATTTCTCAATTACGACGATTGAACCTTTGCTACCGGGGATTGAACCCTTGATCATTAACACGTTGTATTCGGGTATCACTTTCACAACCTGGAGGTTCTGAACGGTGACACGCTTGTTGCCCATCTGGCCGGCCATGCGCATGCCCTTGAATACCTTTGCGGGGTACGAGCAGGCACCGATTGAACCGGGAGCGCGAAGACGGTTGTGCTGACCGTGAGTGGTCTGGCCTACACCGCCGAAGCCGTGACGCTTCACTACGCCCTGGAAGCCTTTACCTTTTGAGGTGCCGATGATGTCAACAAAGTCAGATTCATTGAAGAAGTCTACGGTGATTTTGTCACCGAGCTTGTATTCTTCACCAAATCCTTTGAACTCGGCCAAGTGGCGCTTGGGAGCAACGTTTGCTTTGGCAAAGTGGCCAAGTTCGGGTTTGGTAAGATGCTTTTCCTTGGCATCTACAAAGCCCAGCTGGATGGCATCGTAGCCATCGGTGGCAACTGTCTTTACCTGTGTTACTTCGCAAGGACCTACTTCGATAACAGTGCACGGTACATTCTTACCGTCGGCACTGAAAACGGATGTCATTCCGATTTTTTTTCCAATTAATCCTGGCATTTCTTTATTTATTTGATGATTGGGATATTTATTCTTTATCGAGTAAAGTGAGTGAGGAGAGAGGTGAGAGGGTTGTGTTTGTTACAGAGTTATCACACCTTGATTTCAACTTCCACACCGCTAGGGAGTTCAAGCTTCATCAGGGCATCTACTGTCTTGGCTGTTGAGTTGTAGATGTCGATGAGACGCTTGAATGAAGAAAGCTGGAACTGTTCGCGCGACTTCTTGTTTACGAAGGTCGAGCGGTTAACGGTGAAGATACGCTTGTGGGTGGGCAGTGGAATGGGTCCGCTGATTACCGCGCCTGTAGCCTTCACAGTCTTCACGATTTTCTCGGCGCTCTTGTCGACGAGGTTGTGATCGTAAGATTTGAGTTTAATACGAATTTTCTGGCTCATATTGTTTGTTTTCTTTATTGTTTATTTAAGAAGGTCTACACGGCCCTGGCATTCGGTAAGCACGTTCTTGGCGATGGTGTTGCTTACTTCTGAGTAGTGGCTGAATGTCATGGTCGATGTGGCGCGACCCGAGGTGATGGTACGCAGGGCTGTTACGTAGCCGAACATTTCGGCCAGAGGAGCCTTTGCTTTTACCACACGTGCGCCTGAGCGCGAGGTTTCCATTCCTTCTACCTGACCGCGACGCTTGTTAAGGTCGGAGATTACGTCACCCATTGATTCTTCGGGGGTAACAACTTCGATCTTCATGATGGGTTCCATCAGCACGGGACCTGCCTGTTCGCATGCCTTCTTGAAGGCCTGGATGGCGCAGAGTTCGAATGACAGCTGGTCAGAGTCAACGGGGTGGAACGAACCGTCGATCACGGTCACCTTGAGGTGTTCTACGGGGAATCCGGCGAGCACACCGTTGCGCATTGCCTGGGTGAAGCCTTTCTGGATCGAGGGGATGAATTCCTTAGGAATGTTACCGCCCTTAACTTCGTCAACGAACTGCAGGTTGCCTTCGAAGCCTTCGTCTACGGGTTCTACGCGCACGATGATGTCGGCAAACTTACCGCGACCACCGGTCTGCTTCTTGAATACTTCGCGGAGCTGAACGGGCTTGGTGATGGCTTCCTTGTAGGTAACCTGGGGACGACCCTGGTTACATTCAACCTTGAATTCGCGTTTCAGACGGTCGATAATGATATCGAGGTGAAGTTCACCCATACCCGAGATAACGGTCTGACCGGTTTCTTCGTTGGTTTCAACGCGGAATGTGGGGTCTTCTTCAGCGAGCTTCTGCAGGCCGACACCGAGCTTGTCAAGGTCTTTCTGAGTCTTGGGCTCTACTGCGATACCGATTACGGGATCGGGGAATTCCATAGCTTCGAGCACGATGGGAGCGTCTTCGGCGCAGAGAGTGTCACCGGTACGGATATCCTTGAAACCTACGCCGGCACCGATATCGCCGCAACCGATCTTTTCCATCGGGTTCTGCTTGTTTGAGTGCATCTGGAACAGACGCGATACGCGTTCCTTCTTGCCTGAGCGTGAGTTGTAGATGTAAGAACCGGCAACTACATCGCCCGAGTAAACGCGGAAGAATGTCAGACGGCCTACATAGGGGTCGGTGGCAATCTTGAACGCGAGGGCGCACATGGGTGCGTCTGAAGAGGGTTCGCGGGTTTCTACCTTGTCGGCATCGTCGAGTGAGTGGCCTTCGATGGCACCTGAGTCAACGGGGCTGGGCAGATAAGCGCAAACTGCGTCGAGCAGGCACTGTACACCTTTGTTCTTGAAAGAAGAACCGAGGATCATGGGCACAAGGTTCATGCTCAGAGTAGCCTTGCGCAGGGCACGCTTGATTTCTTCTATAGTGATGGTCGAGGGATCGTCGAAGTACTTGGTCATCAGATCATCATCGTATTCAGCGATCTTTTCGAGCATCTTGTCGTGCCATTCTTCAGCTTCAGACTGAAGGCTGGCGGGAATTTCTTCTACGGTGTATTCAGCACCCATGGTTTCGTCGTGCCAGAAGAGAGCCTTCATGGTGATGAGGTCAACCACGCCCTTGAATGTTTCTTCAGCACCGATAGGAATCTGAATGGGGCAGGGGTTTGCACCGAGAACGTCCTTGAGCTGACGTACTACTTCGAAGAAGTTGGCACCTGAGCGGTCCATCTTGTTCACGTAGCCGATGCGGGGAACGTTATATTTATCAGCCTGACGCCATACGGTTTCCGACTGGGGTTCAACGCCGCCTACAGCACAGAAAGTGGCTACAGCGCCGTCGAGCACACGCAGCGAACGTTCAACTTCTACAGTGAAGTCCACGTGTCCCGGGGTGTCGATCAGGTTAATCTTGAATTTTTCGTTGTTGTACTTCCAGAAAGTAGTTGTGGCAGCTGAGGTAATTGTGATACCACGTTCCTGCTCCTGTTCCATCCAGTCCATGGTGGCGGCGCCATCGTGTACTTCACCGATTTTGTGGGTAAGACCGGTGTAGAACAGAATACGTTCTGAAGTGGTCGTCTTACCGGCATCAATGTGAGCCATGATACCGATATTACGGGTATATTTGAGTTGTTCGTCAGATTTAGCCATTGTATTCTTAACTTATCAGATGAAAAATTAGAAGCGGAAATGGGCGAACGCACGGTTGGCCTCGGCCATCTTGTGCATATCTTCCTTGCGCTTGAATGCGCCACCCTGGTTGTTGAATGCATCTACAATTTCAGCTGCGAGCTTGTCGGCCATAGTCTTGCCGCCGCGCTTACGGGCGTAGATGATCAGATTTTTCATCGATATTGACTCTTTGCGGTCGGGGCGGATCTCTGTGGGCACCTGGAAGGTGGCACCGCCTACACGACGCGACTTAACTTCTACCTGGGGAGTAACATTTTCGAGAGCTTTCTTCCAGATTTCGAGGGCTGTGAGCTCTTCGTTGGGCATCTTAGACTTCACAGTCTCAAGAGCTGAGTAGAAGATAGTGAACGCGGTATTCTTCTTACCGTCGTACATGAGGTGATTGACGAACTTGGTAACTCGTACTTCACCGAAAACGGGATCGGGCAGGATCACACGTTTCTTTGGTTTTGCCTTTCTCATTGTAGGTTTTACCGATGTTGTGTTTTTGAATGCTTGGTTGCTTGCGTCTGGGATTACTTCAGCCGCCCTCCGGCGGGCTTACTCAACCTTAGTCAGCTTTTCAAGATGTCAAAAACGAGTTAAAAACTTTTTGTTGTTTGTTTTATTCTCGCGGTGCGTTTAGAATAGCTTCACCTGTTTAACACAGATTACTTCTTGGCTGCACCTGCCTTGGGACGCTTGGCTCCGTACTTGGAACGACGCTGTGTGCGGTCTTTAACACCACTGGTATCGAGAGTACCGCGTACGATGTGATAACGTACACCGGGGAGGTCTTTCACACGACCGCCACGCACCAGTACAATCGAGTGCTCCTGAAGATTGTGGCCTTCACCGGGAATGTAGGAGTTCACTTCTTTACCGTTGGTCAGGCGCACACGGGCAACCTTTCGCATAGCCGAGTTAGGCTTTTTGGGGGTAGTGGTGTACACACGCACACACACGCCACGACGCTGGGGGCATGAATCAAGTGCGGGTGACTTACTCTTGTCTTCAAGAGCCACACGTCCTTTTCTTACTAATTGCTGAATAGTTGGCATCTTAGTCTTTTGTTGTTTTCTTTAATTATTTATCTCTGGTCTGTAATTTCTTACACAATTGCATACCACACTCTCAACAGCCTGACGCACAAAACGTTAGCCCGTAAAAGATGTGTAGGTACACTCTTTTCCGCTGCAAAGTTAGCAATTATTTCCCTAACCGCCAAACATTTGCGCAATTATTTAGAGAATATTTAGACCACCCTTAATAAAGGTAAAAATCGCCACAAAAATGATAGGATTTACAGGACAGCGACCGGCTCAAATACAAATCACGTAGCAGTAACATGAGGTGAAGAAAGATAGGAATTACAGAGTGGTCGGGAATATGACATCCGGCAAGGATGTCTGTATCATCGTAACCGGGCATGCACGAGCATAGCGAGGGCCTACCCGGGAGTTGCGCAAGTCTGTAGCTGCATCCGCAGGATGCGGTATAGGAGGATGAGATACCGGCGGTTATCGCGAATGTGACATCCGACAAGGATGTCTGTATCACCGTAACCGGGCATGCACGAGCACAGCGAGGGCATACCCGGGAGCTGCGCTGCACGGCGATGGCATCCGGCAGGATGCGGTATAGGAGGATGAGATACCGGCGGTTTTCGCGAATTTGACATCCGGCAAGGATGTCTGTCCAACCGTAACCGGGCATGCACGAGCACAGCGAGGGCATACCCGGGGATATGCAGACCGACGAGGGCATCCGGCAGGATGCGGTTTTGGCTACTGAAGTTATTTACCAACCTCATTGCCTATACTGCATCCTGACGGATGCCAATCCTACACTTTACTCTCCCGGCATGCCCTCCCTGCGGTCGTGCATACCGGGTTACGGTATGGCAGACATCCTGGCGGATGTCAAATTCCCGGCACCATCGGTAGACACGGAGAACAACAGGAGGGCTGTCCTACCCTATCCGGACAAAAAAAGCTCCGCCGGGGCGGAGCTAAATCCTTTCATTCTTACCCACCAACAACTAATTACCGTGCGTGCGGTGAGATCTAATCTTGGATTTTGTTGAAAAAGAAAATTTAATCGGAGCGATTTGCTCTACAGTTACAAAATTACTATAATATTCAGGCGATTACAAGTAATTCGTCTGCAAAAAGCTCACAGCAGTGTCGCGGTTTTGAAACAGTTACCGGGTAAGCAGACATCCTGGCGGATGTCATACTCCCGATACCATCGGTGGGTTTAGTGTGCTCGGGGGGTGGCATATCAAGGGTATATCAACATGGCATCCGTCAGGAAGCCTGTAAGCTCGGGTATGTACGACCGCAGGGAGGACATGCCCGGATGGCCGCGCCCATACCCTAGGCATTCGCAGAAAGCCGATTATACAGGCGATCCCAATGCTCTATAGACGGCTTTCTGCGAATGCCTTGTCCTATTTATACCTTTACCGGGCATGCCCGCTCTTCGGTAAACCTACGCGCGTGCATACCCGGCTACTAGCTTGCAGACTTCCTGCGGATGTCATATTCCCGATACCCTCGGTGGGTACGGAGAGTACCGAGGTGGATTATGAAGACATCCTGGCGGATGTCACACTCCCGACACCCTCGATGAGTACGGTGAGTACCATGGTGGCCTATGCTGCATCCTTACGGATGCCTTTTGCTTGGGCGGCTGTCTCCCGGCATGCCCTCCCTGCGGTCGTGCATACCGGGTTACGGTGTGGCAGACATCCTGGCGGATGTCATAGTACCGATACCAAAGGGATATCAAAGAAGCCTTAATAGAATGCGTTAAGAATGGTAGGTATATCAACATGGCATCCGCAGGAAGCCTGTAAGCTCGTAGCTTTTACCTTTGCAGACGAGATTCAGAGTTAACATTTAC
>CAJUKX010000034.1 GCA_910586975.1 uncultured Muribaculaceae bacterium | reverse complement strand
AACCAAGCACTTCTTCTTCTTTTGCCGTCAGTTTTTCCATACTAAATATTTTATGGTGCAAATATAAACTATATTTTGTAGTTAGAACTATAATTTATAGTTAATATTCGTTAACAGTTTCATATTTAGTAATTGATAATTCTATTGGTTAACGATCTGTACAAACGTATTTAGTAGCGCCCTACTCTTTTACAATCTCACGCCTACTCCGAGCATAAGGTTTTGGGGTGTTTTAAAGTCGCCAAGTCGGTAACCTACATTCAGAAACAGATTATTTGTAACAAATGTCTTCAGAGCCAAAGACTGATAAAATCGTCTGTCGCCTTTTGGATTCACGAAGTCATAACCGATACCGGCATTTACTGAGAAAATCGGCATTGTGAGTTCGGCATGAGCCGAAAGTCCTACGCTGATTTGCTTGCCGAAGGGCGGACGTTCAAATTTTATATCGTTACCTGTTGTGCCCTCTACCCAGTAAGGTTCGATTCCGGCACTTTCATCCCACTGCAAATCAAGTGATGGCCCGACGGCAACATAACGGTTGAGCTTGCGCAACGGTGAAAATTGGAATCCGACTATACCAAATTTACCGGGACATAGCTGAGGTTCATATACCAGATGCACAGCTCTCTTGCGCCATGCGCCGTATGCAATTATATCATAATACCAACGTCCCTTGTCGGCCTCCTCTTCCAACCACAATGGTACTTCCACTTGCTGTGACTGAGGATTAAGTATATATGTAATTCCTATTGTCGCACCAATGGTATTCACACCCGCATTAGGCCATGATGTATTGCCATTGGAATAGTGTGTGCCATTAATGCCCATTGAAAGTTGCCAGCGATCGGAGAGAGAATACCTGAGTTTTAATCCTATGCCCAACTGCGCTGTAACCGAAGTACTGACAGCAGAATTATTGTCGTTGATTTCCTTATCATAATGCTTCCACCCAAACGCCGCTCCAAATCGCCATTCATATCCTAAAGAAATACGTTTTGAAATATTGAAGATTGGTGCGCCTTGATATACATACGTAGATACGGGTGTCCCTAAAAGAGAATTTGAGAAAAATGAATTGATGCCAAGCCCTACGCCCTGATACAGGCCCGCATAAAGCATACCCTCTCTTGTTTCAGGTGCGAAACTGAAATCAGCGCGAATATCACCTGACAGTCCGGCTTTGATTTTCTTTAATTCATTATTATATCCTTCAAGAAATCTGTTCGTGCCGGGAATCATCGAGGGAGTGGCTTCAACACCTATACGCCATGTCATTGATTTGCTGAACCCGGCCGGTATGCTGTCGTTGTCCGATGCCATGGCTGAGATGCTTGCTCCAAGAATCAGGATGAGTGTGTATAATTGTCTTCTCATTGCTTTTCTATCGTATATGAAATTGGTTGCATCAATTGGCATTTACCTCCTGCCATATATGTATATCCTGAATTAGGCTGCTTCATGTTTGCAATGAAGGCAACATCAAGAGTAGCGTATGTTATGGTTGTTACGGTAGTGACTTTGGAATATGGAGCAACCTCTACTGTATATGATTCTTCAATATCAAGGTCCGGGCAATAAAATTGTGTGACATCACCTATCGTGACTTCGGCTGTATTGGTTTGGCTATCAAGCCACTCTCCGTTATAATAAAATGGAACATTTATAATGCCTTTAACGCCTATAGCCCAAATATAATAACCATCTTCTATATCGAGCTTGATACTTGACTTAGCTTCCTTGTATGGATAAATGACAATCTGCTGAATCCGGCCTGAATTATTTGTAAATGTATGCGACATTCCACGCTCAGTATATATGCCGCTTACAGGTCTTACTATATCATAACCCAAATGCTCAATCTCAAGCGGGCGTCCCGGAGTAATTACAAAGTCAATGTACTTGGTCGTGTGTTCATAATCCAACCCTACCCACACTCTTACATTATCAGCTGTGGTATTGTCCATAGCCTTGACTTTTATATTACCGCCGTCAACATCAAATTCGATATAGAAATACGGCGATGAATACACAGCCTTTGCTACTTCATCCAATGTGGGGTTATCGATATATTCACCATTCTTATCATAATACTCTACCCCGGCCATGTAATGATGATCGCAGTCAAAACGTACATCTCTAAAACCTTTTGTCGGAATGGTAAATGACTTAGAACTGCCATCGCATTTAAGATAATATGTGTCTGATTCAAGATCCGGGACATGATCAACAAAAATGTTGTTGTTGCATGATGCCAAAAATGATCCGGCAAAAATAATAGCACCTATTGATAAGAAATGAATCTTCTTATTTTTCATTTATGATTGAGTTGTATATAGCTTTTAATAGAGTGGAATCTGTACTGTTAATTTGAAATGAACCGCTTTCTATACGGGCATTGATCTGAGGCGCTGTAATCAAAGAGTCGTTGTAAACAAAGCCAAGCCGTTTGCCAATCATTCGTTCAGTAGCATCGGCCCAAAACCGGCGCTTATCGGGTTTCACCCGTCCATAAATATAAATATGTCTCACGGTTTCTCCTGAGATAACAAACGAATCACGTGCTATCTCCATTGTCTCAAAATCATTGACTGTAGCCAAAGGCTCTCCAATGATGCAATTATCAGGATAGTCGGCAACCTGATACCAACCGTCAACTCTGCGATGCGTTGAGCAAGCGCCGAGTAGAACAAGCATCACAAAAGCCAAAATGAGTTTATCTCGTTTCATTCATACAAATATTAACTGGGCAAAGTTGCAAAAAATATTTTGCAATTGTCTCAACAAATGTTGAGGCCAAAGTAAAAATATTCTTTAAATTTTCTTTCCCCAATAATATGTGTTCCAATCGTCTTTGGCGTAACCATCGCGCAGTACTTTGAATGAGTTCTCAGAAGCGCCATCAATTTTCATTCCGTCAAAATATACTGTCCAATCATCTTTGGCATAACCGTCGCGAAGAACCTTGAAGCTGTTTTCAAAAGCTCCCTGAATTTTTATACCGTCATAGTACACATTCCAATTATCCTTGGCATACCAATCCTGAAGCACTGTAAAGGACTCAGGCGAGGCTCCCTCTATCTTGGCTCCGTTGTAATATACCGCCCAGTTATCCTTGGCGTATCCATAACCGAGCACTTTGAATGAATTGCTGCTTGCGCCGTCAATCTTTACGCCACAGTAATATACGTTCCAGTTATCTTTGGCGTAGCCGTCGCGCAGTATGCTGAATGATGAGGCCGATGCGTCTTTAACCGCTTGCCCATGAAAAAACACGTCATCGCCACTGACAAAGTATGCCGGCCTGTGATGTCGCTCAGTTTCATACCTGTCGTGAATACTATGTTCACGGTGTCGCTCTTGTCCTGTAACACTCGCTACGCTGAGTATAGCCGCTAATGTTATTGCAATTCTTTTTATTATCATGATGTTATTGTTTTTTACGGGCTTTGAACTTGTATAATGTAGTATTCTGATTCGGAACGAAAACAGGATCTTTTGCCGTCCACTGCAACCACATTTCAGTCGGAGTCAGTTTTTGAATATGCAGATACCCGTCGGTAGAGTTGCCGGCCATGCAGATTACGGTATAATTATCTGTAGTAAAAGACCACTGAAAGTATCTGACATCTTTCTTAACAGACATATCCTTAAGCGAACCGGTCGCAATCCATCCTTTGGAATCCTTGCCAAACGAATAGATTTTGGTTTCATCATCGTATATGTGTTCATTGCCAAGCCCATAATCTGCATTAACCACCAGCCATTCCACATCCGTGAGCATGGCAACCGTGTTCTGCTTATCATAATCAAGGTAGCCGCTACGAACTTCGCATGACGTCAATATCATAAGCGACAAGAGGAAGATGTGGTATAATAATTGTTTCATTGCGCGAAATAACGTCTCTTTGTTTGTGAAATGCCGTTACCGGTCTAATCTATCGGTAGCAAAGATAATCATAGTATTTTGAATTTAGGATATTTCATGCAATTAAAATATCCTAAATTCAATGCTTATTTATTTCAATATTGCCGATGAGCCTGTACCCGCACCTGTAACTTCATCACCACGTCTAACTTTCTTACCGTAACCGAATGTATACGAAAGTGATAGCTGAAAGCTCATGTGAAAGTCCGGACTATAAACGCTCCGTTCAAACCCATAATACTTACTTGACAGAGTCTCACGGCTGTATTCCCAACTTGACCGCAAAAAATTATATGCTGTAGCAGATGCCCGCCATGGACCTTTGCCATAGCCGAGTTGCATTTGATAACGCGAAGGCTTACGTTCTTTGATGCCTGATTCTTCATTGGGATAAGTACTGGGTGTTACATACCACCCATCAAGGTAGAAGTTGCCAAAATACCATGTGAGCTGAGCAACACACGTAAGTTCGTTGTGTGTTAAGGCATACTCTCCTGTTGTCTTTCTGAACCACATCTCAGGACGTAAGGTAGCAACCAATTTACCGTCAAAGAATTTTGCAACTCCTTTCACGCCAATGGAGCTGCTTTTGAAACTGCCATCGTTTACGTATCGGCGGAGCATTGTGCCATTGGGACCCGTAGGCAAATAGCGTGTTACTACCCTGTCGTCAATCATGAATAGCTTGCCTGTAGCTACAAGCTGCCATCTGTTGTTGGGAATCCATGTATAGACAGCATGAACATAATTATTCCAGCTGTTTTTAAGATCGGGTGTACCGGTATACCACATCAGCTCGTCTTGTTGAAGCATATTGGGGCTTTTCTGATAAGTTTCAGGTACTTGTTTTGTGAAAGCATACCTAACTTCAAACTGGTTATTTTTGTTTGGCGAGAATGTTGCAAATACATTACCCATAGGATAATTATCCTCTATCTTAGTCCCCGTCAGATTTATGTTGGCGTACGTCCATCCAAATTGACTGCCGGCGCTCCATTTTTCCTGAGTATATTTATATTTTACTCCACCGACAAATCCCCACACATTATATTTCTGTTCTGATGGTGAAGACCCATAATAATCGAGCGAATATATTGTATATTCACCATGCAGATATGGCATGAAACTGCTATGCTCATTCAGGTTCCATACGAGGCTTGGAGTAATGCGTCCGCAATGCGAATGTTCAGTTGCATTATTTATAATGTTGATATCTCCTTGGCTATAGTTTGATTGGGATTTGTTATTCCCATATTCATATACAGCCTCTATGAATGTACCAACATTTTCATTGAATCCGATATAAGTTTCATTTTTATAATTCAGTGAAAGATTATGATTTGAAGCTATGCTCTTCATAGTGTCTGTGGGCAAAATCGCATCTGAATAAGATATATCAGTTTCATTATCTTTCCGGGGAGTTGATGTATTATTGAATGACAGAGTATTTGAAATCTGAGCCTTTTCTGTAGCATATAAAGCACGAAATGTCACATTATTTTCATTGTTCCGAAATCTTGAAGAGATGGGTGTGGAAATCCTTTCTATTGATTTCTCACCAAGACCATACAAGTCCGGAAAAACGAATCGTTCTGTTGATGCTGTTCCACTGTGACGGTCGGTCATGTATGATTCATCGGCATATATGTCAAAGGTCATATCCTTATATGTGAACTTAGAGTATACCGAAGCATCTGTATTATTCATTCCAAATTTCTTGGAAGTACTTACCTTGGTATATCCGCCATATTCATATTTCTGCATGATGAAATTGACTACATAATCAGCTCCATGAAAACGCGGGTCTTTGGGGTAAAGCAGATATTCTATTTTCTTTACATCTGTAGTTTTCATGCCTGACAAATCCTGTTGTGAAGCTGATACATAGTCTATATAAACAGCTACCGATTGGCCGTTTATTGTTTTTACAGACTTGGTAGCAGGATCTACATCAAGTTGCGGTATGGCCATTTGGCTCAATAGAGCAACTGCATCTGCCGCAACATTTTTCTGGCGAGTTGTGGGTAAGTAAATTGTTCGGTCAGAATATAGATGGGCATTCTCCGCCTCTACCCTTACCTCACTCAATTTCACTGCATCTTCGGGCATTATTATTGTGCCTGTATCGAAAGTATTGCACTGATGATACGTTGTTTTGTATCCCATACAGGCTATTTTGGCAATAACTTTCCTACGGTCACAAGGTATGATGAAGCAGCCTTTATCATTGGTGATTCCGTATGTGATGACAGTTGAATCACCTTGTGCCAACAGCATTACCGTTGCCGCTACAACCGGCTCATCGTCAGAGCCTGTGACTCTACCGGTATACACATATTTGCCATGTTGCAACGCTTCGACATAGTACGTATTTTTGGCTTTAACCACCGTTACCGGATTCAAGCCTATTGTCTGACGGAGGGCGTCATAGGCATTGCCGGCATTTACCGTGGCGCTGGTATTGTAGTTTTCAAGTTCGTTGTATATGAAATTGATGTCGAGGTCGGGATGATTCTCCATAATCCGCTGAATAGCTTTGGGGAGCGGAGTCGAGTTGAACCGGAATGAGAAAGACTCGGCACCGGCCATGACAAAGGCTGACATGGCGCAGATAAGCATAATTATTTTTGCCATGATATCAGAGTATTTTTATAGTTCTGTCCTTTACGGAGATATGTATCTGCTCGAAGTTGTTGAGACTTTCGATAACCTCATCGAGCGTTTGAGCCTGATTCCAACGGAAGTAAAGTCGCAATGACTTGGGAGCTTCTGCTGTGTACTCCACACTACAGCCATAGTACCCCGCTATATGGTTGGCGATAGTCTCCAGCGGCTCGTTGTCGAATACTATCGTCCCGGGAGCTGTTGCAGGTGCAGGTTCGGCAACAATTACTGTGTCGTTGGAAATTACATTTTCTATTACTGCTGCCACCGGCTCGGTTGCCGGGATTTCCGTCTTTTGGTTGAGAACATAATTCACGCTTACCCCAACCACGGCAGCTACCGCGGCGAGCGATGCTACAGCTATGGCAATGCTTGCGGCGAGATTGCGCGAAAACAGATTGAGTATTCTGAAACGACGTTTACCGTGAGCGCGTTCAAAGGCTGCCCATTCGGTATCAACATCAGGAGCGGGTATTGACGTAAGACTTGCCGTTGTCTTGTCAAGCAGGTCGTACACCTCTCTGACTTCCGGGTCGGCGAGCATCGCCTCAATATCTTTTTCGGAGTAACTATCCGGATGCTCCATGGCATCAAGCAGTCGGTCTATCTTATCCATTTTGAGACAGTTTTTTACGTAAGACATCTATTGCATGACGCAAATGCTTATACACAGCTACTTCGCTTATACCCAGTGTTGATGCAATTTCCTTATAACTATTGCCGTCGGTGAAGCGTAATTCCACCACCCGGCGGCAGGCATCGGTAAGATCGTTTGCCACAGTTGAATAAATCATGGCAATCGTTTCATCATCCGGCCACTCCTCGTCAGCTATTTCATGCTCGTCAACAGCATAAAGTTGCTTGAAGCGCTCACGCGTAGTGAAGCTGCGAAGATAGTTCAGACAACGGTTGCGCACTGCTCGAAGCAGATACTGAGCTGACACGTCTGTCAGCCCGGAGTTGAGAAGCGACTCAAAGACATCGTGCACAATGTCCCGCGCCGCATCCTCATCATGCAGTATCAGCATCGCAAGGCGGTGCATCGCCGTGTAATGGGTTCTGAAAAGCTGTTCTATGTCACTGATTGTCGTCATACATCAATAAGACACGTCACTTGCGAAAAACCTAACCTATAATGGGAAAAATTTCGTCTTTTTCTATTATTAAACAAATACCTATACTCAGGGACAAAATTACGACAATTATATGGATTTCATAGAAAGTTATTACATATAGAATAAAAAACTCTCAACAAAATGTTGAGAGTCAAATTTTTTAACATCAAAAAATGGCAATTTAACTTTGAAGTTCATCAAGTTCCATAGATGCTAGTTCCCAGATGCTCATAGCGTTTTCAAGAGCCTTGGTAGTTTCTGCATGACGATTGTAAATATCCTGGTCTCCTGAATTATTCGCAATTTCATCTTCAATTGATTTCAGGGTGGCCTCAATACGTGCAATTTCAGCTTCAGCTTCCTCTACCTTTTTCTTGGCTTTGCGAAGTATCTTTTCTCGCTCACGTTGTTCAGCATAGCTAAGTTTCTTCGCCGGGGAAGTCTGCTTGGATTCTTCTGCAGATTTTGTATTTTCCGGTTTAGCTTTCAGAGTATTTGTTTCAACAGATTTACTCAGTTCAAGTTCGCGCAGCGAAGCTATACGCTTTTTCTCAAGGAAGTCATATATGCCACCAAGCATTTCCTTAACCTGTCCTCCTCCAAATTCGTATACTTTTTCAACAAGTCCGTCAAGAAATTCGCGGTCGTGGCTCACGAGTATCACCGTTCCGTCAAAGTCTTTGATTGCCTGCTTGAGTATATCCTTGGTTTTCATGTCAAGGTGGTTGGTCGGTTCGTCAAGAATAAGGAAATTAACCGGTTCGAGCAACAGTTTGATCATGGCAAGACGAGTCCTCTCACCTCCGGAAAGTACTTTGACCTTTTTGTCGGACGCTTCTCCCCCAAACATGAATGCACCGAGAATATCTCGTATTTTAGTACGGATATCCCCCACAGCCACATGGTCTATGGTGTCAAACACCGTGAGAGTTTCATCAAGCATTGAAGCCTGGTTTTGCGCAAAATAACCAATCTTGACATTGTGCCCTATCTTAAGAGAACCTGTAAAGGGTATCTCACCCATGATACATTTTACAAGGGTTGATTTACCCTCACCGTTCTTTCCTACAAAAGCTACTTTTTCGCCACGTTTGATTGTAAATGTGGCATGGTCGAATACCTGATGGTCACCGTAGGCTTTTCCTACGTTGTCGGCTATAATAGGATAATCGCCCGAGCGAGGAGCCGGTGGAAACTTGAGGTTGAGATGCGAGGTGTCTACTTCATCTACCTCTATACGGTCTATTTTGGCGAGCTGTTTCATGCGGCTCTGTACCTGAACGGCCTTCGTAGCCTTGTATCTGAATCGTTCAATGAAGGCCTCGGTATCTGCAATCTGTTTCTGCTGATTGTTGTAAGCTCGCATCTGCTGTTCTATGCGTTCCTTGCGAAGCTCTATATATTTGGAATAATTTACTGAATAATCGTAAATCTTCCCAAGAGAGATTTCAATAGTGCGATTGGTCACATTATCAATGAATGCACGGTCGTGACTCACCAACACCACTGCTTTTGCCTTTGTGAGCAAGAAATTCTCGAGCCATTGTATTGATTCGATATCAAGGTGGTTGGTCGGTTCGTCAAGCAACAGCACGTCAGGCTTGGTTAGCAGAAGTTTTGCAAGCTCTATACGCATGCGCCAACCTCCCGAAAATTCGCTTGTCTGTCTGTTGAAGTCGCTTCTCACAAAGCCAAGACCCATCAAGGTCTTTTCCATTTCGGCCTCGCAATTATCGGATGCGGTAATTGAAATGCGATCGCTGAGAGCAGTCATCTGCTCTATAAGTCGCTGATAACTCTCAGATTCATAATCGGTTCGTTCGGCAAGTTCAGCATTCATAGCGTCCATCCTGCGTTGCATTTCATCAATTTTTGAGAAAGCTTTGCGCACTTCCTGTATCACTGTTACTTCATCAGGAGTAATCATGTGCTGGGGAAGATAGCCTATGGAGACACCTTCAGGTACGGCAACAGAACCGGATGTAGGAGTCTGAAGCCCGGCAATAATCTTAAGCATGGTAGATTTGCCGGCACCATTTTTGCCGACAAGAGCAATCTTATCCTTGTCGTTAATTACGTAATTGATATTATCGAAAAGTGATTTAGCGCTGAATTCCACGCTAAGATTATTTATTGAAATCATATAGTTAACAGGCGTATTTTACCAAAAGTGCGCATGCGAGACCCGGCTGTCAACACCGCAGTGTTGACGGCCGGGAGATGCGCTGTAACGATTAATGGAGTTAATCAGTCTATCATTGCGAGGATTTCTTCCTTGATTGAATCGGCGAGTTGAGCTGCTTTTTCGGGAGAATGGGCCTCGGCATAAATTCTTACGATGGGTTCGGTATTACTTTTGCGCAGGTGCACCCATGAGTCTGCAAAGTCTATTTTCACACCGTCGATGTCGGTGATTTTTTCGTTTGCGAACTTTTCCTTTACCTTTTTCAAGAGGAGATCTACGTCAAGTCCGGGCTGAAGTTCTACTTTGCTCTTATAAATATCGTATTCGGGCATTTCCTTACGGATCAGGCTTGGCTTCTTTCCGCTCTTGGCCATCATTGTGAGGAAGAGAGCTACACCCACAAGGGCATCGCGGCCATAATGCAGTTCGGGATATATGATACCGCCATTTCCTTCACCGCCGATGATGGCTCCGGTACGCTTCATCTCAGTAGTTACATTCACTTCGCCAACCGCAGCGGCAGTGTATGTGCAACCGTGCTTCTCTGTTATATCGCGCAGAGCACGGCTTGAACTGAGATTTGATACTGTAGAACCTGGAGTGTTTGAAAGTACATAATCGGCGATGGAAACAAGTGTATATTCTTCACCAAACATATCGCCGGTCTCCTGTACGATAGCCAGACGGTCAACATCAGGGTCTACCACAAATCCTACATCAACCTTGCTTTCTTTTACAAGAGCTGCAATATCAGTAAGGTTTTCGGGTATAGGCTCGGGAGTATGTGCGAATTTACCGGTGGGCTCGCAATTAAGTTCGATTATATTCTTAACGCCAAGAGCCTTAAGAAGCATGGGGATAACCACACCGCCTACCGAGTTTACAGCGTCTACAGCAACTGTAAAGTCAGCCTTGGCAATGGCTTCTTTATCTACCAAAGGCAGTGCAAGCACATCGTCGATATGTTTACGGTTATAAGTATTGTTCACATAAACATTGCCGAGATTCTGTACCTGTGCGAATTCAAATGATTCATCTTCGGCTATACGGAGCACTTCCTTACCCTCTGAATCGTTTAGGAACTCACCTTTTTCATTGAGCAGTTTAAGTGCATTCCACTGCATGGGGTTGTGAGAAGCTGTAAGTATAAGACCTCCACAAGCCTTTTCTTTGGTAACAGCGATTTCAGTGGTGGGAGTCGAAGCCAGACCAATGTTTACTACATCAAATCCCATACCAACCAATGTGCCGCATACAAGGTTTGATACCATTTCGCCTGATATGCGGGCATCGCGGCCTACCACGATAGTATTTGTATCGAGTTTGGTTGATTTTCTGATAAATGTAGCGAATGCTGCAGTGAATTTAACAACATCAAGGGGCGACAGGCCTTCGCCGGGACGTCCGCCTATGGTGCCGCGAATACCTGATATAGACTTGATTAATGACATATTTGAACTCGTTTTAATTGATGAAACTAATGAATTAAGAACTTTTGTTACCTAAGTTCAATTATCTTTAATTCAACTTTTTATGTTCTAATCAGATCTTTGGACGATAATATCTGATTGAGAACAGATAAGGCTGAACGTTCGACATCTCGGTGGGGAAGCCATATTGACTCTTGATCACAATATTTACTACTGCGTCAATCGGTAAATAGGCAAGCGGAGTCTGGATACCTACACCAAAGTTATATGATGATGCGATATCGAAGTTGGCGTAGCGGAATGAGAAATTACCGTTGAGCACGGCATCATTTCCTTCTGATGCTGTAAATTCGCCATTACTGTATGTAACAAGCGGATAGCGTGTATAGCGGAAGTATATAAGCTCGTTGTATGCTACGGTATCGCCGGGTGTTCCGGGTTCCACAACCTGCATATAGAGATTGCCATCTTCATCAAGTCTGTAATACGGAGCATCAGGTCCGGTGATGAAGTTTGTATCGGCCGGAATGCTGTTTATTACGTGCTGATCGGCAAGAAACGCATTAACGTATTTGTTTTCATCGGTGAGCAGCTCGGCGTATGTCTTGTTGTCATCGCATGACGTGATGCCCAATGCCATAGTCGCCATAAGTGCCAAAGGACCGATGTGTCTGAATAATTTCATTGTAATAATTATTTGTTAGAGAGATATAAATCTTTGTTTGTTTGGAGCAACGAACGGAAAAGAGCTACGGCTTCTTCCATGGTTCCTTCAAATTCGCCACCGGCAGCATTGAGGTGTCCTCCACCGCCAAAGTGATTGTGGCATAACTCGTTGACCGGGAATTTGCCAAGCGAGCGCATTGATACCTTTACATAACCATCTTCCTCACGCAAAAATGCAGAGTAAACCACTCCGGGAATGGCGAGCGGTCGGTTGACAA
Source organism: uncultured Muribaculaceae bacterium (assembly GCA_910586975.1). Classification (GTDB taxonomy): domain Bacteria; phylum Bacteroidota; class Bacteroidia; order Bacteroidales; family Muribaculaceae; genus CAG-873. The sequence goes on along the minus strand of CAJUKX010000034.1, from coordinate 18,510 downwards.
GCCCCTCGGTATCACCTTTCACATAATGGAAGTTGTTGAGTTCATCGCGGGTAAGGGTAATAAGTGCCGCACCCATATCTTCCCATACTTCCATCTTGTTGAGTATGGCATAGGAGTTAAGACGCATACAATTGAGCGAATGTGTCTCAAACTGCCTGCGGTATATCTTTTCTTTATCCGCACCCTTCTTTAGCAATTCAGCCACAACTATGTATATGTCGGGGTCTGCTGCATTATATGAGAAGTTGCCGGTATCGGTCATCATTCCTGTCAACAGACTCTCGGCTGCGGGCTTTTCGATGTAATCAAACATCTCCAACGCGCACAATACCTTAAATAAAAGGTAGCATGTGGACGACATCTCGGGTCTTGATATGCAAACGTCCGCAAAATCCGATGGATGCAGGTGATGGTCGATAAGTGCTTTTTTAGCCGATGAGGCGGCAACTACATCGCCAAGCTTGCCAATACGCGACAGTTCGTTGAAGTCAAGACACATTATCATATCGGCATCATTTATAAGCTGATGTGCAAAATCGGGATAACGTGTTGCATCAATCGCTTCCTTAGCACCCGGCAGTGCTCTGAGACTCGACAACATCATGTCGGGAATAACGATGCGGACATCCTTTCCAATCTTTGTCATAACCGATTGGAAAGCCGTTGCCGACCCTATGGCATCGCCATCGGGCGACATGTGAACGATGGCGACGATCCTTTCAGCATCGTCAATCATCGTTCTCAGTGCCTTGATTTTTTTATCTTCTTGAAGTGGAGCAATCATTATTTAAGTGCATCAAGAGTGGCTTGGTTAGCTGCGAGCTTCTGCAGTGTATCGGCCAACTTTTTACGTTCGCCTTCGACTACTGCCGCTGGAGCATTGCTCACAAAACGTTCGTTGGCCAGCTTCTTCTCAATGGAAGTGCGGAAGCCTTCGAGATATTTGATTTCCTTCTCGATGCGCGAACGCTCTGCATCTACATCAATAGCCGATGCCAAAGGCACATTAAACTCTGTGGTATCAACCATGAATGAAGCGGCAGCTGCGTCTTTATCGGCATTCATTGTTATCTCATCCACATTGGCAAGTTTCTTGATAAGCTCGTGTATTGAAGATGGGATGGTACCGATAACATTCAGTTTGAGGACTTCTTTTGAAGGAATGTTCTTTTTGGCTCGGGCTGCGCGTATGCCGGAAATAATTTCTTTGGCAAGTTTAATTTCTGATTCGAGTTGCTGATCAACGTTCTTTGCCACAGGCATCTGCGCATACATGATCGATTCACCGGCTGGATGAGCATCAAGATGCTGCCAGAGTTCTTCTGTAATGAAGGGCATGAACGGATGAAGCAGACGCAGCAGTGAGTCGAAGTAGCGGCGTGTAGCTTCCATTGTTGCCTTGTCGATAGGTTTGCCGTATGCCGGTTTTACCATTTCGAGGTACCATGATGAAAATTCGTCCCAGAACAGACGGTACACAACCATGAGCGCTTCGTTGAGGCGGAATTTTTCAAACAGATCGTTTATCTCTGCTATAGCTATGCTGAGTCGGTTTTCGAACCATTCTACAGCCAGTCGGTTTACCTCGCCCTGCTGTATTTCGGTATCAACTTCCCAACCCTGGAGAAGACGGAATGCGTTCCATATCTTATTGCAGAAGTTGCGGCCCTGTTCACAGAGACGTTCATCAAACATGATATCATTTCCGGCAGGAGCAGCGAGCATCATACCCATACGTACACCGTCTGCGCCAAACTTTGCTATGAGATCGAGGGGATCGGGCGAGTTGCCAAGCGACTTGGACATTTTACGTCCGAGGTTATCGCGCACGATACCTGTAAAGTATACGTTCTTGAACGGCTCCTTGCCTACATATTCATATCCTGCCATAATCATGCGGGCTACCCAGAAGAAAATGATATCGGGGCCGGTGACAAGTGTTGAGGTAGGATAGTAATAGTTGATTTCCTCATTGCCGGGATTATTGATACCGTCAAAGAGGGTTATAGGCCACAGCCATGACGAGAACCATGTGTCAAGTGCTCCTTCGTCCTGACGGAGATCGGCAGCCGTGAATGATTCACATCCGGGAAGAGCCTTGGCCTTTTCAAGTGCCAGTTCGGCGGTTTCAGCAACTACGAATTTCTCCTGACCGTCGGTAGGATCTGTATAATAATACGCAGGTATGCGGTGACCCCACCACAATTGGCGCGATATACACCAATCCTGGATATTCACAAGCCAGTTGCGATATGTGGTTTTATATTTTTCAGGTACAAAACGTATAACATCGTCCATTACCGGAGCAAGTGACGTCTCTGCAAAGTGCTTCATGTCTACAAACCACTGAAGCGAAAGACGAGGCTCTACGGCAACCTTTGTACGTTCCGACAGACCTATGTTGTTTACATAGTCCTCGACCTTCTCCATCAGACCTGCTTTCTGCAAATCTTCGGCAATGGCTTTGCGGCACTCAAATCGATCCATACCAACATACATGCCTGCAACCTCAGCTATGGTAGCGTCGTCGTTGAAGATGTCGATGGTCTCCAGATTGTGTTTCTTACCCAGCATATTGTCGTTCTTATCGTGAGCCGGTGTCACCTTAAGGCAACCGGTACCGAATTCTATGTCGACATAGCGGTCTTCAATTACAGGAATAACACGGTTTACAAGAGGTACTATCACCTTATGTCCTTTGAGCCATGTGTTTTTCACATCCTTGGGATTGATACACATAGCGGTGTCGCCCATGATGGTTTCAGGACGGGTGGTAGCTACAACCGCATAACGGCGGCCGTTTTCGTCAGTATGAATCACTTCGCCTTCAGCTGCCGGAGCCTTGCAATCGCAATCATCGGCAAGATAGTAGCGCAGGTAATACAGCTTTGACTGCTCCTGTTCAAAGAACACTTCATCATCGCTTATGGCAGTAAGATTCTGAGGATCCCAATTGACCATTCTCAGACCACGGTAGATAAGTCCTTTTTCATACAAATCGCAGAATACCTTGGTTACAGCCTTGCTGCGACTTTCATCCATAGTGAAAGCTGTGCGCTCCCAATCGCATGAAGCACCAAGCTTGCGCAGCTGGCTCAGAATGATACCGCCATGCTTACGTGTCCATGCCCATGCGTGTTCAAGAAATTGCTCGCGGGTAAGATCTGTTTTCTTAATACCCTCAGAAGCAAGCTTGGCAATAACCTTGGTTTCTGTTGAAATAGAGGCATGATCGGTACCCGGCACCCACAGTGCATTTTTACCTTGCATACGTGCACGACGCACGAGAATATCCTGAATAGTATTGTTGAGCATGTGACCCATGTGAAGGACTCCGGTAACATTTGGCGGCGGAATCACAATGGTATAAGGTTCACGGGCATCGGGTTCTGAATGGAAAAGACGGTGTTCCATCCAATATTCGAACCATTTATCTTCAACCTCAGCCGGGTTATAAACCGTTGCTAATTCTTTCATCTTTTATTTTGACGCTAATGGATTGGTCTATGTTATACTAATATGTGTAAATTCATGCAAAGTTACGAAATTCAGACGTAAATACAATGCAATCAATAAAAAAGTTGCTCAGCGAGGATTTCAAAGATAAAAAACTTTGGAAAAACACACATTTTTATGTACCTTTGCAGATATAAAAAAGCAATGGAGCCGAATGAGCAAATAACAAAATCAGAAGATGCAGGCTTACGCCTTGGCATCGCTCTTACCGGTGGTGGCGCCCGTGGGTTTGCCCATGCCGGAGCTTTGGCCGCGATAGAAGAAGCAGGCCATCGCCCCGACATACTTGCGGGAGTGAGCGCCGGAAGTATAGTTGCCGTGTTATATGCTGCCGGTATCAGCCCAAAGAATTTTCTTGACCTTTTTTCTCAGGAGAGTTTCTCCAAATTGGTGAATTTCCGTCCTCATAACGGCGGTTTTTTTTCAATGGCTCCGTTTAAGAAGTTTATTCTGAAGAATCTTGGAAATTACAAAAAACTTGAAGATTTGCCCATTCCGGTATATCTTGGAGTGACAGACTTTACAAACGGTGTTCCCGCTGAGTTTCATACCGGCTCCATAGCCGAACGCGTAATGGCATCATGCTCCATCCCCATTACATTCCCGCCCGTAACTATAAACGGCACAGAGTATGTGGATGGTGGCGTTTTGCGCAATCATCCGGCTTGGATTATCCGCGACAAATGCGACTATCTGATCGGTATAAATGTTAGCCCGCTGCGCAGCAAGAAAAAGAACGACTCTTTCTGGTCAATAGCCATGCGCACTTACAACCTCATGGCTAAAGCCAATCAGCGCAACGATATGGAGTTGTGTGATTTAAATATTTCTACTACAGAAATAGCACACTATGCTCCCTTCGACCTGCGCTATATAAATAATGTGTACATGAGTGGTTACCTCCATACACGCAAAGCACTTCGTGACGCCGGATTATGGAAAGCTCCTCTTCGGCTAAATAAATAAATTCATTATCGCAATCTCAGAAGTTATGGAAAAGAACGACGCGCTCAAACCGGTTATATACCAGCTTTTGCCCCGCCTCTTCACCAATTATAATCCCGGTCCGGTGCCCAATGGCAGCATTGAGCAGAACGGCTGTGGAAAATTAAGAGATATTAATCCTACGATTCTCAAAAATCTGCGAGAAATGGGCGTTACACACGTATGGTATACAGGTGTGATTGAGCATGCCCATACCTCCGATTATACAATGTATGGTATTCCTCGCCACAATCCTCACATAATCAAGGGTAAGGCCGGAAGCCCGTACGCTATCACCGATTATTATGACATTGACCCCGATCTTGCCTTTGATGTGAAAAACCGCATGGCTGAGTTTGAACATCTCGTAAACCGCACACACAAGGCCGGTCTGAAAGTCATAATCGACTTTGTGCCGAACCACGTGGGCCGCGAGTATCACTCAGATGCACACCCTGCCGGTATAGAGGACCTCGGAAACGGTGATAATAAAGATATGTTCTTTGCACGGGATAATAATTTCTATTATATTACCCGTCAGCAATTCCAGCCCCACGAGGTTGATTTAGGCACAGGGGAAGATGCATACGTTGAATTTCCTGCGAGAGCATCAGGTGATGATTGCTTTACAGCCTTCCCCGGAAAATACAATTGGTATGACACCGTAAAACTTAATTACGGCCATGATTACGGCGATGGTTCCAATCACTATGACCCCATACCTTCTACATGGTACAAGATGCTACATATTCTCAGATTCTGGGCATCAAAGGGTATCGACGGGTTCCGCTGCGACATGGTACACATGGTTCCGGTTGAGTTCTGGCATTGGGCCATACCTCAGGTAAAAGAAGTTAATCCTGATATTATATTTATTGCAGAACTTTATGATATAGGTATTTACCGACGCTTCATATATACAGCCGGATTTGATTACCTGTATGACAAAGTAAATCTTTATGACACTCTGCGCGCTGTGGAGACAGCCAATCATTCAGCTGCAACAATAACCAATTGTTGGCAGACTGTAGATGGCATTGGCGACAAGATGCTTAATTTCCTTGAGAATCATGACGAACAGCGCTTTGCCTCCAAGCAGTATGCTGGAGATCCCTGGCGTGTCATTCCTTCGCTGGTGGTGAGCGCTATGATCTCTACCGGACCATTCATGCTCTACGCAGGCCAGGAGCTTGGCGAAGCTGCCGAAGAATCTGAGGGTTACAGTGGCTACGATGGACGCACCACCATATTCGACTATTGGAGCGTCCCCACCCTGCGCCGTTGGCTCAACAAAGGCCGATGCAACGGAGCGCTTACAGAAAGCGAGACCAAGCTGCGCGATACATACATACGGATAATGAACTTGTGTAATTCAGAGAAAGCCATAAGTATGGGTAAGTTCTTCGATCTGATGTATGTCAATTATGAGAATCCTCGATTCAATCCCCACAGGCATTACGCCTTCATGCGTTTTCACGATGATGAATTGCTCATGATTATTGTCAATTTCAGTTCTGAAGAGGCACATCTCGAGGTTAACATACCTTCGCATGCCTTTGAATACTTTGGTATAAAACGCGGCTTTGCAGTTGCCAAGGAACTCTTGTCAGGCGAAGAATCAGTGAAAACACTCAGCGACACAGTAACCTTTGCCTCGGCAGTTCCCGCTCATGGAGCCGTAATTTGGAAAATATCTGCAAAAGAACTGAAAGAATTGCCTAAGATGCAGGTAGTCAATAAATAGACCTTATACTTTATATATTATATATATGAACTCTTCACTTCCCCCTTTCAAAATCTTCTCCGGTACAAAGTCTCGCTACATGGCCGAAGAAATTTGTAAAGACCTTGGCGTCGAACTCGGCAAGATGAACATCCAACACTTTGCCGATGGCGAGTTTGAAGTCTCTTTTGAAGAATCTGTGCGCGGTTGCGAAGTTTACCTCGTGCAGTCAACGTTCCCCAACTGCGACAATCTTATGGAGCTCCTGCTCATGATTGATGCTGCCAAACGTGCATCAGCCAAGTCGACTATCGCAGTAATCCCTTATTTCGGATGGGCACGTCAGGATCGTAAAGACAAACCTCGTGTTTCTATCGCTGCCAAACTCGTATCAGACCTGCTCATGGCCGCCGGTGTTGACCGTGTTATCACCATGGATCTCCATGCCGATCAGATTCAAGGTTTCTTCAATGTACCGGTTGACCACCTCTATGCCTCATCGGTTTTCATTCCTTACATCCAAAGCCTGAAGCTTGAGGACCTTGTGATTGCGTCTCCCGATGTTGGCGGTGCAAAAAGAGCTAACTCTTACGCCAAGTACCTCGAAGTTCCTCTGGTTTTGTGCCACAAGCAGCGTGCCAAAGCCAATGTAGTGGCTACCATGACTGTTATCGGTGATGTAGAAGGTAAAAATGTAATACTCGTTGACGACATGGTCGATACAGCAGGTACCATAACCAAGGCTGCCGACCTGATGATGTCTAAAGGGGCAAAGAGTGTACGTGCACTCGCATCGCACGCCATCATGAGTGATCCGGCTTCTGAGAACGTGGACAATTCATCTTTGGTAGAAATGATTTTTACCAATTCAATCCCCTACACAGGCCCGTCAAAGAAGGTGACCGTACTTAGCGTAGCTCGTCTGTTTGCCGATACAATACGCCGTGTTCACAACCACGAATCAATATCTTCTCAATACTTGTTCAAATAATCTGCATGTAAAATAATTGTTCAACCGCGGCATGCCATGAATCCGGCGGCTCGCGGTTGAACTTTTTTTCAGGCCAAAACGCGAAATGAATAGTGACATCATAAAACTCCTGCCCGATTCGGTAGCCAATCAGATAGCAGCCGGCGAGGTTATCCAGCGCCCGGCTTCAGTGATTAAAGAATTGGTTGAAAATTCTATTGATGCGGGTGCCACTTCAATACAGATCATACTGAAGGACGCAGGGCGCACCCTTATCCAGGTAGTGGATAACGGGCGCGGAATGTCACCTACCGATGCGCGTATGGCATTTGAAAGACATGCAACATCCAAGATTGATACAGCCGACGACCTCTACTCCCTGCACACCATGGGGTTCAGAGGCGAGGCTCTACCCTCAATCGCAGCCGTGGCTCAGGTAGAGATGCGTACTATGCAAAAGGGTGAAGCAATAGGCTGTAAACTCAAGATTTCAGAGTCAAAGTTTGAAGGGTCAGAACCGGCCACGTGCGTTCCCGGCACTAATATAATGGTGAAAAATATTTTTTTTCACATGCCGGCCCGACGCAAATATCTAAGGAAAGACTCTGTTGAATTATCTCAGATTTTACGCGAATTTGAACGACTTGCGTTGGTTAACACAGACGTTGATTTCACAATCATTCACAACGATGTAACTCTGCATCAGCTGCTTCATGGATCGCTCAAACAACGCATCAACGGCTTGTTTGGCAAGTCTATGGGTTCGCAGATTATCCCTGTAGGCACAGAGACTTCCATAGTGAAGATTTCCGGATTTGTTGGACTGCCTCATCACGCCAAACGTCGCGGATATCAGCAGTTTTTCTTTGTCAACGGGCGCAATATGCGTCACCCTTACTTCCATAAGGCTGTAATGAGCTGTTACGCTGATTTAATTTCGTCGGACGTTCAGCCCAGCTATTTCATCAACTTTGAGGTGGAACCGTCGACTATTGATGTTAATATTCATCCGCAGAAGCATGAAATTAAATTTGAAAATGAGCAGCCAATCTGGCAGATTCTCACAGCGGCGATAAAGCAGGCGCTCGGCAAGGTAAACGCAGCAGGTGCCATAGATTTTGATTCGACAGATGCCATACCTGACCTGCCGGTATTCCTCCCCGACAATAATACCATTATGCCCGGCATCCAGACCGATCCCGATTACAATCCCTTTGATTTAAAGGAAAACGACCCCGAACCGGTGGAGCGCATTAAGGTAGAATCGTCACGCCTCAACTCACGTATTGATGGTAATGGCAGCCGGCCATCTGCAGGAGTTCCGCGCGACTGGCAAAAGCTATACGAGTCTTTCGCAAACAAACGAGATGAAGCCATAAATTCGCAGGACTTTCAGGCAGATAATTTGCCAAACTCCATAACAATAAACGATGAACCAAAGATTGTAGAAAAGGAATCAGGCTTATTTTCTGTATCGGATGTTTCAAACGGTTTGCTGAGTGTTGACAACCGTTATCTTATCGTATCTACTCGCGAGGGAATTATGATAATCAACCGTCATCGTGCCCATATCAAAGTACTTTACGAAGATTTTATAAAAAGATTGAGCCGAGCTCCACTTCAGTCTCAACGGTTGATATTTCCCGAAAGTCTTACCTTATCGCCTTCGCGCAGCAGCATCCTGTCGTCCATTATAACCATGACTAACAGACTGGGATATGATGTGTCATTCCTTGGCGATAATGTATGGTCAGTTAACGCTGTGCCATCACTCCCCGGCAATATAAATCCGATTGAAACACTCAACCGGATAATATCAGACATCGAGGAAACCGGCGAACTACCCGAAACTGCCCTGCTTCGCCCTGCAGCTCTGGCTCTGGCTCGGTCTGCGGCAATAACTCCATCTCAATCATTAAGCGACGATGAAGCCGCAGAACTGGTAAATAACCTTGTCGCTTACCCCGAATATGCTTACACCCCTGATGGTCTTAAAATAACTCATCTTCTCTCTCTGCATGAAATTCATAAAATATTTAGTTAGCCTGTCGGTTCTTTTTTCAATAGCATTTCAGGCCAAGGCTACACTCGAATATTCAGAATCCGAAGCCAAAGCATCGCTTCAGATGCTTGATGATATGCTCGAACGCCGAATGTATTTCATCAACAAGCGTCAACTTAAAATTGACAGTTTGACCGCAAGCCTTAAATCCGGAGATAATTCAGCAAAACTGATATTGAAAATTGCTGAGGAATATACAGCATTCAATAATGACTCGGCATTGCATTATCTGGAATATGGCAAGCAATTGGCCTCTTCTGAAGAAAAAGTGCCGTTCATTTTAAAACATTTGGCTTTGCTGCCACTTAGTGGGTCGCACAGCGAGGCTGTAATGGAATTTGATTCTATAGAATCGGCACAATTATCTGACAGTCACCTCTCTCTGTATTATGAGTCGGGGCGTCAGATGTTCAGCTACATATATTCTCTATCAGGCGTTGACAACAAAACCAAGCTAAAATATGGCGACAGAGCCATAGAATGTCAGCGCAAGCTCATAGAGCTTTTGCCTGATGATTCAGTGGAATATAAATATCACTTAGGTGAATATTATTTTTATAATAACGAAAAAGGCAAAGCCCGTGTTTTGCTCGAAAAGGTGTTTGAAACAGAACCGATGATAAGCAATTACAGAGCGCGAGCCGCCCATCACCTTGCATCTATAGCTTTGGAGCGTAATGACGAGAATACTTATATCTACTACATATCGCAGGCTGCAATAGCCGACGTAGCTTCAGCAACCCGCGAAGTAGCTGCGTTACAGGAACTGGGCAGCTTCCTATATTCCAAAAAAGATGTAAACAGGAGCTATACTTATCTTACCGCCGCCTTGGCCAATGCCGTAGAGTGCGGTGCAACGATACGCATGGTCGAATCGTCAAGGTCGCTTCCTATAATAGAAAGGGCAAAAGCCGCACAGATTGAGAATAAGGAATACACGATCTACGCTATAGTATGCGTACTGGTATTGATAATGCTTACACTGGTGGCAACACTTGTGCTACTGCATAGGGAAATAACCAAGATGAGAAAGTTGCAGGATAAACTTCAAAAGGCCAATAAAACTAAAGAAGTTTATATCAGTCAATTCCTTAGCCTGTGTTCAATATATATGGATAAGCTGAATCAATTCTGTAAAATAGCAAACAGAAAAATTTCGGCCGGTAAGGTAGAAGATTTATATAAGCTCACAAAGTCCGGTAAATTTGTAGAAGAGCAGAGCCGCGAGTTTTATGAAGTCTTCGACAATGCGTTCCTCCATCTATATCCTAATTTTCCCAATCAGGTTAACGCATTATTATTGCCATGTGAGCAAATTCAATTGAAAGAAGGCGAATTGCTGAATACAGATTTGCGCATATTGGCATTCATGCGACTCGGCATAGAAGACAGTTCGCGTATAGCCCAGGTACTCAACTATAGCATCAACACTATTTATGCCTATCGCAACCGAATAAAGGCCAAAGCTATAAATAAGGAGACTTTTGAGGCCGACATAATGAAAATTAGCTCGGTTTCATAAAGTTCCCGAAAAAAAGTTTATCAATTTTATGTTATTTAACATATATTTAAAACACTGTTTGTCAACTTATTAAAATAATCAGCGTTCTAATTATTTAAAAATCTGAGTTATAAGCTTAGGTAAAATGCGAAATTTTTTGTAACTTTGCAGTGTAAAAGTTGAAAATATCATTTCAGTTTTAGGGTTAGTATAGATTGTTAGTATCTTACAAATTGCAATCGCGATTATGCGGTTGCAATAGACAATCAAAAATGTGTTTTATGTTAGTTATGTAATTGTTTTAAGTCATTAAAACGCAATCAGGATGTCTTCGTGAGAAGACATCCTGATTTGTTTTTATAAACTTGCTTTTGTAATTTTGTGCAAAATTTGATTGCAATGAATCATCTCTGGCTTTTTTATCCTGAAAACGATATAGCACTTGCTCACGGTACGGCAAACTTTTCTCCACCGCAGATGGCAACCAATCTGCGTCGCAGTGCAGAAATACTGCCTTTATGGATGGCAGGTAACGATGACAAGGTGCTTTGCCATGGCATCAATAAGAATTGGCTCGATAATATCTGCATGTCTTATAACATAACAGCTGATGTGTGGAATCATACCGATTACAATCTCCTGCCTACCCCGTGGGGATGGTCTGCCGCGTCAAGAGCCATATTCATCCACGAGGGTTTTAAAGAATCGACTTTACCCGATATGGCTACAATTGAACAATATCGCAATCTTTCTCATCGCAGGACTGCCGCAATCGTAACTAACGAAGTAAGCAAATTACTTGATTTCACTATTTATCCGCCTGCCATAGAAGTTGCTGATACTGACACACTCTCTCGAATCATAAACGACAAAAAGAGCGCTGTTCTAAAATCGCCCTGGTCTTCTTCAGGCCGAGGGGTGCGATTTGTAGACCATAACCATCTGCAACAAGCTCTGTCTGCCGCTGCAGGCACTATACGCAAACAAAAATCAATTATGGTTGAAGATTACGTCAACCCTCATTTTGATTTCGCATTGCTCTTTGAGTGTAAAGATTCTGTTTGCGATTTTGTAGGATATTCCCTGTTCCGGGCTGATCCGTCTTCGGGCCAATATACAGGCAATATAGTGGCTGACCAACAGGAATTAAGAACCCGTATTGCTTCAAAATCAGACTCCGGACAGTTGTCACAAATGATAACAGCTCTGCAATCTGTAATATCTGCCATAATAGCCCCCGCTTATTCCGGACCAGTAGGAGTCGATATGCTGGCTGATATAAATGGGAAGATGCACATAGTGGAGCTCAACCTCAGATATACCATGGGATTCATGGCCCTGGGACTGGAGCGGTTTGTAGGCCGCGAAGCTATTTTTTATATGCAGAAGGGCGATGGATCTTCGCAAAATTGTCCTGTGATCGAACAATCGCGTCTATATGACGGAATACAAATGCTCACCCCACCGGGCGGAGACTTTTCATTTATGTTGAAAATCGTATAAGCACAAAAGAGCCGGCAGATTTTGGTCTACCGGCTCTTTTCTTCAACCTACTGTGTTATTTGTTGCTGTCAAGCTGCTTAAGCAGTTGTTTTACACTTTCGGCAATCTGCTCGTCTATATTCTGTTCAACTTTCAAGGGATCGTTATAGACTACTACATCAGGCTCAAGCTGATGATTTTCCATAACATTGCCATGAATATCAACCGAAGTAACCTGAGGAATACCGAACACGATATTGGGGTCAATCTGGTTTTCCCACCAAACGGCAGTCATAGTTCCGGGAACCGGAGCTCCTACAATCTTGCCGATTTCAAGACTCTGGTAAGCCATGGGGGTACCATGGGCATCAGAATAGTTGGCTTCGTTTACAAGCATTACCGAAGGCTTGGTCCACTGCGAGAAAGGTTCAGAACCGATGTACTGGCCACGCGGTTTGAAGTCTACATATTTCTTACCGCTGAGTAGAATTGCAACATCATTGTGGAGCCATCCGCCGCCATTCCAGCGCGTGTCTACAATCACAGCTTCACGATTGCGGTACTTGCCGAGAAGCTGTGAATATACTGTGCGGAATGAAGGTGAATCCATTTCTTTTATATGTACGTATGCTATACGACCGTTTGAAAGGCTGTCGACCATAGCCTGATTGCGACGAACCCAACGCTTGTAGAGCAGGTCTGACAATGAGCCTTTGCCTATGGGACGGATATTGACATTACGGATTTTGCCCGCAGAGTCTTGCACCTTAAGCATCATCTTCTTGCCGGCACGGTTTTTCAAAAGGGGGAAGTAGTCCATTTCCGGTTCGATTTCAGTACCGTCAATTTCCAGAATGATATCGCCGGGAGTGATATTGGCCGCAGCAGTTGTTAACGGGCCGCCGGGTACCAATTCTGCAATCTTAAGTCCCTTACCTGAATAATTATCGTCGAAGTATGCACCGAGCGACGCTGTGGAATATGTCACAGGAGCATAATAGCGTCCTCCGGTATGCGACGCATTGAGCTCGCCAAGTATCTCGCTCAAGAGTATGGCGAAGTCTTCACCATTATTGATATATGGGAGGAACTTGCGGTATTCTTTTCCATAACCGTCCCAATCAACGCCATGAAGGTTTACATCATAGAACTTATCCTGTACCTCAGACAGCATGTGGTCATAGATATATTCTCTTTCTTTTGAGGGTGAGCGGTCGTAGCGAGCTTCGAATTCGATGTCTTCTGCACTGCCTTTGCCAAGGTCTACCTTCTTTATGCCTGAGCCGCTTATTACGTATAGGTTCTCTATTTTTTCATCAGGAACAATGCTGCCTCTCACACCAGAGACAAGTACTTTCGTACCTCCCTTGCGCAAATTCATTTCCATAAGATTGGATTTGCCGGTAGCATCACCTATAATATAATAGAGTTTGTCGCCTTCTGCGCTCAGGACGTAATTACCCAAACCACCTGACCGGCCGGTGAGGCGTTCGGTTCGAAGATCTTTGTTGTCGAAATCAAAGTTAACAGGCTGTTTTTCGGGGTCGGGTTCGGCCTTCTTCGATTTTTTATCGGATTTCTTTTTATCCTTTGATTTTTCCTTGTCGGCTTTTTCTTTATTCTCTTTTTCTTCCTTAGCAAGAGCTGCTTCTTCTTCAGTGAGGTGCAGTTTGTCATATGCCTCGGGAGTGAGAGCCATAAACATGATGTCGTCTTCGGCACCCCATGAACCATGGCTGCGCATACCATAGCGATCGCTGCGCCAGGTTATAGCTTCACCGTCAAGAGCCCATCGGGGATCATAATCGGTATAGCCGCTTTCTGTAAGATTTACCACCTTGGTACCATCGGCCGAAACCATGGCTATATCCTTATTGTTCCAACCTCCTACTCCTATATAATCTACGAGAAGATTGCGGCTGTCGGGGCTCCACATAAATCCGACGTCACCATCGGTATAAGAATAATTGTATTTACCATCGAGGGCTGTTACTGCCTTTTTGGTATCTACATCAATTACACGCAGGATGGTGCGGTCTTCAAGGAAGGCTACCTTTTTGCCATCAGGACTGAATACAGGTTGCTGGGCAGCCTTATCCGACGAATACAGAGGCTCTTCGATAAGCTCGGTAGCGTAAGCAAACTGCTTTTCGTCATCGTTTTTGATACGAGAGGTAAACAACTGCCATTTGCCGTCGCGCTCGCTGTCATATACAATAGTACGACCGTCTTTGCTGAAACTTACGTTACGTTCTTGTCCGGGAGTATCGGTTATACGTTTTGTAGTTTTATATTTTACTGACGTTACATAAACATCGCCTCGAATGACGAATGCCACTTCTTTTCCTGTAGGACTTACAGCCAAAGTTGTAGCACCACCGGTGCGAAGCTGATCCACCAGGTCGCGGTCATAGTCATCGCTTACAATCGACACATTGACTTTCTGAGGTTCTTTGCCGGGGACAAGTGTGTATATCTCACCATCCCAACTGAATGCCAACAGCCCGTTGTCAGATGCTGAAAGCGAGCGCACGGGATGTTTGACAAATGAAGTAAGCTTGCGCTTTTCGCTTCCCGAAGTATTGCGCGAATATACATTGAGTGTACCGTCTTCCTCGCTGATATATGCAAAATTATTATCATTGAGCCATACCGGATTCTGATCATTGCCCTTGAATGTTGTCAGCAATTTATTGGTACCGTTCTTCATCAGTCGTATGTCGCCTGTAGCAGATGAATTTTCATGCTTGCGATAAGCGTTTTCGTATCCTTTTTTATCTTGATACAATACTTCACCCTTCTTATTGACGCTAATCGCCGACATAGGATGGGTCGAAAACATCTTGGGACGCTTAGCTGAAGTAGTTACACTGTAGACTTGCGAACCAAACGGGCCAAGAGCTGAACGATAGTCGGGCATTTCGCTGGCTATGAAAAGAACGGTTGAATCGTTAAGCCACGCGGCAGGCTTTTCGGCTGTTGAGCTGGTGGTAAGTCGACGGGCTGTTCCACCGGTTGAGCTGATAATGAAAACATCCTGCGAACCATCACGGTCGCTCGAAAAAGCTAAGTACTTTCCATCAGGACTCCAAACGGGATAGCTGTCGTAGGCCGGATTTGAAGTAAGCTGACGAGCCATTCCTCCTGCTGACGGAACTGTATACACATCTCCCTTGTAGGTAAATGCAATAGTTTTTCCATCCGGAGAAATAGCAACGTTGCGCAACCACAGAGGAGTGGAATCGGCTGCATTCATTGCAATACATGCCGATAAAGCCATTGCACCGAAAATCAATTTTTTCATTGAATTAAAACAATTTTTGATTGGTTTATAAGTAGATAAAACCGGATTATAAGATGTAATACGACATAAAATATCCTACACCTTCCTATAATTCAAAATATTAATTAACTTTGCAAAGTAATACAAAATAATCATCTTATTGAAGTTAAATTGTGTTAAGAAAGCAAAAGATTGCTGATTTATTATTAACTTTCGCATTAATTCGGATTATTAGAGTGTGTTTACTTTAACTCGCGTTAAGGCTGAGAGAATTTTTTTGAATGATTTTCGCAAGTTGAAGATGGAGCGTAGCGAGCTATGCGACTGATGAAACTTGGCGGAAAGCATAAAAAAAGGCCTCAGGATTAATGCGAAACCCTTGAAATAAATACATTCTTTATTTAAAACTTAAATCGTGTGTTAAAAGTAAACACACTCTTAGACGGATATGTTTGAAGCCGTACAAGGTATTGACTGGAGTTGGGCAAGAGAAATTATATTCATAGCTTACGCCCTGACAATTGTCAGCATTATAGGAATCGTTATTTCAGAAAACCGCAATCCTGTAAAATCGCTGGCATGGGTAACCGTGCTCCTGCTTCTGCCAATGCTCGGTATAGTACTGTATTTGTTCTTCGGCCGTAATATACGCAATCAAAGGAAGCTGAGCCGCAGGTATCGTCGCCGGCTCAAAAAAAGAGCGCCCCGCAGCAGTATCAATTTCAGGGAGCTTAATCTGCCGCCCGAAACTTTGCAATTAATACGTCTTGCACATTCGGTAGGCAGTGCACCTATATATAATGCCAGCAAGGTTGATGTGTTTGTATCAGGAAAAGAAAAGTTCGACAGCCTGAAAAAAGACCTGCTATCGGCCAAAAAATTCATCAATCTCGAATATTATATTTTTGAGAATGACAAAATTGGTACTGAAATTTCTGAAATTCTGATGAAGAAAGCTCGGTCGGGTGTTACAGTAAGAGTGATTTACGACCATGTAGGGTCTTTCACTGTAAAATCGAGATTCTTTAAAAAGATGAGAGAGGCCGGAATCTTGATTTTCCCCTTTTTCAAAGTTTCGTTCCCTCAGCTTGGCACGAGATTGAACTGGCGCAATCACAGAAAATTGTGTGTGATTGACGGCACAATCGGATATCTGGGCGGGATGAATATAGCAGACCGTTATATAGACGGAGGCAAGAAATTCGCCTCATGGCGCGATACGCATGTACGTGTAGAGGGCACCGTAGTATCTGCTCTGCAGTACGCCTTTGCCGTTGACTGGCATTTCATGGGGCAACCACTTATTGAGGAAGAGTTTAATGCCGATAATAATACTGACAGCAATATCAGCGTACAGATGCTTACATCCGGGCCTACATCTCAGTGGAGCAACATATCATATATGTTTCATAAGGCTATATGCAGCGCCCGCCGCAGGATTTATATACAGACTCCTTATTTCCTGCCCACCGACTCGCTGCTGAAAGGACTTATCACAGCCGCGCTGTCGGGTGTAGACGTACGGGTACTAATTCCTCGCAAGTCTGATTCACATTTGCTCGACAATGCCTCTGCATCATATATTTCCGAATGTTTGAGATCCGGCATAAAAATCTACTTTTATGAAGCCGGAATGCTTCATTCAAAGCTTATTATAGTAGATGATGATTTTGTCACTATCGGATCTACCAATTTTGATTTTCGTTCGTTTGAACACAATTTTGAAGGCAACCTGTTCTTCTACTCACAAGAATTTACTAACAAGATGCTCGAAATTTTCAGAGAGGATTTAAAACAATCCACACGAGTACTGCCCGATGCGTGGAGCAAACGCCCCCTGGTGCGCAGAGCCATTGAAAGTGTAGAGCGTCTGCTAAGTCCTATATTATAATGTCAGCAATAGATATTTCTGCAAACCGCGAGCGGTTCATCGAACTGCTTAAATCTACCGGTCGCGACGGTATAGACTATGTTATAGAAGATCTCGACGCATGGGGCTTCTTTGAAGCGCCTGCATCTGTACGCAACCATTTCAACTTTCCGGGTGGACTGGCGCTACACTCATTAAATGTGTACGACATGGCCATTGCTATAAGGAATGCAACAATCCCATTGAGACCCGACATGGAAAAAATGCTCAATACCGACTCAATAGCGATAGCTGCCCTACTCCACGATGTGTGCAAGACAAATATATATAGACGCACCAAACGCAAACAACGCAATGAAATCGGAATATGGGAAGAAGTCGAGGCTTACGATGTAGACTATTCTGAAATGCCCGTTGGCCATGGCGAAAAATCGGTAATCATGCTGCTTCGCTCCGGTCTTGACCTCGAAGATGAAGAAATTTTTGCAATAAGATGGCACATGGGACCATGGGATTTGCCGTCACAATCCATCGAAATGGAAAAATCTTATCGCAAGGCTCAAGAAAAATCTCCGCTTGTAGCACTAATACACACCGCCGATACCTTGGCTGCTCAGATTCTGGAGAGAGATATGCAATAACGCATTGTAAAGCAATAAAATACATAGGTGCAAGGCATAAAAACAAGGGTAAAACACAAGATTTCTGAATAACATGAAAAGATAAATTTTATCGAAAAATTGAATTTTTTTTGCAAAAATGCTTGCAGATTCAAAAATAATGCGTACCTTTGCATCGCAAAAGCGAAATAACGCCAAGCACAACTGCGAAAATAGCTCAGTTGGTAGAGCACGACCTTGCCAAGGTCGGGGTCGCGGGTTCGAGTCCCGTTTTTCGCTCAACGAGAACATTAAATTATTGATTTGACAAAAGAAGTCAAAATTACCCTTCAAATTACAACTGCGAAAATAGCTCAGTTGGTAGAGCACGACCTTGCCAAGGTCGGGGTCGCGGGTTCGAGTCCCGTTTTTCGCTCAACTTGACTTCTTAATGTCAGGCCTGTAGTCCGGATGGCGGAATTGGTAGACGCGCTACTTTGAGGGGGTAGTGTCAATTATG
>CAJUKX010000033.1:12938-31172 GCA_910586975.1 uncultured Muribaculaceae bacterium | reverse complement strand
TGATTTCGGCGTCGGTAAGACCGCTTGAAGCTTCGATACGGATGCTCTGTTCCTTACCGGTGGCTTTATCCTTGGCCGAAACGTTGAGAATACCGTTTTCGTCGATATTGAATGTAACTTCGATCTGAGGAATACCACGGGGAGCGGGTGCGATGCCGTCGAGGTGGAACTTACCAAGGAGCTTGTCGTCCTTAGCCATGGGGCGCTCGCCCTGGAGCACGTTGATTTCAACGCTGGGCTGGTTGTCGGCTGCGGTTGAGAATACTTCGCTCTTGGTGACAGGTATGGTGGTGTTGGCTTCGATGAGCTTTGTCATAACGCCGCCGAGGGTTTCGATACCTACCGACAGGGGCACTACGTCGAGCAGCACGATGTCTTTCTTCATGTCGCCTGAGAGGATTGCACCCTGAATAGCTGCACCTACGGCTACCACTTCGTCGGGGTTAACGCCCTTAGAGGGGGCTTTGCCGAAGAACTTCTCTACAATCTGCTGAACGGCGGGGATACGGGTAGAACCACCCACGAGAATAACTTCGTTGATATCGCTTGCCTTGAGGCCGGCGTCGCGCAGAGCGTCTTCGCAAGGCTTGAGGCAACGGTGGATGAGCTGGTCGGCGAGCTGCTCGAACTTGGCACGTGTGAGGGTCTTCACAAGGTGCTTGGGCACACCGTTAACGGGCATGATGTAGGGAAGATTGATTTCGGTAGAAGTGGTTGACGAAAGTTCAATCTTAGCCTTTTCGGCAGCTTCCTTAAGGCGCTGCAGGGCCATGGGGTCCTGACGGAGGTCTACGCCTTCGTCCTTGAGGAATTCGTCGGCGAGCCAGTCGATGATAACGTGGTCGAAGTCGTCACCGCCAAGGTGGGTATCACCGTTGGTTGAGAGTACTTCAAATACGCCGTCGCCGAGTTCGAGGATAGAGATATCGAATGTACCGCCACCGAGGTCGAATACAGCGATCTTCTGATCCTTGTTAGTCTTGTCAAGACCGTAGGCAAGGGCTGCAGCGGTGGGTTCGTTAACGATACGTTTAACGGTGAGGCCAGCGATTTCGCCGGCTTCTTTGGTGGCCTGACGCTGCGAGTCGTTGAAGTAGGCGGGCACTGTGATAACAGCTTCGCTTACGCTCTCGCCGAGATAGTCTTCAGCGGTCTTCTTCATTTTCTGAAGAATCATGGCCGAGATTTCCTGAGGAGTGTACTGGCGACCGTCAATGACGATGCGCGGAGTATTGTTTTCGCCGCGAACCACTTCGTAGGGCACACGGTCGATTTCTTTCTGTACCTGGTCGTAGGTTTCACCCATGAAGCGCTTGATAGAGTAGATGGTGCGCTTGGGGTTTGTGATGGCCTGACGCTTGGCAGGGTCGCCAACCTTACGTTCTCCGCCTTCTACGAAGGCTACTACTGAAGGAGTTGTATTGCGTCCTTCGCTGTTAGGAATTACCTGAGGCTCATTGCCTTCAAGAACAGCGACGCATGAGTTGGTTGTACCAAGGTCGATACCTATAATTTTTCCCATGATAGTTGAATTTTTATATTTTTGTTATTTATGTCAGTTTGATGGTTTCACTGACTGATAAACAAATCCTGTGCCAAAAAGGTTTTTGGTGGTTTATATAATATTTATTAATGTGAATTATGGCAGCTAAACGGTTGACAGGCGTATCTTTCGGTAAATTCTGCCAAAATGGCAGATTTTATACCGTCTGAGATTTGTGCCACAAGTGCAGTCGGTATCAAGAGCTGAAGTATATGAGTGCGTTATTGCACTCTACACTCTTGCACAGCAAATTGTGGCAAAATAAATTTTGTGAGAGTCATAATTATTTCGTAATTTCGCACCGTAATATAACAGCCACATGAAAAACCTCAGGATTTTCGTGTGGCTTAATTGTTAATAAACGGAAATAATGATTGTACAATTCGGAATACTGTTTGCCTTTGTGACATTGGGAGAGCTGGTGGTATGGCTCACCGGATGGCCTGTTCCATCGAGCATCATAGGCATGATACTGCTTACCACCTCGCTCAAGGCCGGTGTCATAAAGCTGAACCGGGTGGAGCGGCTGTCTGACTTCCTCACCCACAACCTCGGCTTCTTCTTTGTGCCGGCGGGCGTGGGTCTGATGAACTGCCTTGGCATCATCTCTGAGCAGTGGCTCCCCATCATAGCGGCATCTGTGGTGAGCACGGTGGTTATAATAGCCGTGACGGGCTGGACCCACCGGTTGGTGCGCAAAAGCTTGACGCGAAAAAAACAACAGAACACACATCTCCAGAAAATTTGACCCGCTATGGAATTTTTCACCAACAAGATTTTTCTCATCGCCGCCACTTTCATATCATTCATGGTAGCGCAGCAGCTGCAGCGTCGCACCGGCGTAAAGCTGCTCAACCCTATCCTCGTGTCGATGATAGCGATGATTGTCCTGCTCAAGAGCCTTGGCATAGACTATGACACCTACAAGGCCGGAGGCGAATATATAGAGATGTGGCTTAAGCCTGCCGTGGTGGCCCTGGGTGTGCCTCTGTACCGCCAGCTGTCATCAATACGCAGGCAATGGCTGCTGCTTCTGCTGTCAGAGATAGCGGGATGCGTGGCCGGCATAGTATCGGTGGTATTGGTGGCCAAGGCCCTGGGCGCGTCACATGAGATAATCATGTCGCTGGCTCCCAAGGCCGTTACCACTCCCATAGCCATGGAAATATCGTCGGCAGTGGGAGGCATTCCGGCTCTCACCGCCGCAGTGGTGGTGTGTACCGGCATTTTCGGCGGCATGGCCGGGTTCAAGATTGTGAAGCTCACACATGTGAGCAGTCCCATAGCCCAAGGCCTGTCGATAGGCACGGCCGCACACGCCGTGGGCACCTCGGTTGCCATGGAGCGCAGCGAGCACTACGGTGCTTTCTCGTCGCTGGGCCTTACCATCAACGGTCTGCTCACCGCCATGCTCACGCCGTTCATCCTGCAACTGATAGATTAGCTTATAGCACGTTTCACAATAATTGTAAATGCCATAAATTTATTAATTGGGATAAACTTGCGTGAATTCGCTGAAAATTGCGTATCTTTGCATTTGTTTTAAAATCAACACAGACATGACTCGACCGGTAAGAGTGCGTTTCGCACCGTCGCCCACAGGGCCGCTCCATATCGGAGGTGTGCGCACCGCTTTATATAACTATCTTTTTGCCCGTCAGAATGGCGGTACAATGATTCTTCGTATCGAAGACACCGACTCCCAGCGTTTTGTGCCCGGAGCTGAAGATTATATCAACGAAGCCCTGGCTTGGCTGGGCATAGGCATTGACGAAGGTGTGCGCGAGGGCGGACCCTTCGGACCCTACAAGCAGAGCGAGCGCCGCGACATATATCGCGAGCATGTCAAGATGCTGCTCGACCGAGGCCGCGCTTACATTGCTTTCGACACTCCCGCCGAACTTGAGGCCAAGCGTGCCGAGGTACCCAACTTCCAGTACGACGCACATTCGCGCATGTCGATGCGCAATTCGCTCACCATGGATGCCGATGAGGTCAAGCGCCTTATCGACGAAGGCGCCCAGTATGTGGTACGCTTCAAGGTTGAACCCGGCCGCGATGTGGTGGTAGACGACCTGCTGCGCGGCAAGGTGACAATCAAGAGCGATATCCTCGACGACAAAGTACTGTATAAGAGCGCCGATGACCTGCCCACATACCACCTGGCCAATATCGTAGACGACCACCTCATGGAAGTGTCGCACGTGATACGCGGTGAGGAATGGCTTCCCTCAGCTCCCCTGCACGTGCTGCTCTACGAAGCATTCGGCTGGGCCGACACCGCTCCGCAGTTTGTACACCTGCCGCTGCTGCTCAAGCCCGACGGCAAGGGCAAGCTCTCAAAGCGCGACGGCGACCGCCTTGGTTTCCCTGTATTCCCGCTCGAGTGGCACGACCCCAAGTCGGGCGACATATCCTCAGGCTACCGCGAAAGCGGATACCTGCCCGAAGCCGTGGTAAACTTCCTCGCTTTCCTTGGCTGGAATCCCGGCGACGATACCGAGGTGATGAGCATGGACGAGCTTATAAAGAAATTCTCATTTGACCACTGCTCCAAGGCCGGTGCCAAATTCGCATACGAAAAGGGCCGCTGGTTCAACCACACCTACCTGCAGAATACACCCGACGAGCGCATCGCCGCCCTGTTCAAGCCACAGATGGAGGCTTGTGGCGTAGATATGTCGGCCTTCAGCGACGAGTATATCACCCGCGCAGTGGCCACCCTGAAGAGCCGCATCAACTTTGTGAAAGACCTCACCGAGTCGGCCCGTTTCTACTTCGAGGCTCCCACAGCCTACGCCCCCAAGGACGTGAAGAAACGCTGGAATGCCGAAACTCCGGCCATCATGCACCGCCTTATAGAGGTGCTCGAAGGCCTCGACGACTTCTCGGCAGCCACTGCCGAACCTGTGGTAATGGAATGGATCAAGAGCAACGAACTCCACATGGGCAACGTGATGAATGCCTTCCGCCTTGCCGTGGTAGGCGAATGCAAAGGCCCCCACATGTTTGAAATCACTGAAATCCTTGGCAAGGAAGAAACAATCAAACGTCTGCGTAGAGCAATTGATAGCATAGTCTTGGATGAACCCGCTGTATAACATCGGCATCTCGCTTTACGGGGCAGCCGCACGCCTGGCTTCGCTGCAATCGAAAAAGGTGAGCGACATGATCGCAGGACAGCGCGCTACCCTCGATACCCTCGAATCCGAGCGCTTGACCAAAGCGCCCGACGGCTACGATGTGTGGATTCATGCGGCCTCTCTCGGCGAATTTGAGCAAGGCCGCCCCCTCATCGAGCGCCTGCGCAGGGAGCACCCCGACAAGAAGATACTGCTTACGTTCTTCTCACCCTCGGGATATAATGTACGCCGCAACTACGACCGTGTAGACACCGTGGCATACCTGCCATTCGACACCCCGGCCAGGGTAAAGCGCTTTCTCGACGCGGCCAAACCCAAGATGGCCATATTCGTGAAATATGAATTCTGGGGCAACTACCTCGAACAGCTCCACCGCCGCGGCATACCCACCTATCTGATATCGTCGATTTTCCGCCCCGGCCAACGGTTTTTCCGTCCGGGCGGCGAGTGGGCGCGCAACATGCTGCGCAAGTTCAATCACCTGTACCTGCAGGACGAGGCCTCGCGCAAACTGCTGGCCGGCATAGGCATAGAGAATACCACCGTGGCCGGCGACACCCGCTTTGACCGCGTCACCGACATAATGCGCATGGCCAAGGAGGTGAAGATTGCAGGCAAGTTTACCGAGAATGCCAAGTTCACACTCATCGCAGGCAGCAGCTGGCCCGCCGACGAAGATATATACATACCCTGGATAAAGGCAAATCCGCAGGTGAAGGCCATCATCGCTCCTCACGAGTTCGACAAGGAACGCCTGGGATTGCTGCGCAAACGCTTTGCCGGTAAAGCCCGACTGCTCTCCGAAATCGAGTTTCCAAGCGACCTCGAAGGCGACGAACAAGTACTGATCATTGACTGTTTCGGTCTGTTGAGCAGCCTGTACAACTATGGCTCGGTGGCATACATCGGCGGTGGTTTCGGGGCCGGCATCCACAATATCAACGAGGCTGCCGTATTCGGTATTC
This sequence comes from uncultured Muribaculaceae bacterium, assembly GCA_910586975.1. Lineage (GTDB taxonomy): Bacteria > Bacteroidota > Bacteroidia > Bacteroidales > Muribaculaceae > CAG-873. The sequence continues at coordinate 25,521 of CAJUKX010000033.1, read as the reverse complement.
CGGTAGTATTCGGTCCGCGTCACCATAAATTCAAGGAGGCATCCGACCTTATAGCTTGCGGCGGAGGTTTTGAGATAAACAACAGAGAAGAGTGCACCCGCGTACTCGACAACATGCTCAACAATCCCGACGCACGCCACTCGGCAGGCGAGGCAGCAGCCGACTACATAAGGCACAGCATCGGTGCTACCGACCTGATATATGCCGATTTGTTCCCAAAAAGCTGAACGGCATATATATTCTATTAAACTCTTTCTCACAACAAGCCTTACCAACAAAAAACACAAGTCATGATAAAAACAGGTGTTAACTTTTCAGGACTCATCGGCCCCGAGCTGATAAGATTACTAATCAACCACCCCGACATAGACCTGCGCTGGGTGGCCGGCGCCAACATGCCGGCCGAAGGCATTGCCGCCGTTTTCGACCATCTGCAGGGCGAGGTAGGCAAGATTCCCACCCGACCCGACTTCGACACCATCGACTTGTATATAGGCAATGACTTTCAGGAACTTGAGTCGTTCATGTCGTCAAACGACAAGGCCAAGGCCATACTGCTGGGCCCGCTGCTCAAGCTCACCGGCTACGACGATGCAGTGCTTGGAGTATGCGAGTACAACCGCAAGCCCATGGTGCGCGGCGGCCGCGTGGCCATACAGCCCGATATGTACACATATCTTATGGCCATTGCCCTGATGCCGCTGGCCAAGCACCTCATGCTCAACTCGCTCATTCAGGGCACCATACTTATGCCATCGCCCACAGCCCTGCCGGGTATAAGGGTGCCGGCCACCACACTGAGCCCGCTCACATTCAAGAAACTGCGCACCGACATCCTGCAAAAGCTTCAGACCTCGTTTGAATCGCCCATAGAGGTGAACGTAATCGAGACCAACAACAGCCATTTTGCCTGCTGCATCCTCACCGTAGACACCAAGATGAACCTGCAGGATGTACGCAAGATGTATGATGAATTCTACAGCGACCACCGCCACATAGTATTCCCGAGCCATCCCGTCAACGAAGTGATGGTGAGCGGCACAAACAAGACCGTGATAGGACTTGGCAACGACGGACTGGGCCGACTTGTTATTACCGTTGGCATTGATGTACGCTTCAAGCAAGCCGGCAATATCATACACATGCTCAATCTGCTTTTCGGACTCGACGAACTCACCGGTTTCTAATATTACGGTTTCTAATATTATGAGTGCCTGGACTACAATACTGCTGCTTGTAATATCCAACATTTTCATGACATTTGCCTGGTATGGCCATCTCAAGCTCCAGGAAATGAAGGTGATATCATCCACCACCCCGCTGATATTCATCATACTGCTGTCGTGGGGCATAGCCTTTGCCGAGTATTGCTTCATGATACCGGCCAACCGCTTCGGCTTCCACGACAACGGCGGCTACTTCACCCTGCCGCAGCTCAAGGTGATACAAGAAGCCATAACCCTGGGCGTATTTGCGGTATTCACCATCTTTTTCTTCAAAGGCGAAGCACTTCACTGGAACCACCTTGCCGCATTCCTGTGCCTGATAGCTGCGGTGTACTTCGTTTTCATGGAAAACTGACCTATTTATACAGTCTTATATAGTCGATTTCATAGCGCATGGGCATTGCTGTGGGGTCGATAGCACCTCCGTTGTCGCCCCCCAAGGCAAGGTTGAGCAATGCGTAATGAGGCTGCTTCATAGGGTTGCGGTAAGCTCCATCGCTGCCGTTGACGGTTTCAGCTACTGGGATGTCGGTAATCAGATTATCATCAATATAAATTTTTATCGCATCCTCCGACCAATCCATTCTCCATACATGGAATTTCGAAGCCCACTCGGGATCTTTTTCCAAAAACTCACTGAACGGTACTTTGGTTGAATTCCATTTGGCGGTATACTTTCTGTCTGTACCCCAGGCGGCATTGGCGAGGATGTGCGGCACTCCACCTATACGATAGTATTCCATCACATCAATCTCGCCACACGAAGGCCATACCATATCGCGTCCCAATGTCCATATAGCAGGCCATGCACCCGGTCCCACAGGAATACGGGCACGTACTTCCATGGAGCCGTATGTAAATTCCACCTTGCCGGCAGTATTTACCGAGGCCGATGACCAAGCGGCCACCGGGCGGCTTCTGCGCCAGTCGGTAGCACCTTGTTGGTAATCAGGATTTACGATGCTGTCACGGCGGGCCTCTATCACAAGCATGCCATCGCGGCAATAAGCATTTTGGGGCTGATACCATTGCTCCTCATGGTTTCGTACAAAACCGTTTTCGTAATTCCAATATCGCTCGTCGAGCGGGCCATCAACGTTGAATTCATCGCTCCATACAAGTTCACGGGCCTCAGTGGCCATAGACGTGGTGAGCAAAGCTAAAGCTATAATCGATTTTTTCATTATTTCAGATTTTTCTGCAATGGCGAAGTAAAGTTTACTACTATTAAACATCTACAAAAAAGTAGATTGTGTATTTCTACACAACCTACTTTTTTATGCGGTAATTTAGGAATTAAGTAAGCAGTGGAAAATAGTTTATATTATATGCGCCGTCTTAGGGACAGCAGATTCAATACGATGAAGAGGGTTGAAGATGCGTTCATAAGGCAAGCAGATGACATAAACTATTTTCATTGATTACTTATTATTTGTTATTTGCGTTTGCCTTTGCCGCGGGCTGCTTCCTGCTGGCGGAGCATTGCCTGCTGCTGACGCTGTGCTTCTTCGAGACGTGCCATGAAGCCTGATTTCTTGCGAGGTTTCTTGGCATTGGCAAGAAGCTGTTCGCGTACCTTCTTCTCGTTGATGCAGTGGCGGAAAATCCAAGTCTGACCGATGGTGATCAACAGCGACAGGAAGTAGTAGTAGCTAAGACCCGAAGCGTAGTCATTGAATATGAACAGGAACATAACGGGCATGATGTACATCATCCACTTCATGCCGGGCATTGAATTGCCTCCGGGCTGGTTCTGCATGTTAATGTGCATGTATACCACATTGACCACGGTCATCAGCAGACAGAACAGGCTCACACCGTTGCCGTAGAACGGAATTGAGAACGGCAGGGTGAAAATATAGTCGGGAGCGGAAAGATCCTTGGCCCACAGGAAGCTCTCGCCGCGCAGCTCAATGGCTGAGGGGAAGAACGAGAACATGGCAATAAGCACCGGCATCTGGAAGAGCATAGGCAGACAGCCCGAGAAGGGGCTGGCACCGCAGCGGCTGTACAGAGCCATTGTCTCCTGCTGGCGTTTCATAGCGTTTTCCTGACCGGGATATTTATCATTGATTTCCTGGATTTCGGGCTGAAGCACTCTCATCTTGGCCTGGCTCTTGTAGCTCTTGAAGGTGAAGGGGAAGATGATAAGCTTGATAAAGATGGTGAGAAGCAGTATTATAAGGCCATAGCTCGAGATGAATGAGCTGAGGAAGGTAAATACCGGTATCACTATCCATGTGTTGATGTATCGGAAGAGTCCCCATCCCAGCGGTATCAGGCGTGTGAGCGACAGGTCTTCGTCGGGCGAGATCTGATCGGAGAGTTTCGACAGCAGGGGATAGTCGTTGGGACCGAAGTAGAAGTCAAATGCTGCCACTGCGCCGTCGGCGGTGTTGTAGGGCAGAGCCGACTTCATGTCCATATCCTTGAGGTAAGTGGGATCGTCGTTGAGCAGACGGCTGTTGAGACCGGCCGAGGTGAAGTATGTGCGCGGGATGAGCACGCTCGAGAAGAACTGGTTCTTGAATGCCACCCACTTGATGCGGCCGTTGAGTTCTTCTGAGTCTTCCTTGGTTTCAGAGAGGTTTTCGGGTGAATCGCCCACATATTTATAATAAATGGCCGAGTTGCGTTCTTCAAACACGCGACCCTTCTCGTTGCGGGCCATGGTCTGATGCCAGTTGAAGTCAATCGACGATGTAGATGCGGGCAGCACTGCCGATACGCCTTTCTGCACCACCTCCATACCTACGAGGTATGATTCGGGACGCAGGGTGTAGCGTATGCCCCACACGGCACCGTCGGCCATGTCGAGGGTCATCATCACCGATGTATCGCTCTCAACCACAGGCTTGAAATTGAATTCGCGGGTATCAAGGCGCTGGTCGGCGGTGGTGAGCACAAACGAATAGCCGTCGTTGGCACCCTTGAAGAGCTGTATGGGTGCAGGAGCTTCGCCCACCTCGGTGGTGTAGTCCTTGAGTTCAACCGCGCTTATCATACCGCCGCGCGAGTTGATGGTGAGCTTAATTTTTTCGTTTTCGATTACGGTGGCAACGTTTTCACCTCCGAGGTTACGGGCAAAACCGCGGTATTTGCCTACCTTGGCCAGGAGCTTGCTTACCTCGCTGAGAGCCTCGGCCCTTACCACGGGCAGAATCTTGCTCGACGACGGGAAGCGCAGGTCGTCTACAGTAACGTTGTTGGCGCCAACCTTCACAATACCGGTGAGGTCGCCGGCGCCGCCGAGCTTAACGGCAAATTTACCGTCTTCAAGCACGTATGCGCTGTCTGAAGTTGTGCCGAGAGTGCGTATGGCCTCGGCCAGCGATGCTTCGAGCGAAGGGGTTAGCGAATCTAAAGCCGCGGCCGACTCAGGGGCAGTGGCGGCGGAAGTCTGCGCGCCGGCTGCGGCGCGTTGAGCCTCGAGCTGCTCTTGGGAGGGGCGGTTGCAGTACATGAAGCCAAAGAAGATGGCCGCCATGCAGAGCATTCCCCAAAGTGTATTCTTATCCATAGGGCTTAATTATTTTCTTTTTCGTTGTGGTAGTCGATCACAGCTTTCATGAACGACAGGAAGATGGGATTGGGATGCAGCACCGTCGATGAATATTCGGGATGATACTGGGTTCCTATAAACCAACGTTTGCCGGGGATTTCCACCACCTCTACCAGACGGGTGGCCGGATTCTGTCCCACGCAGCTCATGCCGGCGCGCTCAAATGCCTCGCGGTATGAGTTGTTGAACTCAAAGCGGTGGCGGTGGCGCTCACTCACCACATACTTGCCGTATGCCTCGGCCACGCGCGAACCGGGAGTGAGCTGACACTCGTATGCGCCCAGACGCATGGTGCCGCCAAGGTTTGATATCGACTTCTGTTCTTCCATAAGGTCGATTACATTGTCGGGGGTGCCGGGATTCATCTCGGTGGAATTTGCATCCTTGAGTCCGAGCACGTTGCGGGCAAATTCTATCACCATGCACTGCATACCCAGGCAAATGCCGAAGGTGGGGATGTCGTGCTCGCGGCAATATTTCAGAGCAACAAATTTGCCTTCGATACCGCGGTTGCCGAATCCCGGTGCTATGATCACGCCGTCGAGGGCCGATAGCTTCTGCTCCACATTGTCGTCGGTGAGCTTTTCGGAATGGATGTATTTTATTTTTACCTTATGACCGTTGTAAGTTGCGGCCTGGAAGAGCGATTCGTCAATTGACTTATACGCATCCTGCAACTCCACATACTTGCCTACAAGGCCCACGGTGACCACGTGCGAGGCGGTGTCCATTTTGTCGAGGAAGTCGCACCAAGGTTTCATATCAGGCTCGGGAGCATTGGTCACTGCAGCTTTGCGAAGTACAATCTCGTCGAGTCCCTGCTCGTGCATGCGCAGCGGCACTCGGTATATTGTATCCACGTCAATACTCTGCACCACACTGTCGGGCGCAACGTTGCAGAACAGTGCTATCTTGCGGCGCATCTCGTTTGAGATATGATGCTCGGCGCGAAGAACCAAAGCATCGGGCTGTATGCCCAGTTCCTGAAGTTTTTTCACCGAGTGCTGTGTGGGCTTGGTCTTCAGCTCCTTGGCTGCGGCGATATAAGGCACGTAAGTGAGGTGTACACATACGCTGTTGCTGCCCAGTTCCCATCGCAGCTGACGCACTGCCTCAAGAAATGGCAACGACTCTATGTCGCCTACCACACCTCCTATTTCGGTGATCACAAAGTCGAAGTTTCCGGTGTTGCCCAGCCTCTTCACGGCGCGCTTTATCTCATCAGTGATATGGGGAACAATCTGTACTGTCTTGCCCAGATAGTCGCCTCTGCGCTCCTTGTCGATAACCGATTGATAAATACGTCCGGTGGTAATATTGTTTGCACGGGTGGTCTGTATATCGGTAAAACGCTCGTAATGACCGAGGTCGAGGTCGGCCTCATGACCGTCTACCGTCACATAACATTCACCATGTTCATAAGGATTGAGTGTGCCGGGGTCGATATTGATATAGGGGTCAAACTTCTGTATCGTGACACGATAGCCACGCGCCTTGAGCAGGCAGGCCAACGACGACGAAATAATTCCCTTACCGAGCGACGACACTACGCCTCCCGTGACAAATATGTACTTCGTTTCCACTTGTTGAAATATTGTAGAAATTATGATAATTAACGCGCAAAGTTACAAAAATTCCACCACACCACTACGATTTTTATTACATAAAATGCCCCTTATTGTCAATATAAACATTTTTTTGTAATTTTGCCACCAAATCTACAAATCGGCTAACTCTTACGATGTCATGAAACTCGCAAATCTTATCTTCAGCACAATGGCCTCGGTGGCAATGTTTGCCTCGGCTCAGAATACCGGTTCCATAACCGTAAGCATAAGCAACGACCTGCCCGCGGCACGCAATGCCGAGACAGTTGAACTTATGGCCGACTCTGTTCTGAGCAGGCTCGGCTCACCCTACTGCATCGTAAAGGATGCCCGGGGCACCGAGATTCCCTCACAGATAACATACGACCGCAAGCTCGTGTTCCCGGTATCGGCTCCGGCTTCGGCCACCGCCACATACACCATACTGCCCTCGGCCCAGGCTCCGTCGTACTTCTCGACAGTCGAGGGCGACCTTCGCCCCGAACGCGCCGACGACATATCATGGGAAAACGAGCTGGTTGGATTCCGCGTATATGGCCCGGCCACACAGCGTCGCGGTGAACGCGCTTTCGGCTACGACATATTCTTCAAACATCCGCAAGACAAGCCGGTGCTCGATATACTCTACGGCGAGCAATGTTCATCGGTCAACTGGGCCAAAGTGGACTCACTGCGCAAGATCGACCCCAAGCTGGCCAAGGATTTCGAGAACTCATTCACATACCACCTCGACCACGGCCTGGGCATGGACTGCTATGCCGTAGGCCCCACGCTGGGCGACGGTGTGGCCGCTCTGATGGAGAACGACTCGCTGCGCTTTGCATGGTGCTACGACAAGGCCACCATACTCGACAACGGCCCTGTGCGCTTCACTGTGCTGGTTGACTTCGCTCCGCGCGAATTTGCCGGCGACACCATCACCGAGCACCGTATAATCACCCTCGACACCCGCTCGCATCTCAATAATACTAAAGTTTGGTTCGACAACCTTAAGGCTCCGGCCACCATAGCCGCCGGATTTCCGCGACGCGACGACTCGGCGGCCATACTCAACGCCGCCGACGGCTACATAGCATACGCCGACCCCACCCAGGGCAAAGACAACGGCCGTGCAATGCTCGGCGTGGTGCTTGACCGGGCGGCCGACTCGGCTCGCGAGACCCAGGACCACATCGTAGCCACAGCCAAGGTACAGCCCGACAGCCCATTCAGCTACTCGTGGGGCTTTGCATGGGACCGCGCCGACATACCCTCGATGGAGCAGTGGGGCGAATATCTCAAACACTATGCAGCCGCTCGCCGTCACCCGCTCAAAGTTGAACTCTCATATTGATGCAGCTTTTTATTTTGGTAGATTGACGTTTTTTTTATAACTTTGTCCTCTAAGCTCCGGCACTATATTAAAGCCAACGAATTATTCATGCAACTGCCTATTCTTAAATTTCACAATATCTTTAAATCCGTGATATGGGGTGGCACCCGCATTGCAGACTTCAAAGGCATACCCCCACAGGGCGACAATATAGGCGAGAGCTGGGAAATCTCGCCCCTGCAGGGCAAAGAGTCAATCGTAGACGGCGGAGAGTTTGACGGCCTGTCAATCAACTATTTGACTGAACGCCATCCCGCCGAAATCCTCGGCAGCACAGTCACCGAACGATACGGCAACCGATTCCCGCTGCTCATCAAATTCCTCGACTCCAACGCCGACCTCTCGGTGCAGGTGCATCCCGACGACACACTTGCCGCCGAGCGTCACAACGACAGCGGTAAAGCCGAATTATGGTACAGCATAGCCCCGGCCAAAGGCGCATACTACTACGCCGGCTTCAAGGAAAAGCTGTCCAAGGAGCAATTCCGCCACAAGATAGCCGACAACTCCATAATAAGCTCACTGCATAAGTTCAAGGCCAAGGCAGGCGACGTTGTGCCTATTCCGGCAGGTCGTATCCACAGCCTTGGACCGGGCAACTTCGTGTGCGAGATACAGCAGGCCAGCGACCTCACATACCGCATTTACGACTTCGACCGCCGCGATGCCGACGGCAATCCGCGCGAGCTGCATGTGGAAGAAAGCATTGACGCGCTCAACTTCGACGACCTCAGCAAGAACGTGAGCAACGTGGCACCCATGCTCAACAAGGACGTAGTGCTCGACTTCAGCCAGCACTTTCTTGCCACCCTGCTGTCGGTTGGCAACCGCGGCACGCTTGACTTGCCGCAGGGCAAGAGCTTCACGGTTTTTGTGTGCATCGACGGCAGCGCACTGCTCCACGACCCCGCTGGCAACGTCACTCCCATAAGGCGTGGCAACACAGTGCTGATTCCGGCTTCGATGCCTACAGTGGAAGTGGAGCCTGCCGGAGGAAAAGTAGATCTGATAACCGTCTCTATAATAAACTGATAAATCTCACAAACCAAATATTAACCAATCACCTTAATAATCATGGTAAACTTCTCACTTGAAGGCAAAGTTGCCCTTGTTACCGGAGCTGCCTACGGCATTGGCCTCGCCATCGCCACTGCATTCGCCCAGGCCGGCGCCAAAATCGTTTTTAACTGCTCACGTCAGGAAACCGTAGACCGCGGTCTCAAAGCATATAAGGAACTCGGCATAGACGCCAAGGGCTATCTGTGCGACGTTACCGACGAAGAATCAGTAAAAGCCATGGTTGCCGACATCGAAAAGACCGTAGGCACCATCGACATCCTGGTAAACAACGCCGGTATCATCAAGCGCATACCCATGGAAGAAATGGCTGTTGAAGACTTCCGTCGCGTGATCGACGTTGACCTCGTGGCTCCCTACATCTGCGCCAAGGCCGTTATCCCCGGAATGATCAAGAAAGGCCACGGCAAGATTATCAACATCTGCTCTATGATGAGCGAACTCGGCCGCGAGACCGTGAGCGCATACGCTGCCGCCAAGGGCGGTCTGAAGATGCTCACCCGCAACATCTGCTCTGAATTCGGCGAACACAACATCCAGTGCAACGGTATCGGCCCGGGCTACATTGCCACTGAACAGACCGCTCCCCTGCGCGAACGTCAGGCCGACGGCTCACGTCATCCCTTCGACTCATTCATCATCTCAAAGACTCCCGCTGCCCGCTGGGGTACTCCCGAAGATCTCATGGGTCCGGCCGTATTCCTCGCTTCTGACGCTTCAGACTTCGTAAACGGACACGTACTTTACGTAGACGGCGGTATCCTTGCCTACATCGGCAAACAGCCCAAATAATACAGACTCCACACCCTATACAGCCACAGACTGCGAAGCCCCGCTCCGCGCTCTGTGGCATAGGCTTATGGTAACACATCATTAACATATTAATATCCTCACATTGGAACAAGTATTTTCTTACATCATAGGCCTTGGAGCCGCCGTGATGATGCCCATCATCTTCACCATCCTGGGCGTGTGCATCGGCATCAAGTTTGGCGACGCACTTAAGGCCGGCCTTAAGGTAGGTGTCGGTTTCGTAGGTCTGTCTATCGTAACTGCCCTGCTTACATCGGCCCTTGGCCCCGCCCTCAACACCGTTGTTGAAATCTACGACCTCCAGCTCAAGGTATTCGACATGGGATGGCCCGCCGCCGCTGCCGTAGCATACAACACTGCCGTGGGCGCCTTCATCATTCCCGTATGTCTTGCAGTCAACCTGCTTATGCTCGTCACCAAGACGACCCGCACCGTCAACATCGACCTCTGGAACTACTGGCACTTCGCCTTTATCGGCGCTGTGATCTTCTTCGTGAGCGAGTCGCTGGCATGGGGCTTCTTCGGCGCCATCATCTGCTACATCATCACACTGGTGCTGGCCGATATCACCGCCAAGAAATTCCAGGGCTATTACAAAGATATGGACGGTATCTCAATCCCGCAACCCTTCTGCGCAGGTTTCGTACCCTTTGCATGGACCATCAACAAGGGTCTTGACGCCATCCCCGGCATGAACAAGCTCGAAATCGACGCCGAAGGCATGAAAAAGAAATTCGGCCTGCTGGGCGAACCCCTCTTCCTGGGTGTTGTGGTAGGTGTAATCATCGGCTGCCTTACCTGCAGCTCTTTTGCCGAAATCGTCGACAAGATTCCCTACATCCTCGGTCTTGGCATAAAGATGGGTGCCGTAATGGAACTCATACCCCGCGTAACCGTTCTCTTCATCGAAGGCCTCAAACCCATCAGCGATGCCACCCGCTCGCTCATCGCACGCAAGTTCAAGGGCGCCGACGGTCTTAACATCGGCATGAGCCCCGCACTGGTTATCGGACACCCCACCACTCTGGTAGTGTCGCTGCTGCTCATCCCCGTCACCCTGCTGCTTGCAGTAGTGCTTCCGGGCAACCAGTTCCTGCCCCTGGCATCACTGGCCGGTATGTTCTACGTATTCCCCCTGGTACTTCCGTTCACCAAGGGTAATGTGATCAAGACCTTCATCATCGGTCTTGTAGTGCTCACCCTGGGTCTCTACCTTGTTACCTACCTCGCCGGCGGATTCACTCTGGCAGCCAAGGACGTATTTGCCGCTACCGGCGATGCTGCCGTGGCCATTCCGCAGGGATTCGAAGGCGGTTCGCTCGACTTTGCCTCAAGCCCGCTGGCCGCTCTGCTCTATTGGTGCACCATCCAGCTCAAATGGATCGGAGCCGGAATCCTTGTACTGCTCGCATGCGGCATGATGTGGTGGAACCGCGTTCACATCATCCGCAACCAGAAACTCATGGAACAGAAAAATTCTACCGAAATACAATCAATCGAATAATATGAAAAAATTCTTAACCGCTATCGCACTCATGAGCGCAGCCATCGCCTCGCAGGCACAGACCGACTACTCAATGCTCCGTGCCGTACATCCCGACGACTTCAAGAAGTACGACACCGAACAGCTCCGTTCTCACTTCATGATGCCCACCGTCATGGAGCAGAACAAAATCAACCTCACCTACTCGATGTACGACCGCATCATCTACGGCGGCGTGATTCCTGTAGGTCAGACCGTGAAGCTCGAAACCATCGATCCCCTCAAGGCCGAATACTTCCTTGAACGCCGCGAACTCGGCGCCATCAATATCGGCGGCCCCGGCATCATCACCGTTGACGGCAAGGATTACGAACTCAACTTCAAGGACGCCCTCTATGTAGGCCGCGGCAAGAAGGATGTTACTTTCCGCTCTAAGGATGCTGCCAATCCCGCCAAGTTCTACATCAACTCAACCCCCGCACACAAGGAATACAAGACTCAGCTCATCACCATAGACGGCCGCAAGGGCTCTATCAAGGCCAACTCATTCGCAGCCGGCAAGATGGAAGAGTCAAACGACCGTGTGATCAACCAGCTCATCGTCAACAACGTACTCGAAGAAGGCCCCTGCCAGCTTCAGATGGGTCTCACCGAACTTAAGCCCGGTAGCGTGTGGAACACAATGCCCGCACACACCCACGACCGTCGCGTGGAAGTTTACTTCTACTTCAACGTACCCGAAGGCAACGCCATCTGCCACCTCTTCGGCGAACCTCAGGAAAACCGTCTCATCTGGCTCCACAACGAACAGGCCGTGATGAACCCCGAATGGTCTATCCACGCCGCAGCCGGCACCTCAAACTACATGTTCATCTGGGGCATGGGTGGTGAAAACCTCGACTACAGCGACATGGACAAGGTGACATACCTCGAAATGAAATAAACCCGGATATCAATTCATAAAACCCACAGGCAGCGCGGACTAAACCCTCCGCGCTGCTTTTTTTGCGCTTTTTTGCCGGTTTTTCCGTTGATTTTGTGTAAATTTGTGCGTACCATCGAAATTCTGAATAACTTCATATATGAACCAATCATCATTAGCCAAAATCGCCGGACTCGTAATGATGCTATCTGCGGGTACCTTGGCTTCCTCAGCTACCGACTTCAAGACTTCGCTCAGCGAGATAGCTCCGGGATATAGCGCGACCTCTGTCAACACGGCCGTTTTCCGCTCATCTTCAGTTGTTTCACACGATGGATGGCAGTATGCATCGTTCTACGATCCCGAGGGATTCGTCACTTTGGCCAAGCGTCGTATCGGCACCGACAATTGGGAAGTACGCCACACCGCCTACCGTGGAAAAGTATCTGACGGTCACAACATTATATCGCTCGGCGTAGACCGCGACGGGTATCTGCACGTGGCATTCGACCACCACGGCC
>CAJUKX010000033.1:0-12928 GCA_910586975.1 uncultured Muribaculaceae bacterium | reverse complement strand
ACCACGGCCACCCGCTGCACTATGCCCGCTCGATAGCTCCCGGCTCGTTGTCGCTGGGGCCGCTTGAGCCTATGGTAGGCCGCAACGAGCAGGACGTCACTTATCCTGAATTCTATCCCCTGCCCTCGGGCAAGATGCTGTTTGTTTACCGCTCGGGCTTCTCGGGCGGAGGCAACATGGTAATAAACATATACGACCCCGACACAGCCACCTGGGAACGCCTGCACGACGTGCTGCTCGACGGCGAGGGCGACCGCAACGCCTACTGGCAACTGTGCGTGGGCGACGACTCCACGATACACCTGTCGTGGGTATGGCGCGAGACTTGGATGGTAGAGACCAACCACGACCTGTGCTACGCCCGCTCGCTGGACGGCGGCAAGACATGGCAACGCAGCGACGGCACCGCATACCAACTGCCCATCACTGCCGCCACCGCCGAAATAGCCTGGAAGATTCCTCAAAAATCAGAGCTTATCAACCAGACTTCTATGACTGCCAATACCGCCAATCACCCAATGATTGCGACATACTGGCGCGAACAGGGCGACTCAATTCCCTGCTACCGCCTTGTAGAGAACGACGGCACCGGCTGGCGCATGAGTGTGGTCAACCGCCGCTCAACCCCATTCTCGCTCTCGGGCGGAGGCACCAAGATGATTCCAATCTCGCGCCCGCGTCTGGTAGCCGACGGCGACGAAGTATTCTATATATTCCGCGACACCGAGCGCGGTAGCAAGGTGAGCATGGCATACCGTCCCGACGCATCCTCGCCATGGCAAATCTCAGACCTCACCGACTTCAGCGTAGGCGCATGGGAGCCATCGCTCGACTATGACCTGTGGCGCGACGACCGAAAACTCAATATATACGTACAGCAGACCGACCAGGGTGACGGCGAGCGTGTAACCACTACACCTCCCCAACCCGTGTACATACTCGCTGTAGAAAAATAAGAGATTCGGACACATATTTGGAAGAGATTGCCACATACTCATAATAATTTTTTAATTATCTTTGCACTTAGATATAAATAACTCATAAATCATAAAATCATGAAAGCAAAAATCCAATCAGAATTTGAAAAACGTTTCGGCGGCGAAGGTACCTTCTATGCCTCAGCCGGCCGTATCAACCTCATAGGCGAACACACCGACTACAACGGCGGCTTCGTATTCCCGGGCGCCATCGACAAAGTAATCGCTGCTGAAATCCGTCCCAACGACACCGACAAAGTGCGCGTGTACTCTATAGATATCGACGACTACGCCGAATTCGGTCTTAACGAAGCCGACGCTCCCGAGCAGTCATGGGCACGCTACATCTTCGGCGTATGCCGCGAGATTCTCAAGCGTGGCGGCAAGGTACAGGGCTTCGACGCCGTATTTGCCGGCAACGTACCCCTGGGTGCAGGTCTTTCGAGCTCGGCAGCTCTCGAATCTTGCTTCGCTTTCGCTCTCAACGACCTCTTCAACGAAAACAACATCGACAAGTTTGAACTCGCCCGCATAGGCCAGAGCACCGAACACAACTACTGCGGCGTGAACTGCGGTATCATGGACCAGTTTGCAAGCGTATGCGGCAAGAAGGGCCATCTGATGCGCCTTGACTGCCGTTCAATGGAATTTGAATACTATCCCTTCAATCCCGAAGGCTACACCCTGGTGCTCCTCGACTCTCGCGTGAAGCACGAACTGGCCGACTCGCCCTACAACAAGCGCCGCGCATCTTGCGAACGTGTTGCCAAGCGCCTTGGCCTTGAAACACTCCGCGACGCCACTATGGAAATGCTCGAAGCCGTCAAGAGCGACATCACTGCCGAAGACTACTTCCGCGCCAAATTCGTTATCGAGGAAAAACAGCGCGTTCTCGACGTGTGCGACGCCCTCAACAACGGCGACTACGAAACCGTGGGCAAGTGCATGTATGCCACTCACAACGGTCTCTCAAAGGACTATGAGGTAAGCTGCGAAGAGCTCGACTACCTCAACGACATCGCCAAGGAATGTGGCGTTACCGGCTCACGCATCATGGGCGGCGGCTTCGGCGGTTGCACAATCAACCTCGTGAAGAACGAACTGCTCGACCACTTCATCAACGAAGCCAAGACCCGTTTCAACGAAAAGTACGGTCACGAACCTAAAGTATACGAAGTTATCATAAGCGACGGTGCCCGCCGTTGGGAAGAATAATCCCCCCATCCGCCCCTCATGAAGTTTAAATCACTGTTTACATCTTCAATAGCGCTCGGCGCGGCCCTCGCGGCCGCTGCCGGCACTATCGACATCAACGTACATCCCGATCAGGCCACCGACACCGTATCGCGCATGATTTACGGCCAGTTTGCCGAACACCTCGGCGCGTGCGTGTACGAAGGTATATGGGTAGGCGAAGACTCGCCCATTCCCAACACCAAAGGCTACCGTAACGATGCCCTCGAAGCACTGCGCGACCTCAAGGTGCCCGTGCTGCGCTGGCCCGGCGGCTGCTTTGCCGACGACTATCACTGGCGCGACGGTATAGGCGACCCCAAAAACCGCCCCACCCTCATCAACAACAACTGGGGTGGAACCGTCGAGGACAACTCTTTCGGTACTCACGAATTCTTTGACCTGTGCGAGCTTGCCGGCATAGAGCCTTATCTGTCGGTAAACATAGGCAGCGGTACTGTACAGGAAGCAGCCCAGTGGGTGGAATACGTCACCGCCCCCAACGGTCCCCTGGCCCGCGAACGCGCCGCCAACGGACGTACCGAGCCTTGGAAGCTCAAATTCATCGGTATCGGCAACGAGTCGTGGGGTTGCGGCGGAAACATGCGCCCCGAGTACTATGCCGACAACTACCGCCGCTACTCAACCTACATGCGCAACCAGCCCGAAAACAAGCTATACCGCATTGCATCGGGCGCCAGCGACTACGACTACAACTGGACCAAGGTGCTGATGGAACGCGTGGGACGCGGACGTATGGACGGTCTCTCGCTCCACTACTACACCGTGGACGACTGGAAAACCAAAGGCTCGGCCACTCAGTTTGACGAAACCGACTACTACGCCACCATTGGTAAAGCCCTCGAGATTGACACCGTGCTCAACAAGCACATTGCAATCATGGACAAGTACGACCCCAAGAAAAAAGTGGGTCTGCTCGTTGACGAATGGGGCACATGGTTTGACGAAGAACCCGGCTCTACCCCCGGCCACCTGCTGCAGCAGAACACCATGCGCGATGCCATGGTTGCCGCACTCACCCTCAACATCTTCCACAACCACGCCGACCGCGTGCGCATGACAAACATCGCACAGCTGGCCAACGTGCTCCAGACCATGTGGTACACCAAGGGCGACAAGTTCTTCAAATCGCCCACCTACTACGTATTCCGCATGTACCGTCCGCACCAGGATGCCGTAAACATCCCCCTCGACTTCAACTGCGAGATTTTCAAGGACAAGAAGGGCCGCCCCTATCCCGAGCTGGGCGCCACAGCCACCAAGGCTGCCGACGGTTCAATCACAGTGAGCCTTACCAACCCCATGCTCAAGGAAGGCCATAAGGTCAACATCAACATCGACGGCCTCAAGGGTCTCAAAGTGGCCGATGCAGAAATCCTGACAGCCAAGGACATGCACGCCATGAACACCTTTGAAAATCCCGAAAACGTAAAGCCTGTGCCTTTCAAGGGTGCCAAGGTTAAGGGCAACACTCTCACCCTCGACATCCCTGCCCTCAGCATAGTGTCTGTTACATTAAAATAAATCCAATTATATCCCAAACATGAAACCAACATTATTTGTACTTGCAGCCGGAATGGGCTCACGCTACGGAGGCCTCAAGCAGCTCGACGGTCTCGGCCCTCACGGCGAAACAATCATGGACTACTCTATCTACGACGCTATCCAGTCGGGATTCGGACAAGTAGTTTTTGTAATCCGCAAGGACTTTGAAAAAGACTTCCGCGAAAAAATCCTCTCAAAATACGAAGGCCACATCCCCGTGAAGGTGGTTTTCCAGTCTATCGACAAACTTCCCGAAGGTTACACCTGCCCGGAAGACCGCACCAAACCCTGGGGTACAAACCACGCCGTACTCATGGGCGCTGAAGCCATCGACACTCCCTTTGCCGTAATCAACGCCGACGACTTCTACGGCCGCGACGCTTTCCGCGTTATCGCCGAAGACCTCATGCGCGAACGCGACCACGAGGGCGACTACTCTATGGTAGGTTTCCGCGTTGGCAACACAATGACCGAGAACGGCTCAGTGGCACGCGGCGTTTGCCAGACCAAGGACGGCCTGCTCACCGACGTGGTTGAACGCACTGCCATCTCGTATGACAAGGATCACAATATCGTTTTCACCGACGAGAACGATCAGGTGCAGACCCTCGACCCCAAGACACCCGTATCAATGAACCTCTGGGGCTTCACACCCGACTACTTCAAGTACAGCGACCGCGAGTTCCGTCGCTTCCTCGACCGCGACATCAACACTCCCAAGGCTGAATTCTTCATCCCCCTGTGCATCGACACCCTTATCAAGAACGGCGAAGCTACCGTAAAGGTACTCGACACCGACTCTCGCTGGTTTGGCGTAACATACGCCGCCGACCGTCAGGGTGTTGTAGACAAACTCGCGTCGCTTCACGCCGACGGCACATACCCCGAAAAGATGTTCTGATACCGACATCAGCTGATATTAAATAATTGCCGTCCGATAAAAATCGGTTAAAGCAAAAAAACACAAGGCTCGGCCGCTGAAAATCAGTGGCCGAGCCTGCGTTTTATACGAAACTATTCCTATACGATGGATAAAGCAGCCGGTTTGGAAATGATTATACTACATCATAAAGTGGGTATTGCAGAACCTCACCTTCGGATGCCATATTCCCGATAGCCAAGGCATTATACCATCAATGCCCTATCACGACCATAAAAAAAGAGGCTTTGCAGCCTCTTTTTTTATTCTGTATGGGAATTGTGGGTTTAGAACACTCCGTTTATGCCGCAGAATATCAGTACCAGATAGCCAAGCAACAAACCGATAAGACCAAGTATAAGACCGGTTGTAACCATATACTTCTGCTTGATGAATCCTGTAGCATCTGCAAGGGCATTGGGAGGTGTTGAGATGGGGAGCACCATGGCCAGCGATGAGCAGATGGCTACACCGATAAGCAGGGTTGATACGCCGCCGAATGCCGCGAGGTTTTCTGACATCGAGCTGCCGGCGATGGCAAGGATGGGGACAAACAGGGCGGCTGTAGCGGTATGGCTGATGAAGTTGGCCATAAGGTAGCACAGGAGTCCCGAGCCAATGATAACCAACAGCGGCGACCACTCGTTGAACGGAATGGCGGCAATCATACATTCGGCAAGGCCCGACTGGCGCATGGCCACACCTACGGCAAACGCACCGGCAATCATCCACAGTATACTCCAAGATATCTGTTCAAGGTCGCGCTTGGTGATTACGCCTGCCATACACAGCACACCAAGCGGCAGCATGGCCACTACGTTGGCATTGACGCCGGTAACCGAGTCGGTGAGCCACAGGCCCACGGTGAATATGAATGTGACGTACACAAGCACATCCTTCCAGTTGCCTTCGTGGTGAGATTCGATTTCGAGGTGAATGGTTTTCTGCTTGAAGGGGAAGAGCTTCTTCAGCACAATCCAGGCTATGAAGAGCATAACCAGGGTGAAGGGCACCATCACCATCATCCACTGGCCGAAGCCTATGCCGAGGTCCATACCGGCGGGGTCGTTGAGGAACTTCAGAGCGATGGCGTTGGGAGGTGTACCGATAGGAGTACCTATACCACCGATATTAGCGCCCACGGGTATGGCCAGTGCCAAGCCTATCTTACCCTTGCCGTCGGCGGGAAGAGCCTTAAGCACAGGCGACAGGAAGGTGAGCATCATAGCTGCGGTGGCAGTGTTGCTTATAAACATGGAGAAAACGGCTGTAACGAGCAGGAAGCCCAGCAGCACAGTCTCAGACTTGGTGCCGAAAGGCGCCAGCATCACCTTGGCCAACTTCACGTCGAGACCACTCTTGGTAGCGGCGATAGCCACGATAAAACCACCGATAAACAGCATGATGGTAGGGTCGGCAAAGCAATGCAGCAGGGCGGTATTGCTCACCAGATTCTCAAACTTAGAGCCTGTGGCATAGTCTGTCTGGAAGAACCACAGGGCACTGTCAGAAGTGCAGAACAGCAACAAAACAACCACAAGCAAAGAGGTGGTCCAGGCCGGTACGCTGTCAAAGAGCCACATCAGCGCTGCAAAGGCAAAAATCGACAGCACACGGTGCTGCACGGGATTAAGACCGGGTAGGCCGTAAAGATCAGACGGCGCGATCCACAAGAACAACGCCACTGCAACGGCGATCACAAGCTTGAGCACCTTCAATCCCATAGGATTCTTATTACTTCGATGCTCCTTTTTCCATTCGTGATAAGCTTCTACAAGATGGAAGCCATGAAAAATAGTAAACATGATTGATTAATTATTATTGTATAATTCAATTAGTCATACTTATTATTTCAGTTCAATAAATGGCGAGGAGAAGAATACCGGAATAAATCCGGAATTGCAACACAACAACACTGAGCCTGCTCTCACAAGCAAGCATCACAGCCAAAACCTAAAAATCACCCCTACAGAGCCGGTGGCATGTCGTATGTCGGTACAATTCAATATCCAATCCTCGGGATTATTGAAAAGCTGGTCGCATGGCAGGTCTCCTGACTTATCCCCGGGCAGGAAAGCCTTCCCGGCACCTCGGCACCGGTGGCATTACAGATTCCTGTCCGTTTGAAATAGGACTTACAGTAGCGGGACTGTCCGGGATTCGCACCCGGTTCCCTTTTATAGCACGAGCTATGTCAAATGTGATGAATTGCAAGCTCTGAAAATGCTATTATCCGTAGCCGCCAGAAGCAGCCACGAACCAATGCGGCTGCAAAGTTAAGCATTCTTTTCCGATTAAAGAAATATTTGTTTCAATCTGCCAAGCAAAATATCAGCCATCATATCAACATGCTATTCAAATAGGGCGAGGGTGTTGCAGAACCTCACCTACGGAATATGGCATCCGCAGGAAGCCTGTAAGCTCGTAGCCGGGTATGCACGCGCGTAGGTGTAACCGAAGCGCAGGGCATGCCCGGCTACCGTATAAAAAAGTAAAGGCATTCGCAGAAAGCCGATTATACAAGTGACCTACATATATAATCGGCTTTCTGCGAATGCCTTCGGTTTGGGCGCGACCTTCCGGGCATGCCCTCCCTGCAGTCGTGCATACCCGGCTACTAGCTTACAGGCTTCCTTCGGATGCCATCTTACCGATAACCAAGGCATTATGCTATCAATTATCCAATCATACCAACATGAAGTGCCTCAGATGGCAGACGGCATAGCATGAAAAAAGGAGCGATCAGCTGTGTGATTCGCTCCTTTATTGTCAGTAATATTGGTACGAGTGGCCTTATTCAACCTCTACCGTGTCATCTATGGATATCTCGTCTTCAGGCATAGCAACGGGAGACATCATCTTGCCTATGGTTTTATCGAAACGCTTCATCAGTGACTTCACTTCGTCTTTCTTTGAGGCGGGAAAATCGGGGTCTGATTCTGCGCACTCTTTCAGTGCAAGACCAAGACCCATGAGGGCTTCACACTCTTTTTCGTTCTCTGCGGCCCATTTCTCAAAGTTGTCGGCTTTTTCGACATCGTTGAGCGCGTATCCCACTTGGTCTATCATAGTCTGATAGTCGTTTGCGGTGTAGGCCTCCTTGTTTTCGAGCAGTTGGTCAACCTTTTTCTGGTCGTAGCTACCGGCACTGCATGCCGACAGCAAGAGCATTAAAGTAGCTCCGATTAAAAGAAATTTTTTCATTTAAATAAGATTTATAATGTTTGGTTTATCAGTTGATTTTTGATAGATCAACATCGTATGTATTGCCATTGTAGTTGGTAATGGTTCCCAACAGTTTTACAGGAGTCGAGTTATAACATACGCGAATTTTCAGATCTCCGGTTTTCTTGCCATTATATGATTCTTCCAGAGTAAGAAATTCGCCGTCGTAAGTTCCGGTAAGTTCAAGTTGTCCGTCATTTCCGGCATAGCGGTACCATCCGGATACATCTCCGTCGTAGAAATATAATTGCATAGTGACTTCCTTTCCTGCAATAGTACCGGTGTATTCAACCTCTTCTTCTTCAATCGGGGGATCTCCTTCCACTACTTCATAAGCGGCTTCAACTTGTTCTATACGGTTATCACTTCCGGCAGCTGATGTATCATAATCTGAAGACGGGGGTATGACTATGCCACCTATCGAAAAACCGCCTGACAGATACCCTTGCTCCTTAAGTATCTTTACCAACTCTGAAGGTTCGTAATCGAAGTCTTTGTCGGTAAATGAGTCGCGCTCGTATGACAATTCAAAACCGCCGTCGAGGGCGCATATCGCACCAAAGAGAAGTGCCCAATTTTCATTGAATCTCCGGTTGATAAACTGAGTGGCGGCTTTTTTGGTTTTGTTCTCAATCGAAGCGTCATCGACAGCGTATGCCAAATCGGCAAATTCGCCGAATATCGCAGAGCCTATGGCTCGGGCGGTATGGTCAATGGGCTGTTTGAGAATGAAGAGGTTGCCAAGTTTGATATAGTCGGCCTGAGTTTCCTTGGCAAGTTGCCCCGGGTCGGCCTCTAACTCTTTTAATTGTTCTACCGAGTAGTTTTCAATAGCATCATCGCAGTCGTCCCAGGTATCGGGCAGAGCAGCCACGAGGTCGTCGACATGCGAGGTGTATTTGTCGCAGGACGCAAGCAGCGCAGCCGCAAGGCATACGGCCAATACACCGATATACTTATGTAGTGAATATCGTATCATTTTGTGTTCTCCTTCATAAATTTTTTGATATCATCGGGTGTGAACACTGCGTTCAGCTCCATGTCGTCAACAGTGATGGCAAAAGCCAGATTTAACTTTTTATTCACGATTTGTTCGAGGACAGGCCCCTCGCACAGACGTCCGGTAAGACTCTCCACGAAGCAGTCTTTAGCATCTTGCGAGGCCCTCATCATCAAAGCCTTTCCATAGTTTTCGGGAGTCTTCTCAAGCTTGAGGTTGAGTACCAACATCTCGTCTGACATAATGGCAGTAACACCGGTCTTCTTACTTTCGGCGTTCACTTTCTTGACAAAGTCAGGAAGAATCTTGGATGAAGAGGGTGTTGAATCACAACCGCAAAGCATCATACCGGCAACTATGACCGTTGCTATATATTTAATAGTCTTAATCATCTGCATTCCTATCTTCAAGGTTTTTACTTATAACTCCAACTCCCACTATAATTCCTATGACTACGGCGAGCCAGGTAGGCGCATCGAATGTTGAAGCGAGTACGCCCGATACAATGCCTACAGCGGCACCCAGGATTATACAAATAGCATGGCCGAGTACCGGAATCTGAATTGCTAAAGCCAATCCTATTATCACAGCGACACCGATCCAGAAGCTCCACACAGCCCATGCAATGCCGCCTACGACAAACAGTTCAAACCATAACCATCCGGATGATGATGATGAAGAGCTTGTACTTTGATTGACGTTCACGTCCACATCAGTGTTTTGTGAAACCTCATTATTAATCACGATCTGAGGCATGATTACCTGCTGGGGTTGACCATTGGCATTGAACTGGGTTGCTTGCAATGGTGGCTGAGGAGATGCCTGAGCAGCAATTCCCCCGGGCTGTACGCCCGCAGGAACCATGCCCGGGTCGGATTCGGCTATGGAGGGAGGATCTGAGATTATGGCCTGTGCGTATTCTCTGCCCGAGATGGCATTCTCAGCTGCCGATGGAGTCGACTCTGAAAGCCATTCACCGCAAAAGCGACATTTTACGGCAGAATTATTTATTTCTTCGCCACAGTAGGGGCACTTTTTCTTATTCATGGTAATCCTTTGAGAGTTAACGAAAAAAATGATTAGTTTTCAATGGACAAAAGTAATAACTTTCGCCTATATCATTTTGATTCATCTTGTACCATATAGATTCAAATCAGTTCAAATAGGTTCAAACTATTTTGCATGTGACTTGGTTTTGTTAATTTTGTAATGAAATTGATTATGACTCCTTAATTCGGCTATGAGAATAATGGCGAATATCAGGGCAGTAAACCAAACGAAATGCAAGATTCTCAATATTATTTAGAGTGTTTGCGTCAGGATCTTGAGCACAAGGTGGGTCGCACGATGAAAACACCGTCAGACTTCAATGTCTTGAATCTGGAGATACAGAGGGTGATGAAAGACTCACCGAGTACTTCAACCTTAAAACGGTTGTGGGCGTATGTGCCCGACTCTACCTCGCGCAGTATGACCACCCTTAATGTGTTGTCGCGGTTTCTCGGATATCGCGACTGGCAGCATTATATCGAAAACCTTATGAGGAGCAATCGCATAGAGAGTTCGTTTATAACATCGACAACGCTGCTGGCCGCAAACCTCGTACCGGGCGACATAGTGGAGTGTGAGTGGAATCCGGGTCGTCATTTGACAATGGAATTTCTCGGAGCCAACAGGTTCAGGGTGGTTTCGGCAAGAATGGCAAAACTTCAGGTTGGATACACGTTCACGTCCATGATTTTTTCGAAAGGTAATGCGTTTTTTGCATCTGATGTGATGAACGGGGAGATTGCGTTGGGGAACTATGTGGCGGCTGAAAAAACAGGGCTGACCGCCTTGCGCTACATACCTGTCACAAAGTGAGTATTAACCCGCGCGTTGTACACGGCACGTGTCAGCACGTGTCATAATCACAGGAAATTGCATATGATAAAAAAATTTGTTACTTTTGTCTGATTATGAACGACGAGTCAAGTTTTTTTAATTCCCATGATGAGCGCGTAAACGGATTTCAGTCAGATTCCGGATACCATTATTTCCGTAAGCTCTATGAGTCGGAGCATGGTTTCTGCCGTGTGTTCACCGCCCGACGGCACGGCCGTATATTCATTATCAAGGCTCTGCGCCAACAATATTTGCACGAACCCCTCGCCCGTACAGCTCTGCGTAAGGAATTTGACTGCGGAATAATGGTTGACAGCCCATTTGTGGCCCATACATACGATTTTGATACTTTGCCGGATCTCGGACCTGCAATTATTGCAGAATACTGTCCCGGGACAACATTGGCAGATATCATAGCCGCACGGCAGCCTCTGTCGGCGGCTGATATCGCGAGGATAATCGAATGTCTGGCGCAAGGTCTTGACGCAATACATTCGGCCGGGTTGATTCATCGTGATCTCAAGCCCGAAAACGTAATATGGATGCCACGGTCGCGCTCACTTAAGATTATTGATTTCGGGTTCAGCGACTCTGAGTCGTTTTATCTCCTCCACAACTCTGCAGGTACCGTGCGCTACACTCCACCTGAAAAGATTGAGGATGATTCGGGCGTTGATACCTATAACGACACATACGCCTTAGGGATACTGCTGTCAGACCTGCTGCCGGTTGCACCGGTTAAGTGCCGTAAAGCTCTATTGCAGGTGTCACGCAAGCTTACCGGCAACACGCTCAAAAGCCCGCTTGAAGCCATAAACGAATACAAGGCTTTGACCGGTCGTTCATTCCTTAGACGCAAGCTCGTGTTTTTTGTCCCGGCAGGCATAGCGCTTATTGCTGCGGCACTTTATTTGATTATAAAACCAGGGGCGCATCAGCATGAAAATGACCTTATGCCATACGATACAATAGCCGTAATGCACGAAGATCCCAAAATGGTTGAAGAACATACCGAAACAATTCCGCCACACGAAGACCAACCGACGACAAGTAATGCAGTCCCCGATTACAAATCACAGAGAGCCGACAACCCAAACATGATATCGGGAATAATGGTGCCCCCCGAGGAGCTGATCAAAGATGAATATGGCGTATGTATAGCCGAGGCAAAGTATGTTGCTCTGTTCAGTCAAAACAAGCTCGATAAGTATGTTGTACTGACGACTGACAGCCTTATTAAAACGTCCTACAAGACATTGCAGAGCGACTCCGCTACAATACAGGAACGCAAAGACGCTTACGAGCTGGTAACATCTGAGGCCCGGATACAAAGCCGGGCAGCTTCACTTGCTCAAGCCAAATATGCCGATGCTGACTTAAACCGTGTTTCAGGACTGGCAAGGCACCGGTGGCGATATATGACAGAAAACGTAAATTTCGAGTATCTAAAACCGTAGAATATAACACGGTTTCATGCCCGAAGTAAATTTACTTGCATGGAGATGTGATTATTTGACAAAACTTGCGTCTAATAAAAAAACATCAAAATCTAATCATCATGTATAAAAATTGGTATGTCTACATCCTTATCGCAGTGGTAGCTTGGCTTCTGATGTTGCTATGCGACAAGTTCAAAATTATAAAGTCGAAACCCTTACGTATATTTGTAGTGATTTTCATCGCATCAATTATCTGCTGGGGATGCTACGACCTGATTGTCTGACTTACAAGTAAAAACGTCTTTATTCGCTCGTCTTTATAAATTTTGCCGGAACAGGATAGATAACAGATATAGTATAGGTTACATTTACCGGGGTTCCACTCATTTTACCCGGTTCAAATTTGCCTAAACTTTTGATTGCTTCAATTGCGGCATTCATATAATCGTCAGGCACAGACCTATTTCTGATTACCTTAATGGAATTAGGGTCAATCATACCCTGTTTTGTAATTTTGAAGCTGACAAAAGCTCGGCCTGAAACAGAGTCCGGCCTTACAGGTATGGTCTTCAATATGGCAGTATACAGATCATCAAGCAAGCCTTGATTACCTCCACCTAAGTAATAAGGGGGTCAATGTAAAAACCCGGTTGTTAAATACTGAACAAAAATAGTTAAATTTGCG
>CAJUKX010000032.1 GCA_910586975.1 uncultured Muribaculaceae bacterium | reverse complement strand
CGACAGGCAACCTTGACGGATACTGGGGCGAGTATAACCGCACACCATACGAATTCCCGCTAATACGTCTTGGCGATGTGATACTGATGCTTGCCGAGGCATACAATGAGAGCGGAGCCACGGACAAGGCAGTGGCAGAGGTCAACAAGATACGCGCCCGTGTAGGTATGCCCGGCCTTAACTCCGGTGCCGAGTGGCTGAATGTCGGCAGCAAAGAAGATATGGCGTTGCGCATACAACGCGAACGTGCCTTTGAGCTTGCCGGTGAAGGCCAGCGATACTGGGATTTGCGGCGATGGGGACAGCTTGAAAAGTCGGTAAAGAACGCAACCGATATTTTCGGCGACCTTATGTACACCCGTTCTTATCAGAGTCGACACGAGTTGTGGCCTATACCTCTTGTGGAGATGGAGCGAAACCTCAACCTTACTCAAAACGAGGGTTGGTAATTGATTGCAATTGTTAGTTATAGATTATATCATGTCTGAGTGTCGGGCGGCCGCTGTTTGGTCGCCCGATTTTTTAAGAACTTGATATAAAACGACCCTTAAGAAACTGTTTAAAATTTATTTTATCTTGTCTTTGAGAGTCTTGTCTATGTATTTAAGATATTGATTCAGTCATTTAGGAGCCACTAAACTCCATCATCAATATCAAAAATCCAAATGACAATCCTCCTCAAATCCTGCGATAAATAAATTTAAACAGTTTCCAAGAGTGTCATTTACCACTAAATTGCTTGTTTTTATCCCGTATAAATGAACTTTTTGCCTTAATTTGCATCTTATAATATATAACTAACATCTATATTGATATGAATTTTAGAAAAAAGACTTTGAAAACTATTCTATCGCTGACATTGGTATGCTCTTTACCGGTATTAGCGACAGCTTGTGGAGGAAACGCTAACTCTGACCAAAAGCAATCAAGTACAGAACAGCCACAAGAAAGCAAAGGTGGCCGAGCCGGAGGTCCGCAACTTGGTACACCCGGCGGTGGCCCGGTGATCGACAAGACCGGTGACTCGGTGCTTCAGGCTCTGATTAAGACCGTTGTGCCTGAGTTCAAGCAATTCGAATATAAGGACACCGAGACAGGCAAGACAATGAAGTATAACCTCTACACCCCAAAGGATGCAGATGTTAATAAGAAATACCCGCTGGTACTTTTTATGGCTGATGCGAGCACTCCGGGCACAGATGCTACCCGACCTTTGACTCAGGGCTATGGCGCACTTGTGTGGGCTACCGCTGAATCACAAGCGAAAAATCCGTGCTATGTACTTGTTCCGCAGTTCTCAGGCGTTGCAGTAAATGATGCCTACGAACATACCGACGAGGTGGATATAGTCATCAGAATGCTCAACAGCATAGTTGCAGACAAAAATGTAGACACCGACAGAATCTATACTACCGGTCAGTCGATGGGCGGAATGATATCCATGTACTACAATGTGGCTTATCCCGAAATCTTTGCAGCATCAATATTTGTCGATTGCCACTGGGACAAAGCCTCATTCGACTCACTGGTAAAACATAAATTCGTTTACTTCATAGCCGGCAACAAGGGCGGCGCAGCCAAGTGTCTTGAACCGATTGAAGAAGCCGCCCGCAAAGTGGGCGTTCAATACACCTATGCCGAGTGGAGTGCCAAGCTCCCCGAGAGCCGTCAATCAGAGCTGGCTGCTACAATGCTTGAAAAGGGAGCTCCGGTCAACCTCTTCCAGTTTGAATCAGGTTCGGTACTTCCCGAGGATGGTAAAGGCAGCGAGCACATGTATTCATTCGATTACGCATATAAAAACACCGCTGTAAGAGACTGGCTCTTCAAACAGAAAAAATAACGAAAATAAATATAAGGTAGAAAAGAAAAAGAAACTGTTTTAATTTATTATAAACAATTTCTAAATATGAACGACAAGGCTGCACACAACTCATAGCGAGCAGTCTTGCCGTTTTTGATTAGTTTGTATCGGTTGTTGAACAAGCTTTATAAAACATTGGTAATGAAAGATCCGGCAATTAAATTCTCAATACACAAATATGTAGCTATAACATCAATACTTATTGTGCTTGTAATGACCGTACTTGATGTCACGGTCGTTAATGTTGCATTGCCTGTCATTGCATCAAAATTTGGTGTCACATCATCATCGGCCGTATGGATAATCACCATTTACCAGTTAGTTATCACCATGCTGCTTTTGCCTTTGTCGTCATTTGGCGACCGATACAGCTATAGAAAATGTTTTTTATCGGGAGTTGTAATCTTTACGTTGGCATCGGCACTTTGCGCATTGTCGCAATCATTCACCATGATTTTGGTATCGAGAGCATTACAAGGTATAGGAGCGGCAAGCGTTATGGGTGTCAATATAGCGTTGACACGCCTGATTTATCCAAGAGAAGTGCTCGGCCGCGGTCTGGCACTTAATGCAATGGTTATCGCAATAGCCACAGCATCGGGTCCGACCTTAGCCGGTGGCATACTATCCATTGCGTCATGGCATTGGCTTTTTCTGATAAATGTGCCTTTTGGCATCATTGCTTTTATTATAGGAAAACGGCTTTTGCCCCATAATCCTGATAAAAAAGTAACAGGTAAATATGACTGGATAAGTGCAGTTGAAAATGTAATTGTATTTGGTATCATCTTTTTTGCAATAGGTAATTTTGCGAGAAAAGGAGATGTGTTGACCAACTCGGCATTGATAGTCGTCGGGCTTGTGTTGGCTGTGTTCTACATACGTCGTCAGCTGCATCGCGAGTCACCAATGCTGCCTGTGGATTTATTTGGAATAAGACTGTATTCGTTAAGTATATCAACTTCGGTATGTTCATTCATAGCCCAGAATATAGCTATGATTGCTCTGCCTTTCTTATTCCTGAATAATTACGGATTTTCCGAAATCACAACAGGGCTTCTAATGACACCGTGGCCGCTTGCCACTATGATAGTGTCGCCGTTTGCAGCAAGATTTGTAGAACGTCATAATCCAGGAGTGACAGCAGCCTGCGGTATGGGTATATATGCAACAGGCGTGTTATTGCTGATGCTTGCGCCCGCTTCCGGAATTTCAGAACTTGATATAGCTTGGCGTATGGCCGTATGCGGTTTGGGCTTTGGTTTGTTTCAGACTCCAAATAATATCGTTATGGTATTGGCCACTCCTGTACAACGCACCGGAGGAGCTGGAGGAATGCAAAGTACCGCGCGCCTTGTGGGTCAGACTCTCGGCGCAACCATTGTGACCATCGTATTCGCGATAAGCTCCGGCACCGCCCGTTCTGTACATGTATGCCTGTGTCTGGCTCTGATTTTTGCTCTGACGGCAGGTGTATTCAGCATAAGCAGGAGAATAAAAAAATAGCAGCCACCCCGGCCGGGGCAACTGCTATTCTGCCAATGAACAAAAATTAATGGTGCTTTTCTTTCTTTAGAAGATGCTTGATCCAGATGTAATAGCCTGTCAGTGGCAATGACGCACCAAGCAGAGCTCCAAGCAACCATAATATGCGGGTGAACAGGCCGCCAAGGCTTCCGGTATGGATTGAATATATCCAGTCGCGCAGTTTGTCGGCTTCATTGGAGTCGGCATATTTTGTAGTGAGAGACACTTCACCTGAACGACGGTTGAATTCGTAGCGGTCAGAAGCACGTCCGTTTCCGGTGTTGCCGAGTGTTACTGAGGCATTTTCAGAACCGATGGTAATCTGTGCAGCCTCAGGGTTTTGGTTGTGCAGTTCCTCATATACCTGCTGCCAGCGGCCAAACTCTGAGTGGCGGCGTCTGCCTTCATGGCGATTTTCGCCATCGTGTCTGTTTCCTTCTGAACCGTGGCGACCGCCACGTCCACCGCGACGTTCACCCCTTTCGTGGCCGTCCTTATTGCCTTTGTTGTCAACATTGGCTGTCCGGCCGAAATTGCGGGGCGTGTGTTCAACGCCACATACGGCATAGAATGCCGAGCGATACCAGTCAAACGACCATGTAAGGCCGGTTAGAGACATGGCAAGTACAAATATAAGCGCATACATGCCGCCTGCCACATGAAGGCCTTTCCAAAAACCTTTCCAGCCCTTTTCAAAAGATATGCTCAGGCTATGCTTGAAGTTCTTGCGTGCTCTTGGCCACCATATTATGACACCTGAAATCAAGGCAATCACAAATATGAGTGTGGAGATGCCAACAAGAGTCTTGCCTACTTTCACACCTTCGCCGTGAGGATTGGCGCTGTCGAGGAGCCAGCGGTGCAGTTTAAACATTGTGGAGAAAAATCCGAGGCGTTCGTATTTTCCTGTGATCTCACCGGTATATTGGTCGATGAACATAGATGCCCTGCGCGGTTTTGACAGGTTGACCTGATATGTGCGCGACGCATCTTTGAAAACTGTTACACCGGTGATTGAAACACTGTCGGGCAACGAAGCCTTTACAGATTCCATCAGCTCGCCTATTGCTATAGGCTCGCCTTTTACTTCCTTAACGTAGTAAACGTCGTGATTGACACTTCTGGTTATTTCCGGCTCAAAGATGAACATCGCACCCGAAAAACAAATCAGAGTGATTATTATGCCGAAGGGTACTGATAACCACAGATGTATTTTTCTGAAAAATTTCATCATAACAGCTTTATTTTACAGGTGTAAGGTATCCGAAGCCGGTGATGTCGGTAGCCTCTACCGAAACGCCTCTTGTGGCGGCGGCTGTTGAGGTACTGATAGCGTAGATGGCGGGCTGTTCGTTCTCTACGTTGATGGGGATATAAACTTTGCCGTCATGTGAGTAAACGGTTTTACCGATTGATGTGATGTTTTCGGGAAGTCCGGTAACATAAGTAAGTTTCTTGGTATTGGCATTGAAGATAGCGAGCTCGGTAGCGGCAGGATTTTTCTCGGTCAGCGAACGGTCGTACATAACCATGAGGAAACATTCGCCGCCGGCAGGCCAGCAACGCATGAATGATCGGTTGCCACCTGGTGTCTGAGCTTCGATGTTGCAATAGTAATCATCAAATGATGTGGCGCCGGCCGGGATACGGCATACGCCGGCGGGCAATGTGGTTTTCTGACCGGGGTCAGTCATCGTCTTGGCGTAGCTGGCAGAGAACACGTAGATATCACCGCTCTCGGCTGCCCATACAGTCTGATAATACTGTGAACGGTATCTGCCGCATGGGGTGCTGATTTTGTCGGTCTTGGCAAGTTTGGGGTTTGTCATGCTTTCGTTGTCGTATACAGCTACCCAGCACTCGTCGGGATACTGGGTGCCCACGAGCTCGCCGGCCTTGTATGAACCTGCGCCGGAGCCTCCGGCTTCGTCATGTACCAGATGTTCAAATCCGGGGCGTACCCACTTACGGTTTTCGTATGCCACACCATACTGGCTTAGACCCATTGGAACAGCTCCGCAGTAAAGCTTTGAGCCACTCTGTTCTGCACCGGCAAGTGTCACATATTCACCGTTTCCAAGGAAGTTTTCCATAGAGTATGCTCCGGTAGAAGTATCGTTGCTGCGTGAGGTTTCGTTCACCACATTAAGATATGTAACCAGAAGAGTCTTTGGCAGGAATCCCTGGCTGTCGGCCAATGTAGCAGGGCCATCGCCGGTAGACATGGTGATGATATCGTCGTTGTAGGCGCCGTATGATGAGAAACGGCTTATGCGATACTCTATATCACGGGCTTTCATCTCACCGTCAGTGCCCAGATAGTAGCTGCGGGTAGTGCCGGCGTTGCCCTGATTGTAGGTCAGTGCGTAAAGATAGTTTTTGTAGAAAACCCATTGTGTGGCACCGGGATTCAGCAGACCGTTGTCTTTGGTTGATATGAAGCCCTCATCGAGAGAGGTTCCGGTAACAAGGTCGTATGATGTGCTGGAGTTTTGAATAGAGGCGGCAAAAACGAATTTGCCGTTGATTTCATCATCAGATTCTCCGGGCTTTACGGGTTGATCATCGTTATCAGAACAAGCGCACAGTGCGATTGCCGGAATTGCAGTGGCTACAAGCACACGTGCCATTGATTTAATTGATTTCATGTTTTATTTATGATTTTAGTTTCCGAAATAAATTCTGAATTTTCCATAGAATGCGCGGCCGGCTTTTTGCAAGCTGAAATTATCATACAATTTGGCATTTGTGATATTGCGGCATTCAAACGATATATTGTAGCGACCGCGTCCTATGCCATAAGATATGGTTATATTGTGAGCGAACTGATCGGGTACAATATAGTCGCTGTTGCTTGAACCGATATTTTCGGCATAGTAGCAGAAGCTGTGTGTATACTGATTGTCATACGTGAGAGTAAGTACATTGCCCCTGCGTCCAAGACCATGCCAATAGAAATTAATATCTGAGTCGGCAAACAGATAGGGCAGGTTGGGCATACGTTCCTTATAGGCAATGTTCTGCACGGTGCTTCCCATGGCAGTGGGCATATTGTCGCGCACGTTCATCCGGGTGAAATTTCCGCCCAGGCTCAGCCAGCGCGAGAAGTTATAGCGGGCCGATATGCTGATTCCCTTTGTAGATACCTTGCCGTAATTGATGTATGTGGCGGCTGATTTTCCACCGCTCAAAGCCAAGATATTGCGCTGTATATAATCGCGGGTATCGCGATAGATGAAACCGGCTTCGGCGTATATGATGTTACTGCCGAAGGTAGCATTATAACTCAGGTTCAGGTTAACATTATGGCTTGATTCGGGCTTTAATGAAATATCACCTATTTCCAGATCTTCATCGCCAAACATCTCCTCGATTGTGGGCAGACGGTAGGCTTTTTCGTATGAAGCCTTCAGCTGAAAACCAAGGGGCATGAACCATGTGCCTGCCGCGCCGTATCCGAAATAGTCAATGGTGCGTGAAGTCAACACATACGTATCCTGGGCTGAAGATGTGGCTATAGGTCCCGATACATACTGATGATACTGTTTGCCAAAAGCCGTAAGATTAAACTTCGTATTGGGCATGTAGCGGTATGAGATACCGGCTATATTCTTGCTCGTTACCTTTGAAAATTCATCTTTGCCGTGAGGTATGGTGAGCAGATCTTCGTTTGTGCGGTTGAATGTATTGAATACATTGTTCACCGTGAAAACATGATGCTCCGACAGACGGTAGTTTACTGTAGCAGCTGCACTCCAGTTGTTGTTTATGGCCATTGAGTTCTGATAAGACTGTTCGCCCGGAGAATTGAGCGGGGCCGTTTGGCCTACCCAGTTGTACTTAACTCCGGCTGTGTCAACGTTTGTGGTATTGTCACGGTTGTAGTTTGCATTGAACGATACATCAAGACCTTTCAAGCCGAGATTTCGCTTTGAATATTCCACCGATGGAATGAGCGAATGACCGTGACGGTGTTTCCGTCCATATACAATTTCCTGTTTTACACCGGTCTGCACTTCTTTGTACATGTGCGAATAGGTGAGGCCGAAGAGCAGACGGTCGGCCCATCGTTTATTAACAAAACCTAATTTGCCAACTATAGCCTCGTTATGGTAGGTGTCATTGAAGCGTTTCACATGCTCGAGTTTTTTTCTGTTGATGGCGCCTGTGGTAAAATCTTCTACAGGAGTGTCTACCCAATAATTATTATCTGAATAATTCTGAAACGCGTTTATTTCATATTTAAAACCGTTGGCAAGTGTCTGGCCAAAATTTACATAAGATTTATGAGTATTGAAGGAACCGTAAGAATACGATGCGTCGATAAACCAGCGACGTT
This sequence comes from uncultured Muribaculaceae bacterium, assembly GCA_910586975.1. Lineage (GTDB taxonomy): Bacteria > Bacteroidota > Bacteroidia > Bacteroidales > Muribaculaceae > CAG-873. Next base: position 23,576 of record CAJUKX010000032.1, on the reverse strand, counting down.
GGCGTCGAGGGGTTACTATATTGATTACGCCACCAATGGCATCGGCTCCGAATCCCACAGGGACCACGCCTCTGTACACCTCTATACGGTCGGCGAAATTCACGGGAATATTATTCAGTCCGAAAGAGCTGCCAACGCCTTCCTGCGGCACACCGTCGATAAACACTTTTACATGCTTGCCGCTGAATCCGTCCATTGTCATCGCCATATCCGAGCCTACGCCACCACTTTCGCGTATCTTCATGCCCGGAGCTTTATTCAGAGCATCGCTCAGGGTCTTGGTGGTATTTACCAGATCGCGGGTATTTACCGCGGTGGCATTGAAAGCCGAGTTTTTCACCTTGCTCAACGGATTGCTTACCACAATCACTTCGGCAAGCTGAGTCGACGGTTTAAGCTTCACATTCAGCTTACTGCGTTGGTGTGACGAAATCTTGACTTTTGCCTCATGCTTTTCATAGCCCACCGACGAAAATACCAATACATATTCACCCTCGGGTGCTGAAAGATGATATAGCCCTTTTTCATTAGTTGAACATGACAACGAAGTTCCTTTAAGGAATACGGTAGCATAATCAATGGGATCGCCGTCAATAGAAAGTACCTTTCCTGAAATCATACCTGTGCCACCCTTTGCGTATGCTGCCGAGACTGTTAACACCGCTATGACACATATTAGAATTTTTTTCCAAATTTGCATAAATCCTTATGTTTTTACTGCAAAGTTCGGAAGTTTATACATCACATAAAATACTTAATATTGAGTATTGCTATTGATAATGTATTGATAATTAGAATAATACAGCGATATTATGCTTTTACTAAAATGGTGAATGACACATTAGTGGTGGCCAATGCGCGATCAGTAGTATATCTTTAATCCTTATTTTGGCCCCAATGCCCTATATGTAGTATAAATTCATTGAGCGGTAGTATTTTTGCGCTTATGTTCGGGGATTAAACGCTCGTGTAAGTATTGGAAAATAACGAAAAATACAGGAACCATAAAGAGCAGGCCAAGAGTCCCGAACAATAGTCCGCCTACGGTGGCTACACCAACCGAAATATTACCGTTTGCACCTACTCCCGAAGCAAACATCAGGGGCAACATTCCGAAAACCATGGTAGCAGATGTCATTATAATAGGTCTGAAACGGGCTTTGGCCGCAGATATGGCAGATTCCAACAATCCCATGCCCTCTTTTCTGCGAGCTGTGGCATATTCGGTCAGCAGAATTGCAGTTTTGGCCAATAGTCCTATGAGCATGATGAGTCCTATCTGCATGTAAATATTATTTTCGATACCCCACCATTTGGCAAACAGGAAACTGCCTGCCAATCCTACAGGCACTGCAACAAGCACAGCGAGCGGAATGGTAAGGCTTTCATACAACGCGCATAATATAAGGTATATGAATGCAAAACATATACAGAATACAATAATTGTAATGTTGCCGGTGGAGGATTCTTCTCTTGACATACCACCGAATTCATAGCCGAATCCCGATGGCAGGTACTTGGCCGCCACTTCTTTGATTGCGTTGAGGGTTTCTCCCGAACTGTACCCGTCGCCCTGCTCGCCAAATACAGAGATAGATGGAAACAGATTGAATCGCGACAGACTTTCAGAACCATATACTTTAGTGAGATTTATGAAATTGTCGATAGGTAGCATTTCACCGGTTGATGATCTTACAAACATGCTCTTCAATGATTCTACATTAAGGCGACTTTCGGGGTGTCCCTGTACCATTACACGATACAGTTTTGTGAATCTGTTTAGATTTGATGAATAGCTGCCCCCTACATATCCGGCCAGTGTAGACAGCACATCGGCCGGAGATACATTCATCTGAAGGCACTTCACAGCATCCACTTCAACCATGTATTGCGGGTATTTGGTGTCGAAAGTGGTATATGCACGCGATATTTCCGGACGAGCGTTCAATGAGTCGATAAATGTGCGTGTAACCTGCAACAACTCGTCGGTGGTTTTTCCTGAGCGATCCTGCACATAAAGTTCAAAACCGCTACCGGTGCCGTATCCCGAAATCATGGGCGATTGAGAAACTCTGATCTGGGCTGAGGATATGGATGCGGTGCGTTTATATATCTCGCGTATCACCGCGTTGATATTTTGCTCTGCTCTCTTACGCTCATCCCAGTCTCGCAGCCTTATACTGAACGAACCGGCAGATGCCGACTGGTCGTGACGCGCATTTTTACCGGTAACACGCGAGTATATGTATATCTCGGGAATATCTTTTATCGCATCTTCCACCTCGTCCATCACACGCTCAGTCTCTGCCAGGTTACTGCCGGCAGCTACCTGGATGTTCAGGCTCAGTGTTCCCATATCCTCTTGCGGAACAAGTCCGGTCTTTGTACTTGAAATAAGCCATATCAGTCCTGCCGTGGAAACTATAAACAGCGCGAATACAATCCATCTTCTTTTGAATAAAAGCAGTATTCCACTCTTGTATTGACCCACAACTGTAGAGAATGACTTGTCGAAGGCATAGTTGAAGCGGTTGATAAACGAAGACTTATCACTGCAGCCATTATGTGGACGCATGAGTATGGCGCTTAATGCCGGGCACAAAGTCATGGCATTTATAAGCGATATACCCACCGCAACCGCCATGGTGAGTCCGAATTGTTTATAGAACGTGCCTGAAGTTCCGCCTATGAAGCATACGGGTATAAATACAGCCATGAACACGATAGTAGTGGTTATAAGAGCTGCCGATAATCCGCCCACAGCCGATACTGTAGCTTGATAAGGGTCTTTCTCTCCTTCATCAAATTTTGCCTGTACGGCTTCGACTACCACCACCGAGTCGTCGACCACGGTTCCGATTACCAGCACTATGGCAAACAAGGTAAGCATATTGAGCGTGAACCCCACGGCATAGATGAATGCAAAAGTACCGGTAAGAGATACAATAATCGACACTATGGGGATAATGGTGGCTCTGAAATCATGCAGGAAAAGGTATACTACTAAAACCACAAGGAGTAGTGCAATTATAAGAGTTTCTATTACCTTGCCGATTGAAGCGTCGAGAAAGTCTTTGGTGCTTGAGATATCAGTCAATATCATTCCGGCGGGGAGTCTCCCTCTCAGTTCATCGAGAGTCCGGTCGATTTCATTGATTACCTCATTTGCGTTCGAGCCGGCAGTCTGCGCAATCATGGCATTGGCTCCGGGATGGCCACTGGTCTCGCTCAGCATAGCGTAGTTGACGGCTCCGAGCTCTACGGTAGCTATGTCTTTAAGTCTCAACACTGTTCCATCCGGAAAAGCTCTCACGACCAGATTTTCATATTCAACCGCATCCTCATATCGGCCACGATATTTCAGTACGTATTGAAATGTATTTATGGACTCGGCGCCAAGAGTGCCTGTAGGTGACTCAATGTTTTGTTCGGCAAGTACTTTATCAATATCTGCCGGTACCAGACCATATTGGGACATACGCGCCGGATCGAGCCATATACGCATGGCATATTCCGCGCTGAAAATATTTACTTCGCCCACGCCTGTGATTCGCGACAGCTGAGGCTCGATATTGATTTTCATATAGTTAGTCAGAAATTTAGAGTCGTAGCTGTCATCAGGGCTGTATAATGTAATGGATTTCAACGTGCTGTTCTGACGTTTCCTTATGGTGACACCGCTTTTGGTTACTTCAGCCGGCAATAAACCCTGTGCCGACGCTACCCTGTTTTGAACATTTACCACAGCCATATCTGCATCGGTTCCTTGCTTGAAATATATGGTTATTGATGCGGTGCCGGTATTGGTAGCCGTCGATGTCATGTACATCATATCCTCAACACCATTGAGCGATTCTTCAAGAGGTACGATGACGCTTTTCATTACAGTCTCGGCATTGGCACCGGTATACGATGCCTGCACACGCACAGTAGGGGGCGCTATGTTAGGGAATTGTTCGATCGGAAGCTGTACCAAGCCCAGAATACCGAGTATAACTATCAGCACTGAAATGACGCCGGCAAGAATAGGGCGGTCTATGAATGTCTTTACTGTCATTTTTATATTGAGGTTGATGACTTTATATAGTCGGTTTTATTTTATGGTTTATCCTGACTTTAGGGCAAAATTAATCCATTAAACTTTATGCTAAAACACGGGTCTGTATATTAAGTGACCAAATACCCGGATGTGGTGGCGAACTACACACATCGAATCACCTCATTAATTCAAAAATACTTAACTTTGCGTTTGTAATTCCAAGGCTTCCTCTGCATGAAGAATTTGTCGAAATACATAGATGTAGTTTTCTGCCTCATAGTGTTGCCGTTTATGGTGATGATATTTCCGGTAGAAAGATGGTTCCATAATTTCCAATGGTACGTGGTTACTGTAGGAGTATGGCTGTATGCCCTTTATTTTCTTAACAGAGTAATGACCGTACCTCTGTTATTCAGAGATAAAAGGTGCAGGTGGATAAGTGTATGCCTGATAGTGACTTCTGTGGTCATAACATATTTTTTGACCACGGTGAGCTTGTATACTCCCAAACCTAATATCCATGATGAGGGCATCACGCGGGTATTCCCCATGATACAGCAATATCAGCAAGCTGTTTGGTCCCTGTTCATGATAGTGGAGTCTTTCAGTTTTGCCATAGGCTTGCTCACCCAGGCCAATTTGCAGAAATCGCGCCGCCGCGCCGTGGAAGCCGAGCGCGACCGTGCCGAGATTGAATTATATAAGGCTCAGATAAAGCCTCATTTCATGTTCAATACCCTCAACTCGCTGTATGGTCTGTTTCTGACCCATGACGATAAGGCTCTTGAATCATTGGAAAAATATATTTCGATGCTCCGCTATATTCACACTACCTCGCAGCGCGATTTTGTACCGTTATCCGACGAGACCGATTATATAAGGCAATACGTTGAATTGCAGTCGTTGCGTTTGAACGGCATGACTACGGTGACTATGGATGTTGATATAATAAATGAAGATTTGAAAATACCGCCGATGCTGTTGGTGACGTTTGTAGAAAATTGCTTCAAGCATGGAATATCGCCGGTTGAAAAGAGCAATATAATTATCAGCTTGACCGAGAAGGACGGCAAACTTACATTCGCTACTGAAAACCGTATTTTCCCCGTAAAACGTATAGGCGAACACATGGGAATAGAAAATTGCCGTAAAAGGCTTGAACTGCTTTATCCCGGCAAACATAAAATCAACATCGAGAATGACGGACAATTCTTTTTTGTTAAACTTAGTATTGACTTATCTGTATGATAAAGTGTGTGGCTATAGATGATGAGCCGATAGCTCTGAGTATAATCAAGGAATACTGTAACAGGTATGGAGATATAGAACTCGAATGTTTCACATCGCCCGTGGCAGGTATGGAGTGTGTACGCTCGTCAAAACCTCAAATAGTGTTTCTTGATATAGAAATGAATTCTCACAACGGAGTGGAACTTGCCAAAGAACTGCCCGCGGGCACATGCCTGATATTCACCACTGCCTATGCCAATTATGCTCTTGACGGCTTTAATGCAGATGCGGTCGACTTTTTGCACAAGCCCATATTTTACCCCCGGTTTGAGCGTGCGATGGCCAAGGCCAAAAAGTATCTGCAGTATACCGATTCAGACACTGCCGCCGGATTCATTACTCTAAAGGCCGATCATAAGAACGTGGTGGTTAACCTCAAAGATATAATTGTGATAGAGGCTATGGATAATTATGTGAAGATTTTCAGGAAAGATCTGCCCACTGTTGTCCCGCAGATAACGATGAAGGATATTGAGGCCAAGCTGCCCGACGACAGTTTCATAAGAATCCACAGGTCTTATATAATAGCTGTGCCCTTTATTGAGAAATTCGCAAACAAGACTGTGTACATGCATCACTTCCCCCGGCCCGTTCCTGCCGGCCGTAAATATATTGCTGTTTTCAACAATCTAAACAATTTAATTCAAACTAAATAATAAAAAGACAGATGAAAAAGTTCTTAACTCTGCTGCTTCTCAGCACAGCTGCATCGGCATCTATTTTTGCCGGTACACCCATCAACCGTAACGAGTTGCCCAAAGCTGCACAGACATTCATAACAAAATACTTTGCCAATGATCAGGTAAGAAAAGTGGAAAAAGACAACGGCCGCCGAGGCATGGAATACGAGGTGGATTTCACCAGCGGTGCCGAGGTTGACTTTATCTCTGACGGTAATTGGAAAGAGGTAAAGGCGGCCAAAGGTACATCAGTTCCGGCTGCAATAGTGCCCTCAGCCATAGCTAAATACGTTGAAACAAACTTCAAAGGCCAAAGCATAGTTGAGATTTCTCGTAAGCGCGGTGGCTATGAAGTGGAACTTTCAAATGGCAGCGAACTGAAATTGACAGAAGACGCAAAACCCATGCAGCCTCGTCAGCGTGGCGGCAAAGGCCGAGATCAGCACAGATAAATCCTTCAATAAACCTTTTGATGGCGGCGGGGGCTGTTACGGCTTCCCGCCGTTATTTATAAAACTTGTTTTAAAAATAGAATTTGACAATCCGAATAATCAATTTTTTATGATTTTTTTGTAATTTTGCAGTGCCGTTCACAAAGAGCGGTAAGAAAAATGATAATAAATACAGCGACAAGCATCATCACAGCACACGTGCAGAATTACGCTTTTAAGGAAAACTGGAAGAGCACCGCAGGCCTTTGCCGGCATTAAGAAACTGTTTAAAATTTATTTTATCTTGTCATTGAGAGTCTTGTCAATGTATTTTAGATATGGATTCAGTCATTTAGGAGCCACTAAACTCCATCATCAATATCAAAAATCCAAATGACAATCCTTCTCAAATCCTGCGATAAATAAATTTAAACAGTTTCTAAAAATCTGATTTGATTTCAGGACAGTCGTATACCGTCGGACGATTGACGGATAACGTCTGATATTCATTATTCACATTTTATTCCCGATTTTTTATGAACAATCAACGATTGCTCACGGGGCTGCTTTGTGCGGTCCTGTTGGGCACGGGGGTGCGTGCTGTCGGTCAAGACCCGTCAGTGATAACACTCGAACAGTTGTTTGAGAGTGCTGAAAGAAACAGTACGCAATTACGCCCCTCATTTTCAGCAGAGGAGGAAGCTAATCACGAAATAAGTGTAGCACGTGCCGGCAGATTGCCCGACATCAATGCTTCGCTGTCATTCAGCTATATAGGCGACGGTTTTACCACCAAGCGCAATTTCTCGGACTACGCCAAAGCGCCTATACCGCATTACGGCAACGCCCTGGCACTCAATGTTACACAGCCGGTATATACAGGCGGTGCCATCACTTCGGGCATTAAGCTTGCCGAGCTTAAACTTACAGCCTCACGCTATGCTACCGAGTTACAGCGCGACAACATACGTTTTCAGCTCACCGGCTTTTATCTTGATATTTACAAGTTCAACAATCTGCGCGTTGTAGTTGAGAAAAACGTAGCTCAGGCAAGAAAAGTGCTCGATGAAATGCACGCCCGCTATGAGCAAGGGGTGGCCTTGCAGAACGACATCACCCGATATGAGCTGCTGGTTTCCAATCTTGAACTGCAATTGATCAAGATTAACAATACCCTTGATATCCTCAATGAAAACCTGGTAACAATTGCAGGACTGCCACAGGGTACAGTGGTGTTGCCCGATACAACCATACTTAATAAATCGCTGCCTTCAGCGAGCGAATCATTATGGCAGGAGGATGCTACAGTCAATTCTCCCGTAATAAGATTGGCGCAGTCAAAGGTCGCCATCTCGCGCAAAGCTGAGGATCTTACCAAGGCGGAACGCCTTCCCAAAATAGGATTACAGGCCGGTTGGAGTATCGACGGCCCCATCCTGGTTGAGGTGCCGCCTATAAACCGCAATCTCAGCTATTGGTATGTGGGCGTGGGCGTAAGCTACAACATATCATCGCTGTTCAAGACCAATAAATCATTATCGCGCAGCCGAGTGGCCACTGTGCATGCCATAGATGAACTCGCCGCCGCCCGAGAAAACACCGAACTCGCCGTAAGAGCCGACTACATACGCTATCTTGAGGCTTACGAGGAACTAAACACCCGGCAAAAAAGCGTGGAACTGGCCGAGCGCAATTATTCAACAGTGTTCACCCGATATTCGGCTGACATGGCACTTATAACCGATATGCTCGATGCTGCCAATTCAAAACTCGATGCAGAGCAGCAGCTTGTCAACGCACGCATAAATATCATATACTATTATTATAAACTTCTGTTTACTTCAGGAAAAATATGAAACACCGTACTAAAAAAATAATATCCTACACAGTCACCCTCGCTGTAATCATTGCCGCCGGCATCTGGGTCGCGTCCAAGTTCATACATCCGGGCAATGTGGAGTTTACAGACAATGCTCAGGTACAACGTCAGATAGTTCCGGTCAACAGCCGTGTACAGGGTTATATCAAGGAAATACGCTTCAAGGAATATGAGCCTGTGAAAAAGGGTGATACCCTCGTGATAATCGACGATGCCGATATGCGTCTGCGTGTGGCTCAGGCCAATGCCGACTATCAGAACGCACTTGCCGGACGCACCGTTGCCGATCGAAGTGTGGGCGTTGCAACCGCCAATGTGGCTGTAAGCGAGTCTTCAATCGCTGAGGCCAAGATACTGATGGAAAATGCAGCTGTTGACCTTGAACGATATCGCAAACTGCTCGCGAAGGACGCTGTCACCCGTCAGCAATATGACGGTATGGAAACAGACTACAAGGCTAAAAAAGCCCGCTATGAGATGCTTGCCCGTCAACGCTCGGCCACTACATCGGTAGTTGCCGAAACCCGTCAGCGTATAGCTCAGAACGACGCGGGAATTGAATTGGCAAAGGCTGTGCTCGAAACAGCTCAACTCAACCTGTCATACACTGTTATTACCGCTCCTTGCGACGGTTACGCATCGCGCAAAGAGATACAGATAGGCCAGCTTGTACAGCCGGGTCAGACTCTGCTCGATGTGGTCGACAGCTCTGATGTATGGATAACAGCAAACTATAAAGAAACACAGCTTAAGCATATACATCCCGGCAGTGAGGTTGAAATAAAAGTAGATGCTCTTCCCGACAAGTCATTCACCGGAAAGGTCGTGTCGGTGTCCACCGCTACCGGAGCGGCTTTGTCTTTGCTTCCGCAGGATAACTCAGCCGGTAACTTTGTAAAAGTAAGACAGCGAATTCCCGTGAGGATAGAGCTGACCGACACCACCGGCCTCGACCTTCTACGTGCCGGAATGAATGTAGAATGTGAGGTGAAATACTGATATGGGAAATTGGCATGGACCTCAGGGTCCTTTCGATATACCCGATGTTCCAAACTACGTGCCACGCCGGTTGAAGCCATGGCTTTTTATCTTCTTTGTGCTGATTGTACAGTTTTCAGGAGGAGTGTACCTTGCCGCTGCCACTGATATGGTAGGCACAACAGCTCTGATGCAGGAGGATATACTTATGGCCGGCTACGCCTCGCTTGTAGGAATGTCGATAAATTTCGCCGTGATGTTCAGGCTTAAGTTCCGCTTCTCCAACCGCGTGGGATTGCTCATTTGCGGTGCGGTTCTTATAGCCGCAAACTTCATCTGCGCGCATACAGCAAGTGTGCCTGTGCTGGTTGCTGCTTGCTTTGTGGCCGGATGGTTCCGTATGTGGGCTACATTTGTATGCAATTCAACCATACAGCTGTGGCTGACACCTGTGCGCGATATGGCTATATTCTTCTGCTACGTGTATCTCGTGGTCGACGGTGTGATTCAGCTGTGCGGTATCGCAACCATTTATACAGCATTTTTCTCGCAATGGGAATATATGCACCTGGTGATGAGCGGGCTGCTGGCTCTGATGATGCTTATGGTACTGATATTGGTACGTCCGGTAAAAGGGCCTGTGCAGATACCATTGTTGGGTATTGACTGGATAGGTGCGGTGTTATGGAGCATATTCATGCTGTGCTTCACCTTTATATGCGTGTACGGCAACTTCTATGATTGGTGGGAAGCTGAAGAAATCACAGGCGCAACCATATTGGGTATGGTGTGTCTTGCCATTAATCTGTGGCGAGCTTCGTTTCTGCATCATCCGTACATATCGTTTCAGGCCCTTACAAACCGCAATGTGGTGCGTGCTACCATGATATATCTGGTGTTTTTCACCTTAATGGCTACCGAGCACGTGTTTGAACACAGTTATGCCGCCACCATACTTGGCTTTGACGAAACCAATCTCATAGACCTCAACTGGTATGTATTAGCCGGAATAGCAGTGGGCTGTGCGTTCACATATTTCACGTTTGCCTTGCATAAATGGCGTTATAAGACGATGACAGCCATAGGATTTGCTCTGGCGGCAGTATATCTGGCCTGGTTCTACTTCATGATAGACTACGGCGTTGAAAAGGAGATGCTTTTCCTCCCCTTGTTTACCCGCGGTTTTGCATCGGTGATCATCTCCATCGTATTCCTCACCTCTATCGTTCAAAGCGGCCTGCATTTTTTTGTATTCCCGCAGGCACTTACCGTAAACGGCTTCACGGGAGCGGTGATGGGCGCCACACTGGGCCCGGCCCTCGTAGGCGAGTTGCTCAGACATACGATGGCTAAAAACGCCTCGCTCATCGGAGCACGTTTCACAGACTTTAATACCGATATAATCTATATTCCGCTCGGACAGCTCTATGGCACGGTTCAGCAACACGCATTGATAGTATCAATGAAAGAGATATATGGATGGCTGCTCGTTGTGGCCATATTATCGGTGATACTGATACTTGTGAGCTACAGCCCTATACGCCCATGGGCAATATTCCCCAAGTGGAAAACCATACGCAAAATACTCAGACGGCAAACCAAATTGCAGGCTTAAGCGAATAACCGTATCCGTATGAATAATCAACCGGACCATTTCCCGGATGGTTACAATGAACGAAATGCCCGCTAAAAGTCATAAAAAAACTTTTAGCGGGCATTCCTTAACCAATCCTTTTACCTTAGAGCCTGTTAAAACTGATTTTATCTTGTCTTTGAGTGTCTTGTCAATGTATTTTTAGATATGGATTCAGTCATTTATGTTGTATCTTTTTCATTTCTTATTCTCGTTTAGTTATAACCTTTGTTCTGAACGTAAAGACCGGGTACGTAGTACAGCTGATTGTAAGGAATGGGATAAAACTCGTTCTTTCCGGCTGTATAATGAGCGTCCTGATAATACTGACCGTATTTCACACCGTCGTAGCTTGCATTCTTTTCTTTTTCAAAATATGCGTTCAGCACTGTTGATGCAACACCCCAGCGGCGCAGATCGAAGTATCGGCTGCTCTCCATTGCCATTTCAAGGCGGCGTTCCCAGCGCAGACGTGTACGGGCCTTGTCTTTGTCGCTGAAATCGGTAGATGAATAGAGTGCGATCTCGCAATAGTCTTTGGCATAACTGATGTGCTTGTCTATCGAGTTGGCGGCGCGCTGACGAATGTCGTTCACGATACCACGAGCTTCCTCAAGACGACCAAGCTCGATAAGTGCCTCGGCACGCATCAGCATAACATCGGTATAGCGGAATACATAGTCGTTCATCGCAAAGGCCTGCCATGAGCCGTCGAATGTTTCGCCGGCGCTGCGCCGGGGGACGTCCTTAAGCGATGTATAGAAACCGTAGGTGTTGGGTGTGCGGGAGTTATCTTTAGTCATAAGATATTCATCCTCGTATTTGTAGGGGAAGGTAGGCATGCCTACGGTGTGGAACAAACGCGGATCCCACTTTTGGTCTGTGACGGTGCCGCTGACGGGGTATTCGTCGGTTTTGTCATAGTCATCAAACATCGGAAGGCCGTTCTTGGTCTTGTAAGCATTCACAAGATCCTGTGAGGGCTTGTGGAAATCCCAACCGCATGACCACATTCCCCAGCAGCCGTTGAGCATGTTTGACCAGTTGGCGCGGCCATAGCGTGTGTTGTCTTCGGTATATTGCGAGGTCTGCACAGCGAAAACCGACTCGGAGCTGTTTTTGTATTCGGGCAGGAAGATGTCGCCGAAATCAGCGAGATAACCATATTTGGAATTCTTTACCACCTCGGTATATTCAACCACCTTCTTCATATATTCCTCGTTGATGAAGTTCACGCCATTTGTAGCTTCATAACCATCGCCCCAGGCCAGTGTAAGGTAGCATTTGGCAAGGTAAGAGGCTGCGGCGATGCGGTTTGCTCGGCCTCCGCCGTCTTCAACTTCTTCGGGCAGGGCGTTGTAGGCGAGTTCAAATTCGTTGATGACTTTTTCAAACAACTGTTCGTATGTATACTGATTGTTGGGTGTCTGTTCCTGTGTGCTGTTTTTGAACACTTCCTCGTCGATCCATGGAATCTGACGGAACATAGTGAGCAGCTTGAAGTAGCTGTGTCCGCGCAGAAAGTGAACTTCGCCTACGCGTTGAGCGGCTGTTTTTTCTCCAAGCACATCTGCGCCGGATTGTTCAAGAGCCACTAACGCTCTGTTGCAGCGCGAGATATTGCAATATAATCTGTACCAAAGTTCATCGAGCTCGCCGGGTGTGGAGGTCAGGGTCGACCATATTTCCATAGGATGATAGCCGGTGTCGGTTGTGCCGCCGCCACCCTTGAGGCAGTCGTCGGAACTGAGGTCGCCGTATGGCCAAAGATTGAACGGATAGCTGAACCAGCAGTCGCCCAGAGAGGCGTATGCAGCGTTTACCATCTTATCGGGTTGTGAGTAGGCGAGGTCGCCGTCTACCACTCCGGTCGGGGGCACGTCGATAAAGTCATTGCATGCCGAAGCTCCCAATGTCAGAAGGGAAAGAAGAAATATCTTGATAGATTTCATGATTTTTGATTTTTAAAGTTAGAAGTCAACCTGAACGCCGAATGATACAGATGTAGGAATAGGATATGCCCAGTTGGGGTTTTCAGGATCTGTGCAAGTAAGGCTGTTGCTCTTGATTGTGAGAAGATTCTGTCCTGAAACATATACGCGCGCTCTGCTCATACGCAGTTTGGAGAGAACTTTTGAGGGCAGGCTGTAGCCGAGTTGCAGTGTGCGGAGTTTGGCGTATGAACCGTTTTCCACAAAGTATGATGAAGTGCGGCCCTCGTCACCCTTGTTGTTGGTGGTGAGCATGGGGATTGTTGATGATGTGTTGACATTGGGCAACCATCCGTCAAGTACGCGTACACCCTTGTTGCTGCCGGCATCGGTAACACTCCAGAAGTCGTTCTGGAATTTCTGATTGTTGTATACATCCTGTCCGAGTACACCCTGCCAGAACATCTGAAAATCGAAGTTCTTGTAGCTTAATTCTACGTTAAGACCGAACGACAGGTCGGGTACGGGGTTGAAAATCCATGTCTGGTCGTCGGGTGTGATCTTGCCGTCGCCGTTGAGGTCGGCATATTTCATACCACCGACACGTGCGTTGTCCTGACCGTATGCGAGTACTTCGTCCTGAGACTGGAACAGGCCGTCGAATACATAGCCTACGATTGAACCGTAAGGACGTTTTGCCTGAACAAGATTTTCGGTAGTTGTATGTGCGTATGAGCCGGTAGTGGTAGAGGGAAGGTAAGTGACTTTGTTGCGGAAGAAGTCAAGGTTGAGCGAAGCCCGGTAGCCAAGGCCGCAGGCGAGTTCATCGCGCCATCCTACCTGAAATTCCATACCCCAGTTGCGCAGTGAGGGGCCGTTGAGCCACGAGGCGCCGCCTTCGCCCATTGAACCGAGATATGCGGGAATGATAAGCATATCTTTCACATCCTTGATGTAGGCGTCAACCGAACCGGTAAGCCGGTTTCTGAACATACCGAAGTCAAGACCGGCATTGTACTGGATTGTTGTTTCCCATTTCAAATTGGGATTGGCTGTCTGGCTTGCGTAGTAACCTGAGGGGAAGATACCGCTCTGCTGAAGAAGGAGGTCATAAGCAGTAGAGGTTACGCGGTCGCTGCCATAGTCGGCTATGTAGAGGGCATAGCGAGCGGTGTTTGATATAGCCTGGTTACCGGTCTTACCCCACGAAAGCCTTACTTTAAGATCATCAAGCCATGTTTTCTTGATGTTTTCGGAAATGCGGTAGCCAAGAGTGGCAGCGGGGAATGTACCGTAGCGGTTGTTGCTGCCGAAACGTGAAGAACCGTCGTGGCGGATTGTGAATGAGGCCAGAAGCAGATTTCGCCAGTTGTAGTCGAGTTTGCCGAAGAATGATACCAACGCGTATGCCGACTTGTTACCTGTAGAGCGTTCAACGCCTGAAGATGCGTCGGGGTACATATAGTCGGGAGTCTCTATATCATAATTCTCGTTATATCCCGAGAAGTCGATGCGGCTCTGGCGGAACATTTCCATACCGGCAAGAACTGTGAAGTTATGGTCTTCTTTCAAAGAGAAGTTGTAATTGGCGGTGTTGGTCCAGGTCCATTTTGAATCATTGGCCTGTGAGAGAGTGGTTGAGTTTGTATCGTTGTTTACGATGTCGCTGTGGAAAGTATAGTTGTATGAGTGGATAAATGCAGCATCGTAGTCAAGACCGAAATTTGAGCGGAGTAAAAGTCCCTTGATGGGTTTGATGTCGATGTAGGCATTACCGAACAGACGCCATACATTGAGTGCATTGTCTTTGTTGAATGCAAGCTCGCGCAGAGGATTCTGGCGGTCAGCCATACTTCCTACCGGGCCGCCGTATGTCACGCCGTCCTTTTCAAATACAGGTACAATTGAAGGCATCTTCAGGGCATTTTCAAGCGGCTGCATGTCTACCTGATCGGTATATGTAAGAGTGAAATTCTCGCCTACGGTTACGACCGGTGAAATATTGAATGAAGTGTTGATACGCGCCGATATGTTTTCAAAGCTGGTATATTTGAGTATACCTTCATTTTTCTTATATCCAAGCGAGAACAGAGCGGTAAACGAATCGGTGGCTTTTGAGACCGAGGCATCGTAGCTCTGCGAGAAGCCGGTGCGTGAGATTTCATTGAGCCAGTCGGTATCAGACATCAGCATTGTTCTCTTGGAATTGATATAACCGTCGTAGAAACCGTTTACGGTGTAATTGTTATACTTACCGGTGGCAATATCATATACCGAGATGGGATAGCCCGACTCTGCGTTGAGGTTGAGTCCGTAGCTTGAAGCATAGGCAACGGGGTCAAGGCCATCATTCAGAGCAGCCTGTGCCATTGCGGTGGCATATCCGGCTGTATTCAGCAATTTCATCTTTGACTGACCGTTGTAGAACTGGCCGGTGAGATTAGCTGAAAAGCTTACATTTACCTTGTCGCTGTTTGCCTTGCCCTTTTTTGTGGTTATGATTACAACACCGTTGGCAGCCCGAGAACCGTAGATTGAGGCAGAAGCTGCATCCTTGAGCACCTGCATGCTCTCGATGTCGTTCATGTTGAGTGAGTTCAGAGTGGCGGTTGTGGGAACACCGTCAATGACAAACAGAGGATCCTGTGAGGCATTGAATGAACCGATACCGCGTATACGTACAGAACCGGTGCCGCTGGGCGAACCGTTGGCCGTGATGGTCATGCCGGGTACTTTACCCTGCAAGGCTCGCATGGGGTCGGTATCTGCTGATGTTTCGAGCGCTTTGGTGTTGACTACCGATACAGAACCTGTGAGGTCGGCTTTCTTCATTGTCTGGTAACCGACAACCACAACCTCGTCGAGGAGTTCGTTGTCTTCTACAAGAGCTACTGTGATGTGGCTTTCTGCTTTCACGGTCTGTGACTTATATCCTATGTAGGATACAACAAGGTTTGAACCTTCGGGTACGGTTATCACGAAATTCCCGTCAATGTCGGTAGCGACACCTGTCGCTGCTTTGGATTCAAGAATAACGCTGGCGCCGATAAGGGGCTCATTATCGACAGCCGAAACAACGGTCCCGTGCACAGTAAGATTCTGTGCATGTGCTGCTATTACCGAAAGTAATAGAATTAAGGCACTGAGAATTGTTTTTTTCATGTTATTTAATTTTTGGTTTAAATTCTGCGGCAAAGTTATTAACGGTTTGTATATAAGCGTTATTAAGCATGTTGCATTGACTATTAATTTTTGAACAATGCATCAATTTTACTATACAATGCACAATTTTTCATAGCTTATCGCAGACCTGTGATAAGCTATGAAATATAAGGACACATCTTTCTTTGCAGTGATGTGTCCTTATAGTGAAAAGATTCTTTGATGGTTCAACCCTTTATGCCCAGGCGCGTTCTCATTTCTGACGGAGATTCATCAAACATCTCTCTGAACACGCGGGTGAAATAGGCCGGGGCCGAGAACCCCACTCCGTAAGCAATCTCGCTTATCGACCGGTCGGTGGTGGCGAGCAGTTCTCTTGCTTTGGTCAGACGCATTTTTCTGAGCAGTTCTACAGGTGAATAGTTGGTAAGGGCTTTTATTTTGCGGTAGAATTGAGAGCGGCCTATGCCCATTTTGGCGGCAAGGGTGTCGATATTAAGATCCGGGTTGCCCATCTCTTTGTTGACAAGTTCCACAAATTTGGCGTAGAATTCATTGTCAATGTCGGGTTGCACATCGGGTGCAGCAGGTCTTTCCTCGGCCTTGGGAGCTGAGGCTTTTACTTCCTGAGTTGCTCCCAACAGGTTCTTGATGCGTTTGCGGTTTTCTATCAGGTTTTCACACCGCATGCTCAGCATCTTGCTGTTGAACGGTTTCGACAGATAGCCGTCGGCACCGCTCTCATAGCCCTGTATGCGCTGCTCGTCCATGCTGCAGGCGGTAAGCATGAGCACCGGTATGTGCGAGGTGGTTATTTCATCCTTGATGCGGCGGCAGCACTCCAGACCATCCATCACTGGCATCATCACGTCACATATAATAAGGTCGGGTACATATTTTGAAGCGAGCCTTA
This sequence comes from uncultured Muribaculaceae bacterium, assembly GCA_910586975.1. Lineage (GTDB taxonomy): Bacteria > Bacteroidota > Bacteroidia > Bacteroidales > Muribaculaceae > CAG-873. Next base: position 6,640 of record CAJUKX010000032.1, on the reverse strand, counting down.
TACCGTCCTTGCCGTTTGCAGCCTCAATAATACGGTAGTCGGCCGAGAGCAGTTCGCGTATCATCTTGCGTATGTCGGCATTGTCGTCAATAATCAGAAGCAGAGGTTTGCCGTCGCCATCGTTAACTGTTTCCAATTCGATATTACCGAGTTCGGCGTTTACCTCGCTGTCAGTTATCATGCGAGAAACATTGGTGGCGGCATTCTCGCTCACATGGCGCACAGGCAGCATTACCGTAAACTTACTGCCTTTGCCCAAAATGCTTTCCACATCTATCGAACCGCCGTGCAGCTCTATGAAAGCCTTGGCAAGTGAAAGACCTATGCCCGACCCGTTGGGATGTATCTTGTCAACCTGATAAAATCTGTCGAAAATATTGCCCAGATCTTCCACGGCTATCCCCTGGCCGGTATCTTCAACCGAGAATATCAGTTGCGAGTCATCGCAAGAGCATACAAGGTGAATCTTGCCGTTGTCGGCCGTATATTTGAAGGCGTTTGACATAAGATTGAAGAATACACGTTCTATTTTTTCAACATCGATGGCAAGAGTAACCGAAGAATCAATCAGTATGTCGACATTGAGCTTGATATCCCGTTTGCGGGCAATGGCATTGAACGATTCAGTCCAGTCGCGCATGAGTTCGGCAATGTGAACCTCAGACAGATTGACCGTGAGCTTGCCGTTCTCGTATTTTCTGAAATCAAGAATCTGATTGATAAGCCGGCGTAGTATCTTTACATTCTTACTCGCAATCTTTATCAACGCATGATGTTGTGGCGTAAGGTAATCGGCCATTTCGAGCTGTTCCACAGGCTCTGCTATCAGCGTAAGCGGGGTGCGCAGGTCATGCGATACATTGGTAAAAAATACCAGCTTTGACTGTGTGGCTGCGTTAAGTTGCTCATTCAGTTTCTTTTCGGTATCGCGCTGTTGAGCCAGCAGCTTATTCTGTTCTACAAGTTCCTTTAGGTGTCGTTTATGAAGCCAGAAGGCCCTTAAAACCATGAATAACAATCCGAACAACAGCACAAGGATAACTATGGCGGCATAGAAAAGGGTAGTCTGAGCCGAATGTCTGCTCCAATAATCATCTACCTGCGATTTCAGCAACTTTATCTTGGCCGATTCCTCTTTAAGCGATTCGTTCTGAAGGAGCAATATATCAGCATTGGTCTTATCCACAGCCGACGAAACGGGTAGGGTGCTTTCCCTTTCAAACGGCTTGCCCTCGAGTATGGCCAATGCGGTGCGTATCAGCTTGTAACCCTCGGTAGGGTATAGGAAGGTGGCGTCGATGACTCCGTCGGCAACAGCTTTGATTCCTATCTCGGGAGCGGCATCTATGCCTATGACTTTCACATCCATGCCTTTCTTTTGAGCCATCTCCGACGCGCCTATGGCCATGCGGTCGTTGTGTGCATATATAAGATCGACGTCGGGATGCAATGAAAGCAGTGAATCAGCCACTACGGCGGCATCTTCATAATTCCAGTTGCCGTGAGCTGAGTCAATTATGTCCATCCCGAGTTTAGCGGCTTCGTCCACAAAGCCATTGTGCCGCTGTATGGCCGGTGTAGAGCCTGCCAAACCGTATATTTCAATCACTTTGGCTTTATCGCCTGTAATGCTGTAGGCATATTGTGCGGCAGCTGTTCCTATGCCATAGTTGTCAACGCCTTGATTTGCGGTGTAGGTATCACCGTTGATATCACGGTCAAATACAATGACGGGTATTCCCGACTCATACACTTCCTTTATAATCGGAGTGATTGCGTCGGCTTCATTAGGGGCGGCAATTATTATATCAAAATCGTTCTCCTTGAAATAGCTGATGTCGGCTATCTGCTTCTCGTTGCTGTCATCGGCCGAGCGTATTTCCACCTCAGCCTCAGGATGGAGCATTATCTCGCGATGAATCTCATCGTTCATTTTAGAGCGCCAGTCGTCCTGGCTGCATTGCGATATACCTATGCGATAATGCTTTTCTTCCCGACATGATGTGAGCGGGAGCAGCATCATAAATCCTATTGCATATAATACTATTCTGTGCATCATTGGTTCAGATCAGATTTTATCGGTATTGCAAAGTTAATTATAATATAATGAAAAACAGTGCATTCACTATTATTTTTTGGGCGATGCAACATTTTTACTACTTAATGCTCAATTATTAATATGTTCTGTCTTTTTTTTGTAGTAGTTTTGCAGCATAGTTTTTGACCTAAACAAAATACCATAGATATGAAAGCAATTATTAAATCAACAATTTCTATAGCGGCTGTTTATATGGCGTGTATGACAGGTTTTACTGTGATGGCGTCAGACGGCGTAAAAGTTGAGCACCTCGGCACCAATAATACTCTGGTAAGGGTCGTGGGGGATTCAAAATATCTCATGCTTCCGGTGCAGGAAGCCTACGATGATGCCACCGTGAATGTAGTGGTCGACGGTAAACTCGACCGTACTATATATGTACGTCTGGCAAAATCCAAGGTTGACTATTCGATGCCTTTGGATCTTACCCCCTACAAGGGGCATGATGTGGTGCTGAACATCGTCACCTCGCAGAACCGCTCTACCGTGCGCGAGGCCAAGGAAGATGCCTGCTGGAGCAATTTTCAGCTTACTGACTCGATTGACGTCACAAATCAAGAAAAATATCGTCCGGCGTATCACCACACACCTTTGTATGGATGGATGAACGACCCCAACGGTATGTTTTACAAGGATGGCAAATGGCACCTCTATTACCAATGGAATCCCTACGGCTCCAAGTGGCAGAACATGACCTGGGGACATTCATCATCATCAGATCTTGTGAACTGGGAACATCACCCTGCGGCAATAGAGCCTAACGGACTGGGATCGGTATTCAGTGGCAGTTCGGCCATCGACCATGAAAACAGTGCCGGCTTCGGCAAGGATGCGGTGATAGCAATGTATACCTCAGCCGGTGCGAGCCAGATTCAAAGCCTTGCCTACAGCCACGATAACGGCAACACATTCACCATCTATCCCGGAAATCCGGTGATAACTCTTGAGAGCGAGGCCCGCGACCCGAACATGTTCTGGAATCCCGATACAAAACACTGGACCCTGATACTGGCGCATGCCCTCGACAAAGAAATGCTCATATTCACATCTCACGACATGAAGGAATGGACTCTGCAGAGCAGTTTCGGCAAGGGACTTGGCGCGCAGGATGGCGTATGGGAGTGTCCCGACCTGTTTGAACTTCCCGTAGACGGCACCGACCGCAAGAAATGGGTGCTCTTATGCAATATCAATCCCGGTGGCCCATTCGGTGGCAGCGGCATACAATATTTCATAGGCGACTTTGACGGAAAAACATTTACGGCTGACACTGATGCCAATGGCAGCGTACCCACCAAGTGGCTTGATTATGGTAAAGACAACTATGCCATAGTGAGTTGGAGCGATGCTCCCGACAACCGCCGCACAGCAATAGGCTGGATGAGCAACTGGCAATATGCAGCCGAAGTTCCTACCAAGCAATTCCGCTCGGCCAACACCCTGCCGCGTGAGATCAGCCTCTTTACCGGTGCTGACGGCCAAATATATGCAGCTTCCGTGCCCTCTCCCGAGCTCAATGCGCTTCGAGGCAAAGAGATTGTAAATGCAAAATCAGTGAGCGTGAACAAGAAAGGCAAAACTTTCAGCCTGCCTGCAGAGAACGACGGCGTATGCGAGATAATCATGAATATAGAACCTGGAAAAGCAGGTTCGCTCTCGCTGACATTCAGCAACGACAAAGGCGAGAAATCAGTTATGACCTATGCACCCAATTACGAAACATTGTCGTTTGACCGTCGTGAAAGCGGCATAGTTGACTTCAGCCAGGATTTCCCGGCAGTGACTACAACTCCTGTATTCAACGGCGGTAGAACCCTGCCGGTACGTATCTTTGTTGACCGCGCCAGCATAGAGGTTTTTGCCAACGACGGCAAAGGCGTCATGACCAACCTCGTATTCCCTACCGAGCCTTATAACAAGCTCACTGTCAATACAGACGGCGCGAGTGCAAAAATCAAGAACCTTAAAATATTCACTATAAATACCGAAAAATAACAATTCATCCAATGGAAAATAACTATAACCTTGTGACCGACAAGAAGGGGCAACTGATGCAGATGATTCCTGTGATGCTCTGCTTCTTTGCAATGGGATTCGTCGACCTTGTAGGTACAGCGTCAAATTATGTACAGAAAGATTTGGGCCTTACCGACTCGCAGGCCAATCTTTTCCCATCGCTTGTATTCTTCTGGTTCCTTATATTCTCAGTGCCCACGGGCATGCTGATGAATAAGATAGGACGTAAAAAGACCGTATTGATAAGCCTTATCGTCACAGCGGTATCTCTTATTATCCCTGTGACCGGCGACAGCTACAATGTGATGCTTATTGCATTCTCGCTGCTCGGCATAGGCAATGCCATAATGCAGACCTCGCTCAATCCGCTCGTCACCAACCTTATCAGCGGCGATAAGCTGGCGTCGACACTCACCTTCGGTCAGTTTGTAAAGGCCATAGCATCATTTTTGGCTCCCATATTGGCCGCCTGGGGAGCCACCACATATTTCCCGACCTTCGGACTTGGTTGGCGCGCATTGTTTGCCATCTATGCCGTTGTCAGCTTCCTGTCTATCTCGCTGCTTGCAGCCACTCCCATACAGGAAGAACGTCCCGACAAAGCCTCGGGCATGGGCGAATGTCTCAAACTCCTCGGCCGCCCCTTCATACTCCTATGCTTTCTCGGCATCATGTGCCACGTGGGCATTGATGTTGGCACCAATACCACAGCTCCCAAAATCATCATGGAACGCCTTACCCTTCCGCTCGAAGAAGCCGGACTGGCAACAGGTATCTATTTCATCTTCCGCACGGCAGGATGTTTCCTCGGTGCATTCCTTCTGCGTTCCATGTCGCCGAAACTCTTCTTAGGTATCAGCGTTATAATGATGCTCGTTGCAATGGCCATGCTATTGGTGTGCGACACTCTTACCATGATATATATCGGAATCGGCCTTATCGGCTTCGGTAATTCAAACGTTTTCTCAGTCATTTTCTCCCAGGCATTGGTCTATAGCCCGAATGAGAAAAACGAAGTGTCGGGTCTGATGATTATGGGACTGTTTGGCGGCACAATCTTCCCCTTGGCAATGGGTTTCGCTGCCGATGCCGTAGGCCAGATAGGCGCAGTGGCTGTGATGACTGTAGGTGTCGTTTATCTCCTGTATTACACATTGAAAATCAAAAATATAAAATAATATAATATCATGAAAGGACTCGTAATAGGAATGGGAGAAGCCCTGTGGGACGTTCTGCCCGAAGGTAAGAAAATAGGTGGCGCTCCTGCCAACTTTGCATACCACGTATCGCAATTCGGACTGCCAAGCTGCGTTGTAAGTGCTGTGGGTGATGATGCACTCGGTAAAGAAATCATCGAAAACTTTGTATCAAAGGGACTTACACACCGTATAGAAACCGTACCGTACCCTACAGGAACAGTGCAGGTTGAAATAGATCAGGCCGGTGTGCCACAGTACGAAATCAAAGAAAACGTGGCTTGGGACAACATACCATATACTGCCATGCTCGAACAGTTGGCCGAACGCACGACTGCCGTATGCTTCGGTTCGCTGGCTCAGCGCAACGTAGTGTCACGCACCACAATCAACCGTTTTCTTGATGCTATTCCGGCCGAAAATAATCCTCTGATAGTATTCGACGTAAATCTGCGCCAGGGTTTCTATAACAAGGAGATACTGTGCAACTCTATGAAGCGTTGCAACATCCTAAAGATCAATGATGAAGAGTTGGTAACTGTAAGCCGCATGTTTGGCTATCCGGGCATCGACCTTCAGGACAAGTGCTGGATTCTGCTCGGTAAATACAACCTGCAGATGCTTATACTTACATGCGGCATCAATGGCAGCTATGTGTTCACCCCCGGCAACGTATCATTCCAGCCCACTCCCAAAGTTGAAGTGGCCGATACCGTAGGTGCCGGCGACTCATTCACCGCAGCTTTTATTGCGAGCATACTTAAAGGCAAATCGGTTGCCGAGGCACATGCACGAGCTGTACAGACCTCTGCCTTTGTATGCACTAAAAAAGGCGCAATGCCCATACTCCCCGAAGAACTGACAGACTGAACACCGCAGCATAGGTGTCAACACGTGCATCCCGGAAGTTTTAATTGCAAAACCTCCGGGATGCACTTTTTATTGGTAATTATGAGAGAAATTTAAAAACCAAAAGGCTATAAAAAACAAAAAAAGCCCCGATGAGGAGGCTGACGGGACGGATTGTTTAGCAATCATCCAAATCTCTTAGTTAGAGATACTTATTGTAGTTCAAAATTACAAATATTTCTTGAAATACACAAGATTATTTGAAAAATATTATCCTTTTTAGCAGACTTTAATGACTTTTGTTTAGGAAACATCAAAATCTGTATGCTATAATTCACTATTTAACAGCTATTTATAGATAGAGCATGCACTCTAACTAAGAGTTGTTATTTTCGCTGTGCTAAGTATTTTCGATACTTAGGATTGACTTAAGTACATGACAAAAATTTGAACACATCGAATTTCGGCTTGTAGAGCGGTC
>CAJUKX010000031.1 GCA_910586975.1 uncultured Muribaculaceae bacterium | reverse complement strand
CCGACAGAAGAAATTCTGCCGGGGCTTAATTTTTTTATAGTCGGACAAGTCAGACAGGTCAGACAAGTCAGACAGGTCCGACTCGTCTGACCAGTCTGACCTCTTTAAAGCTCTTTTTAGCAAAATGGTTAAAAGTTTTGGTAAAAAAGTAATTAATTCCCAAATTATCATTAAGGTTATAAAAAAAATAACTAAATTTGCGAGTAATTAAAACGTATTCATAGGATTACTTTGATTTTCATAAGTAGCCACTGACAAGTAATTATCATTTTTTCTTGAATTTTTCCTTTATTATGTCCATAGAAATCGGGATACATCTAAGAATAAATACACGATTATGATATAAGCTTTTAAAACGGGTCTACTTACCAGGATAGTATAATTCACATTTCTTAAATATAAAAATAATGAAGGAAACGATGTTAAAGAGTATTCTTTCAATAGCTGTAATCGGAACAGCGCTTACTTCGTGTACCGACGGAATAGGCACAGGATTCGGTGGAAACGGCCTTGGAAAGATAGCTCCGACAGCAGAAGTCGATGTATCGTTGGTTTCCACCCGCAACTCGCGTAAAGAATACTCAGCGGTCACCCCTTCTGATTTGTCGCTTAAATTGTCTTCGGCCGACGGAACTTATTCCCGCACATGGGAGAGCGTTTCGGCCTTCCCCACCAATCAGGATTTTGCCGTTGGTCAATATCTTGTAGAAGCTTTTTATGGCGATGAAAGTGCTGAAGGGTTCGATGCTCCGTATTTTTACGGTTCACAGCAGATTCTTGTAAAGGAAAACGAACAAACACGCGTTACGCTGACTGCAAGCTTAGCCAATGCTATGATTGACATTACGTATACCCAAGCATTCCAAGACTATATGACTTCATATAGCGCGGAGGTGCATAGTGCAGGCGGCGCGTATACATCATATTCATCAGATGAGACACGTCCGGTATATATAAAAGCCGGTCAGGCCGAAGTATCGGTTGACTTCGTAAAACCCAACGGAAAGGGTGCCAAGGTAGAAGTGGCCAACTTCAAGGCCGAGCCTCGTCATTTCTATCATCTGACAGTAGATATGTCGCAAGGCTCGGGTGTAATAGAGTCATTGATAGTTACAATTGATGAGACAGTTGAGGAAGAAACAGTTGAAATAGACATAAGCGACGAAGTTCTCAACACATCGGCTCCCGAGGTAACTGCCGAAGGCTTCGTATCGGGCGAGCAATTCTCATTCTTCCCCGGAAACAATCAGGGTCAGGATAAGATATTCAACATCATCGCCCGCGGAGGTCTCAAGGAACTGGTACTCACAACCACATCAGCATCACTGCGAGCCAAAGGATGGCCTGCCGAGATTGACCTCATAGGCGCATCGGCCGCTGACCAAACCTTGCTCAAGAATTTGGGCCTTAATGCACTGGGCGTATTCTCAAAGCCCGACAAGCTGGCTGTTGTCAATATCACCAAGGTTCTTGATAATATAAGCTACGTAAAAGATGGTGACAATACCAATACCTTCACACTTGTTGCCAAGGACAAATATGGTAAGGTTTCAGATCCTGTAAGTTTGGTTGCTGTGGTAGAGGCGCTTCAGCTTGCTCTGAGCAATCCCATACTGTATGTAAATGGCACACAGCTCACACTCGATATGGCCTTCAACGGCGGTAATGCCGACGATGTAGTTTTCAAATATAAAAATTCAGGAGGAACGTGGACAACCGTACCTTCGGAATGTGTCAAGACCGAAAACGGCATATACAAGGTTAACCTGACAGTAGTGGGAGGCGTGAACAACATCACCATCCGCGCAGAATACAACGGCGACATCACACCCGAGCTTACCGTGGAGCGTCAGCCCCTGGTAGTTCCCACATCTGATGAAGTGAACGCATTTGCCACCAAGGCATCTATGAATGTGACAATCGGACCGAAGGACAGCGATACCGAACTTCTCACCCGGATGATGAACAATGCTCAGATAGTTGAGGTTGACCAATCTCGTTCAGGCGCGATAATCACAGCCGAGCCTGATGTGGCCAACAAGCGATTCATCCTTACCGGTCTTACTCCCGGCAAGACATACAATGTGAAAATCAAGAACGGTGACCTTGACCTGGCCACTGCAACTGCCAAGACATTCGCTACAGAAGCAGCCACTCAGCTTGAAAATGCCAACATGGATGCTTGGACTTCTACAAAGAAAGGCGACTACCAGTATCTGTGGACTATAGGCAACGGCTCACCCTGGGCTACACTGAATGAGCTTACCACCTCGCAGAGCGGCAGTGGCAGCGGCAATGGCCTCAATACCGGCGGATGCGCTTATAAATCAACCTCAGGTACTATACCGGCAAATGGCCGAAGCACCAAATCAATGGACGACGGCGGTTTCTTTGGTACTAACAAGAGCGGCGACGGTCACACACAAGGAAACGCAAACCTTCATAACAACAAACATAAAGAAGGCTCAAATGCAGTGCTTATAAGAACTGTAGGATGGGGTAGCGGTAATACTGCATCAAGCAAAACTTCCGGACAATATTTCGGCACCTGCCAGAATACAACCCCCGGCGAGCTGTTCCTCGGCACATACAATGGCAGTGCAAACTATGGTATAAGCTTCGGTTCGCGTCCGGCAGGATTGTCGTTCTGGTATCACTATGATGTGGTTTCATCAGGCAACGGCGATTATGGCACAGTCGAAATCAAGGTGTTTGATGCAGCCGGAGAAGTGATTGCCGAAGCTGCCAAGCAGCTCACAGAGCAGTCGGGCTACACACAATGCACCCTGCCGCTCACATACAGCGATATTACCAAAAAAGCGTCAAAGATAAGTGTTATCTTCAAATCTTCGGCCAACAGCGCCGCACTCGAACACAACACCAAGTACTGGCATTGTCCCGGTGTGAAGAACGTTTCGGGTGGCGAATATGTAGGTTCCGAACTATATGTAGACGACATTCAATTAATCTATTAATCCACGCAAAATATGAAAACCAAGATATTATCATTTTTTGTTGTTGCAGCCATGGCCTTGGGTCTGGCCTCATGTTCCGAATCATGGGAGCCTAAAACCGACAAGACCGGTCAGCTGGCATTGTCGTCGCTTGGAGTTGAAGTGGCCGGAGGCGAAGACGTAATCAACAGCAATGTCAATCCTCGTCCCAGCCGAGCCGAAGTCGATCTTAAGCCGTTTATTGTAAGGATTTATAAAGACAACGGCGACCTGTATTCGCAGATGACCTACGGCGAAATGCCCGAAATAATAACACTGCCTGTAGGCAATTATTCGGTGAAAGTATCTTCGCACGAAGTACAGAAAGCTGAGTGGGAACGCCCCCTCTTCGAAGGCGAAAAGTCGTTTAAGATAGAAGATTCAAAGATAACCAATGTAGGAAGCATCAAGTGCACATTTGCCTCGTTGAAGGTTTCGGTACGATTCACCGATGACCTGCGCAAGGTGATGGGCAGCGATGTTCAGGTTAAAGTGGTTGCAAACGACCTTGGCGAGCTTATCTTCACACCCTCCGAAACCCGCTCAGGATACTACGAGGTGATTGAAGGCTCAACAACACTGGCCGCTTCATTTACCGGTACTGTAATGGGTGTGCAGGAAAACATCAACAAGGTGTACACTGACATCAAGTCGGGTCAGCACCGCATCATCACATTCTCGCTCAAGCGCAATCCTCAGCAGCCTGATCCATCTACCGGATGGATTGACCCCAACGAGGGTATCTATGTTGATACCAATGTAGAGGACGAAAACCTCAGCGGAGATGTACCCGTTGACGAAGACCCCGAGAATCCCGAACGTCCCGGAGGCGAAGATTTCAATGATGGAGTTGAAATAAGCTCGTCGCTTGATTTCGGCACGGTATACAATCCTGCTGATGTCACCAATGCCACTGTAAACATCACTGCAAAGAAGGGCGTGGCATCTCTCATCCTTTCAATGCCTACTCTCGCCGACCTGAGCAATGTAGACCTTGCCGCAGCTACCACAGCTCCATACGGACTGCCCTACGGTGCCGCAGTTAAGGATCAGAACTCAGTAAGCCTCGATCTGCTCAATGTAGTGGCCGCTGTTAAAGACATCGAAGGCAAACACAGCCTTACAATTACAGTTGTTGACAATGCAGGCATACGCGAAAGCCGTACCCTTAACCTTGAAGTAAAGGCCCAGGGTGGAAACGAAAACGCAATAGTGTTTACCACCGATCCCGTTCACGGTATCAAGGACAACACTCCGGTGCCGGCCAATACACCCAATCTTGATGGTAAGCTTGATATTCAGGTAGCTGCCGGAATCAAGAACATGATTCTCGAAATCAATTCAACCCACGACGATTTCTATAGCCTTGTATCTACCCTTTCGGGAGCAGACCTCGCACACCCCGGCGATCTGGCCGAGGTATTCGACGGATTCCAGATTGTAAATGGCGATCAGGTTCTCAACCAGACCCATGTAGAATTCGACATAACTATGTTCTTCACCATGCTCGCATCATTTGATGGCTCGCATACATTCAAGATCACAGTTACAGACAATGAGGGTAACGAGAAATCATATACTATAATCCTCACCGTATAATTGAACGCTATGAAAACAGTATTAAAATATGTTGCCATGGCGGCAATAGCCACTACGGCATTGAGCAGCTGCTCCAATGACGACGAGCTGATCACAAAAGGAGGCGAGGGTACCATATACCTGTCGACCAGAGTGAACAGCGACATTAAGGTGCGCTCGCGTGCCACGGTTGAGGAGCTGAGCAACAGCGCCATGATATGGATTTCAAACTCCAAGGGCGTTGTACGTCGTTTCGACAGTTCAAACACTGTGCCGGCCGAGGGCGTTCGCCTGCTTGCCGACAATTATGTGGCTGAAGCATGGACCGGCGATTCTGTGCCGGCATCGTTCGAACACCGCTACTTCAAGGGTTCGCAGGACTTTACAATCGCAAATAACGACCGAAAGTCGGTAGAGATTGTATGTAAGCTTGCCAACTCGGTAGTGACCGTTAGCTACGATGACCAGATAGATGCCGTACTGCACGATTATAGTGTGAATGTAGGACACTCGCAGGGCAGCCTTGATTTCGTTGGCCGCACAGATGCCCGTGGTTACTTCATGATGAATTCACGCGACAAGAACCTGACATGGACACTCAACGGCACCCTTGCCAACGGCGATTCATACACCCGCACAGGCGTGATAGAAGCATGCAAGCCTGCCACTCAATACAATATCGTAATAAAATGCTCTGAAACCAGCGGCGAAATAGGCGGCGCATACTTTACTATTGAAGTAGATGAAAGCGCCGTAGAGGTAGAAGACGAAATCACCATAATCGCCCCGCCCGAGGTGCGCGGTCTAAATACCGACGGCACTCTGTACTCGCTGCCCAAGACAGTGCAGGTGGCAAGCGGCTCCAAGGCTCCTGTGGCAATGTGGATTACCACAAGCACCACTCTCGAGAGTCTAATCGTAGGATGCCCCTACTTCAACTCCCTGCTCGGTCTTGAACCGGGAGTGGAAGATTTCGATTTCATGTACAAAGACATGGATCCCGCTCTCAAACAGCGCATAGCTGCGGCCGGTATTGTGTTTGACTATGACTACGATAATATTCTCGACCAGACCACCGTGCGCCTTACCTTTGATGATAAATTTATCTCGGTTCTTGCCGAGGGCGATTATGTCATAACGGCCGAAGCTGTTGACGGTAATGGCAAGAAGGGCACCGGCACATTGACAATCAGAGTAGGACAGGGAGGCACAACACCCGATCCCGGACCCGACCCCGGACCATCTGATGACGTAGTTTCAACAGGCTATCCCGTATCAGGCAATATCTGGGCAACCAAAGCTACTATAACCGGTACTGTAAATAAGGCAGAAGAAGCTGTATCGCCCAAGCTGATGTATCGCAAACGCGGTACAACATCATGGACCGAAGCCGCCACTACCCAAAGCGGCACCGCCCTCAGCGCCACCATCACCGGCCTTGAAAGCGATACCGAATATGAATATTGCGCTGCCGACGGCGACTTCTTTGCCACCGTGATGAGCTTCACCACAGAAGCTCGCAGCCAGATGCCCAACAGCGGATTTGAAAACTGGAGCAAACCCGGCAAGATTCTGTTCCTGCATGGCGATGGTGAATCAATGTTCTGGGATTCAGGTAATACCGGAGCGTCTACACTTAACAAGAACGTCACCACCAACGTCTCTGACATCAAACATTCGGGTTCATACTCAGCACAGCTTGCATCACAGTTTGTAGGCTTCTTGAGCATTGGTAAGTTTGCTGCCGGTAATGCCTTCGTAGGCGAATATCTCGGCACCGACGGTATGGACGGTATACTCGGATGGGGCAGACCTTGGTCTACTCGTCCCGCACAGCTCAAAGGCTGGGTAAAATATACTCCCGCAACAGTTGAATATGAAGCAACTGACTACAATCAGCTCAAGAAGGGTGACATGGACAAGGGTATCATCTACATAGCCCTGCTCGACGATTCAAAGATGGACAGCTACAACGGCAAGTCATATCCCCAGATCGTGAAAACCAAGGAAAAACAATTCTTTGACAAGAACGGCAGCAATGTTATTGCATACGGCGAGATGATATTTGACAGCGCAACTTCAGGCGACGGTATGATTGAGTTTACCATCAACCTCAATTACACACGCACCGATGTAAAGCCATCATACATCCTGTGCACGGCATCAGCCTCTATTGGCGGCGACTACTTTGTAGGCGGTAAGTCAACCATGTGGCTCGACGACCTCGAACTTGTTTATGAATGATAGTCCTGATTAAAGGATTACATACCTAAAACTGCGCTCCCCCGGGGCGCAGTTTTTATTTCGCAATTTCATGGAAAATTGCTAACTTTGCGACATGTTAGGAATAAAGCGACTTGATACGTTTATGCTGCAGCGGTTTGCACCGTTGTTGGTAATGACGTTTTTTATAGTGCTGTTCATCGTAATGATGCAGTTCCTGTTCAGAATGATCGACGACCTTGTAGGCAAGGGGCTGAGTTTCGATATATTGGGCGAGCTGTTTTTCTATGCCGCCCTCACTATGGTGCCCACGGCATTGCCGCTTGCGATACTGCTGGCCGCCCTTATGGTATTTGGCAATCTTGGCGAGAAACTCGAACTTACGGCCATGAAGGCCGCCGGTATATCGTTGTTCAGGATAATGCGCCCTCTGATGATACTGATGGTCATAATATCGGTAGGTGCGTTTTACTTTCAGAACTATGTGCTGCCCGTAGCCCAGTCCAAGATGTGGACGCTGATGTTCTCCGTACGTCAGAAAACACCCGAGGTGGAGATTCCGGAGCGTTCTTTTTACGATGAAATACCGGGAATGAACCTATATGTGGAGAAGAAGAATCCCGACACCGGTATGCTCTACGGCATGATAATATACGACCTTTCGAGAGGTAACGACAACGCCAGAGTGATTCTTGCCGACTCCGGAAAATTCAGCTTCACACAAGATAAAACACGTCTGTTCCTGCACCTCCACAGCGGCGAGATGTTTGAGAACCTCAACGATAATTCGATGGGGCTCGGCACCAACGGCTACATGCCTTTCAGGCGCGAGGAATTCTCTGACAAACAAGTTTACTTTACATTCGATGCCAATTTCAACCGAATGGACGAAAGCGGCATACGCTCGCAATACGTGGGGCAGAATGTGTCGCAGCTGCGACATAGCATGGACTCGCTGGGCAAGCGTGTGGACTCAATCGGAAATATATATGCGATTGATCTTGTGACTAAACCATACGCCGGACTGCCCTCGCGCAAAATGCACGTCGACACCATGGGGCATCGCTTCACTACCGAAATACCACGCACAGCCGAGCAGAAGGCCGAGATAGCACAGGCCGAGCCGGTTGATATCGACTCATTGTTCCTGAAGCCCTCGCCGGCCTATATGAAGACCTACGTGCAGCAGGCCTTGGCCGACTCGCGCCGCGTCAAGCAGGACTATGAATTCCGCTCGTTGATGCTCACCGAGCAGGCCAAACTCATGCGTCGACACGATATAGAGCTGCAACGCAAGTTTACCTTGTCGTTTGCCATATTGGTATTCTTTTTTATCGGTGCACCGCTCGGGGCCATTATCAAGAAAGGCGGCATAGGTACCCCGCTCGTAATCTCGGTATTCCTTTTCATAGTTTACTATATTTTCGACAATACAGGCTACAAGATGGCTCGCGACGGCAAGATGGAAGTATGGGAAGGCATGTGGCTCAGCACAGTCGCCCTGCTGCCACTGGGCATATTCTTCACAATCAAAGCCATCGACGACTCGGCTGTGTTCAATTCAGATGCCTATAAACTTGCATTCAACCGCCTGATAGGCCGCCACCCCAAGCGCAGCCTTGAAGTGAAGGAAGTTATAATGACCGAGGTAGAGACTCCCGTAGCCATAGAGTATCTGCTTGAGCTGCGCCACACTCTCGACAGTGTAAAGGCCACAGTGGCATCGCGGCCGCGATTTCTCAGACCATTTCAATACGCTGCAGTCCGCCGGGTGCACGAGCCTCTCAACGCCGTGGTGGATTATCTGAGCAATTCATCCGACATAAACGTTATTAATTTGTTAAATAAATATCCCTTTGTTCCGCGCAGGCGCGATCTCGCCGAGATAACGACCACAACCGACAAATTGCTCGATATCTACGGCTACAACCCGAGCGTAGAACCCGGTGAGGATATAATAGATACCAACGATAAAGATGATGGACAACAAGATTAAGCTCGACTCCATAGACGAAGCTCTGCTCGATTTCCACAATGGCAAGATGGTGATTGTGGTAGATGATGAAGATCGCGAGAACGAAGGCGACCTCATAGTTGCCGCAGAGAAGATTACACCTGAGCAGGTGAACTTCATGCTTAAAAACGCACGCGGCGTGCTCTGTGCGCCCATCACCATAAGCCGTTGCCACGAGCTGGGGCTCGACAAGCAGGTTGAGGACAATACCTCGGTACTTGGCACTCCATTCACCGTCACTGTCGACAAACTCGAAGGCTGCACCACCGGCGTAAGCATTCAGGACCGATGCGCCACCATACGCGCCTTGGCCGATCCCACCTCCACTCCTGCCACATTTGGTCGTCCCGGCCACATCAATCCGCTCTATGCACAGGACCAGGGTGTGTTGCAACGCTCGGGCCATACCGAGGCTGCTGTGGATCTGGCCCGTCTGTCGGGACTTGAACCGGCCGCTGCCCTGATGGAGATAATGAGCGACGACGGCTCAATGGCACGTCTGCCCGAGTTGCGTCAGAGGGCAGATGAATGGGGCCTGAAACTTATTTCCATCCGCGACCTCATAGCTTACCGCATGGAGCACGAACAGCTCGTTGAGATGGGCGTGGAAGTGGATATGCCTACCGATTATGGTCATTTCCGCCTCATACCTTTCCGCCAGAAAGACAACGGGCTCGAACACATCGCCATTATCAAGGGCAATGTGGCCGATGGCAACCCCGTGCTTGTAAGGGTACATTCGTCATGCGCCACCGGCGATATTTTCGCATCGAAGAGATGCGACTGCGGCGCTCAGCTACACGAATCCCTGCGCATGATAGAGAAGGAAGGCCGCGGCGCACTGGTCTACCTCAATCAGGAGGGCCGTGGAATAGGGCTGATGGACAAGATACGTGCGTACAAGCTTCAGGAAGAGGGTCTTGACACTGTAGAGGCAAACATCCACCTGGGTCATGCTGCCGATGAACGCAATTACGGCGTTGGAGCACAGATCCTCAACATACTCGGTATAAAGAAAATGCGTCTGTTGACCAATAATCCCGTGAAGCGAGCCGGCCTTGAGGGCTTCGGCCTTGAAGTAGTGGAGAATGTGCCCATAGAGATTACTCCCAACAAGTACAACCTGCGCTACATGTCAACCAAGAAGGAGCGTATGGGCCATGAGCTCAACGAGGTATGAGAACCGCCTCTGTCTTAGCCGCTGTAATGGCGAGTATGCTGCTGTGTGACATCGCGGCCTATGAGCGCGAGGACATCATACGCGATTATGATGCCTCATGCTCATTCATGGAAAGCGGCCTTTTCACTACTACCGACATACAGTGGCACAAGGTTGAACATCCTCATTACGTAGTGAGTATTGACAGAGGTACAAACGACAACGATATAATAATCAGAAATTTTCTGCCCGGAGAGCAAGCGTTGAATGCAGTATTTGATCCTGTGCGCAATCAGATAAGTATTCCGGTGCAGGAATGGCCATTTGCAGGATATGAATTCTGCCATGGCAGTACGGCATTGCAATACTCCGACGACCGTCAGGTAGTAGTTGGTATAAGTGCCGATCCGACAGGAGTATCCGACTTTATAATCGAATTTCCGTCGGGCAGTTGGGCGGTGCGCGATGCAGCTTATGGCGACTATATCTCCGTAAGATTTGCCGAGACACGGCTTGTGGCTCGCGAGAAAACACAGTCGGGCATAACTGATGCCACCGCCGACACAGACG
This sequence comes from uncultured Muribaculaceae bacterium, assembly GCA_910586975.1. Lineage (GTDB taxonomy): Bacteria > Bacteroidota > Bacteroidia > Bacteroidales > Muribaculaceae > CAG-873. The sequence goes on along the minus strand of CAJUKX010000031.1, from coordinate 20,963 downwards.
ATGGAATCCTCCTGAATCTGCAGGGGCAGGAAGTGAAGAATCCGGCCCCCGGTATCTACATCCGCATATCATCGGGCATACCACGCAAGGTAGTAATCCGTTGATAATGATTATTTTTTTGACTCTAATTGTAGATATCAACTATTTATTGTAAATTTGCACGAAAATAGGGGTGCGCCGCAGTGGCGGAGCTGAGAACAGACCCTTTGAACCTGATTCGGTTAGTACCGACGTAGTGAAATTTTTATGCAAAAAACAATTCTCTTAGGGCTTGCTGCGCTTGCTGCCATGCCGGCCCGTGCAGCTGTTGCCGAAGCGGTGGCTGCCAAAGCCGATTCGGCCTCGGTCGTGAACCTGCGTAATGTAGAAGTAGTGGCAAACAGAGCCAACGACAAGACTCCGGTTGCTTTCTCAAACATGGATGCCCGGCAGATTGCCAAGGTGAACGACGGACGCGATATCCCATTCCTTCTCGCATCAATGCCTTCTATCGTGACCACCGGCGATGCCGGCGGCGGTATAGGTTACAGTGGCATACGTGTGCGCGGTACTGATGCCTCGCGCATCAACATCACCGCCAACGGTATTCCTATCAACGACTCCGAGAGCCACAACGTATATTGGGTGAATATGCCGGATATGGCTTCATCCTTGCGCGATATACAGGTACAGCGCGGGGTGGGAACCTCGACCAATGGCGCCGGTGCATTCGGTGCTTCAATCAACATGATAACCGATGCTCCCGGCTATGATCCCTCGGCAGAAGTGGCCGCATCATACGGCTCGTACAATACCAACCGCGAGACAGTGAAGGTGAGTTCGGGCGTATTCGGCGATCACTGGAGTGTGGATGCACGCTTCAGCCACATAGGCTCTGACGGCTACATCGACCGCGCATATTCGAAGCTCTGGAGCTATATGGGACAACTGGCCTACACCGGTTCTTCGACAACCGTAAGGCTGCTGGCATTCGGCGGCAAGGAGCAGACCTACATGGCTTGGGACTATGCCTCAAAAGAAGATATGGCCAAATACGGCCGACGCTACAATCCATGCGGACAGTATACGGCTGACGACGGATCTATAGCATACTATCCCGATCAGTACGACCACTTCGTGCAACATCATGTGCAGCTGCTCGGCAGCCAATCGTTCGGCTCTGACTGGCGCCTTAACCTCGCTTTCCACTATACCAAGGGCGACGGCTACTATAATCAGTACAAGACCAAGCGTACATTGGCCGAGTATGGGCTTGAGCCTTTTGTGAACTCAGAGGGCGATCTGGTGACCAAGAGCGACCTCGTGCGTCTGAAAAACAACGACAACGACTTCGGGGGCGGTATTTTCAACCTCAACTACAGCCACGGCCGTGTGGACGCAGTATTGGGCGGCGCGGCCAATTGGCATCGCGGCAATCACTTCGGCAACATAGCCTGGGTGCGCAATTATGTAGGCCCGATAAATCCCCTGCAGCAATATTACCATAATACAGGACGCAAGTTCGATTCAAATATCTACGCCCGTGCCAATGTCGACATCGCCCGCGGCCTGTCGGCGTACGCCGACATGCAGTATCGCCACATACGCTATACCATAAAGGGCGTGAGCGACAATTATGATTGGAATACGGAGTCGATGGGTCACCTCGACGTTTACCGCACATACGACTTCTTCAATCCCAAGGCAGGTCTTACTTACGCTGCCGGGCCTCACAGGGCATTTGCATCGTGGAGCGTGGCCCACAAGGAACCGGTGCGCGACAACTTCACCGACGGCGATCCCAACCGTTATCCCTCAGCCGAACGTCTGTTTGACTATGAATTGGGTTACGGCTATTCTTCATCATTGTTCGATGCCGGAATCAACCTCTATTACATGGACTACACCGACCAGTTGGTTGCCACCGGGCAGCTGTCTGACACGGGTAACGCCATCAGTGTGAATGTGCCCGACTCATACCGTATGGGTGTGGAACTGCAGGCTGCCCTGCGACCGCTGTCGTGGTTTGACTGGCAGGCGAGCGCTACCCTTTCGCGTAACCGCATCAAGAATTTTGTGGAATACATATACGAGGACGAGTGGACCAACCCCATCACCATCGACTGCGGCGACACACCAATAGCCTTCTCGCCCGACTTCACATTCCACAATGCTTTCAACTTCCATGTGGCCAATTTCGAGGCCTCGCTCACAAGCCGGTATGTGTCAAGCCAATATATGAACAATGCCAAGTCGGCCGAGGCCAAGCTCGATTCGTATTTTGTGAGCGACCTGTCGCTGGCCTACACCTTCCGCCGCATTCCGTCGGTCAAAGCCCTGCGCGTAGGCTTTGCCATATATAATATTTTCAACAAGAAATACTTCAACAACGGCTATGCCGGTGCGGGATATACCGTAAACGACAAAGGCGAGAAAGAAATTTACCGCTATGCCGGATTTGCCGCACAGGCCCCCGTCAATGTAATGGCCTCGATAAGCTTGAAATTCTGATGAACTGGGACCTTATACTCGAAATAGCCGGTTTTCTTATAGGCCTGCTCTACCTGTGGTGGGAATATCATGCCAATGCCAAGCTGTGGCTGGCGTCGATAATCATGCCCACCATCTCAATGTGGATTTACTTCCGCAAGGGGCTATATGCCGATTTTACCATAAATATCTATTACTTTGTAATGGCTATTTATGGCTACATAGCCTGGACCATGCACTCGCACAGACGTCAGGCCGACAAGCCCGCCAAAAAGGAATTGAAAATTACTCATGCCGGCTGGCCGGTGGCCGGTGGCTGCGCCATTGTCACCGCGCTGCTATGGTATGCCATATACTACGGATTGGCTAATTTCACAGACTCCACAGTACCCGTCTATGATGCGTTTACTACCGCACTGAGCATAGTGGCCACATGGATGCTCGCACGCAAATATGTAGAGCAATGGATAGCATGGATTATGGTCGACGCCGTGTGCGTGGGCCTGTACTGCTACAAAGGCATCTACTTCTACGCCACACTCTATGCCATATACACAGTAATAGCATTCATGGGCTACCGAAAATGGCTCGGGCTGATGAAGAAGCAGGGGTAGGGGGAGCGGTCTATTCTTGTTCGTAGCCCTCGTAGTAGTATGATTGTTCTATTCCGTGGAATATCACGTCACGGTCTTCTGTATCGTTGGATAGTGCCGAGTGTAGAATAAATCGCAGTTCAAGGTCGTTGACAGGACTTCGCTCCATTGCCTGCATATAAGCCTCCTTTGATATCTTGCACCAGTCTGTAACCTTGCCCAAAGAACGTTTTAACATCATGTCGAGCCATATACGGGTAGCTCTGCCATTGCCCTCCATGAATGGGTGCGCTATATTCATTTCAACGTATTTGGCTACTATTTCCTCAAAAGTATTTTCGGGCATCTTTTCTATCGCTTCGAGAGCCGGAACAAGATACAGGGAATTGGTAAATCGGAATCCGCCTTTTGAGATATTCAGAGTTCTTATTTGCCCTGCAAACGGATATAAGCCGCCGAACAGAGCCAAATGAATATCCTGAAGACCGCGCACGGTGCCTGTTTCAATCTCTGCAATCTTTCCTGAGGCAAACAGATCCTTTGCCTTATCAATGCTTATCTTGTCAATCTCGTTATGCGTCATATAATATTAATGAGTTACTTACAAATTTAGATAAAATACTTCATATATCCAAAAACAAACGGGCCATGGTTTTCAACTTTACAGAAAACCATGGCCCGGATTCTTGTTTATGAAGGAGGGGCTTATTTCACGAGTACTTTTTTGCCGCCTATTATATAAAGGCCGGGTGCGAGTGCGTCCACGTCATCATGCGTAGCGTTGCGTTTCAGACATACACCCTGCATGTTGTATACATCATTGGGGCGTTCAAATCCGCCGTCGGTTATGATATCGGTCACGGCAGAAGACGGATCTTTTATGGTTATCTCGGCAATCGGAGCGTCGGCATACAGTGTCTCGGCAATGATGGTGCATTGATTGGCCTGAGCGTCGTCGGAGTCGGCTTGGGCGCTGATATGTATCTGTTCACCTGAGTTATCAGCTTCGGCTGTGCGTGTAACATTACCTTCGTTATCCACTGTGGCGAAAGCAGGATTTGTCGAACGCCAGAAAATGTATGGCAGTGTAACATTTGCAGGATAAATTGAAGCTGCGAGCCTTATGGTATCGCCGGGTTCGAGAGTCAGATCGGTCTGTCCTTCAATCTCCACTTTCTCAGGTGCTATCATGGGTTGAGTCTTGAAGCGGTTCCAGCAACTTGCGGCGTTGAGGTATGCACTTTCCGAGCCGGGAGCCACAAGCAGTGTGCAGTCATAGTTGCTGAAAGTGCTGTCGGTGGCCGCTGGCGGAGTGAGAGCGGCAATGCTAACGCCTTCAAGCGACGCTGAGCCGTCAAAAGCCTTATTGCCAATTTCAGTCATTTTGCTGCCGATAGCTATTTTTTTGATGTCATTGCCGGCAAAAGCATTCTCACCAACGGTTTCCACATTCGGCGGCAACACAAGCTCTGAAATACCACAGTACTTGAACGCATTTTCTCCAATTGTTTTCAATGAAGAACCAAGATTGAGATTACCTGCTCTTGTTCCATAGAAAGCATTATCGGGAATTTCTGTAACAGAATTGCCGATAGTTATAGAATCGAACAGGCAGTTAAAAGGATACTCACAGCTAAAGTTGCGACCTATATAAAGATTCTCTATTGGAGGATCATATACCGATATAATATATTGTCCGAATTCTATTTCATCAGAACCATCTGCAATTCTAAACTCCTTAATTCCACTGCAATCTTTGAAGGCATAATTCTCTATAACTTTGACTGTGTTGGGGATTTCCACCGATGTCAGACTGCTGCATCCAACGAAAGCTCCCAGACCTATCTCGGTTACGCTGTTAGGAATTTTGATATCAGATAATTCTTTACAACCATTAAATGTATTGTTTTCGATTTTTGTGATAGCGTTAGACAGCTCCACATTCTGTAGCCCGGAACAAAACATGAATGCACAAGCACCAATACTTGTAACAGAATTAGGGATATTAACAGCAGTCAATGCAGTACAATATCCAAAAGCATTTTCTCCAATATTTGTTACTGAATTTGGTATTTCTACCGATGTCATTTTTGAGCATTCCTCGAATGCTGAGTTACCTATAGTAGTTACAGAATTCGGGATTTTTATGGATGTCAGTTCAGGACAATAAAAGAATGTACGGTCCTCGATACTTGTAATAGAATTAGGAAGAGATATGGTTTTAAGGCTATGACAATTGTCAAATGCATGTTTGCCAATGCTTGTTACCGAGTTTGGGATTTCGACAGAAGGCAGTTTGAAGCACCCTGAGAACGCATGTTCATTAATTGTAGTCACCGAACTCGGAATCAGAATACTTGTCAGTCCTCTACAATTAGAGAATGCCCAATTACCGATTGTTGTAACAGATGAAGGAATTTCAATACTTGTCAAACCGGAACAGCTGCTGAATGCATTTGTGCTTATGTTAGTAATAGAATTAGGAATTACTAAGGAGGTAAGCCCTCCGCATCCCGAGAATACAAATTCTCCAAGATTTGTTACTGAATTGGGTATTTCAAGAGAAGTCAAACTTTCGCATTGTTCGAATGCCCTGTCTCCAATAGATTTCACTGATGCTCCGAGGTCAAGAGTTTTTAACAACTTTGCATTAGAAAAAGCCCTTTCGGGAATATCAGTAACAGTGTTGCCAAAAGTAAGCGAAGATACAGTTTTACAAAGACTTTGTCCCGTAATTATATTACGACCGATGTACATATCTTCTACCGGAGATTCATCGAATGGATTGGATTCAAATGCGATGGTTTTGCTACCGTCTGCTAACTTAAAGCTATTTAAGCTATCGCAATTTGCAAATGCTTCTTGGCAAATAAATGTTACAGAATTAGGAATTTCAACAGTTGTCAGTGCAGGACAGTACAAAAATGCCCATTTCCCAATAGTTTCTACAGATGTACCGAAGTTAATATGTTTAAGAGAAGTCGACTGAAGGAAGGCGGTTTCAGGGATATCAGTAACTATATTACCGATAGTCACTGAAACAGCGTCACAAAGAGGATAGTCTCCGGCTACTTTGAAATTACGACCAACATAAAGGTCTTCTATAGGAGATTTCCACAATGGTTGGGCACCGAAGTTAATGATCTCACTCCCATCGGCTATCATAAAACTTGTTAAGTTGGTGCAATCAGTGAATGCACTTGTACCAATGGACTTTACGGTATTGGGTATCTCGACAGCAGTGAGTCCTGTACAAGATGAGAATGTAAAATTCCCGATATTGATTACAGAGTTTGGTATTTCCAAAGATTTCAATCCTGTGCAGTTATAAAAGGCAAAATCCTCAATTTTGGTAACGTTGTTACTTATAGTGAGTGAAATGACCGATTCACAGAACCCGTCTTGAGTCATTGATGTACCATATTTCCAATTACGACCGATATAAAGTTCTTCGACAGGCGATTCAAGCAGGAAATCGAGGCCTAATACAATGCGTTGGCTACTATCGGCAAACTTAAATTTCTTTAAGCCTCTGCAAATTGCAAATGCAGCTTCGCCAATAGTGTTTACGGAATTAGGAATCTCCACTGCTGTCAGGTTTAGGCATGCGAAGAACGCACATTTGCCTATTTTTGTTACTGACTGCGGAACTTCTACAGCTGTTATTTGCTGAGAAATGAACGTAGAGTCTCCGATTTGAGTTAGAGTGTATGCGGTTTCGCCGTCATACACGGTAGAGGGCAGGATCAGGGAGCCGCTCAATGAAGAGTCGGCATTTTTTGTTTCGACTGTCTTGGCGTCTTCGTCAAGAACTGAGTAGGTGATGGTGTGCCCCTGATAGGTGTAGTTGAAGTTGCGGGCCGACAGCTGCGCGGGCATAAGTGCCAGTAGCATCAACCACATAAGCAGCGGCAACAACAGCTGCTGTTTGTGTACTCGTTTTCTCATGTTAATTGTTTTTGGTTGTTTGTAGATGTTTGGTTTATATAAGGCTCATATTGCCTTTATAAGCGGTTTATTGGGGTATATGAGGGTTAGAAAGGCACAAGTGCCTGATGCCGCTGCGACTCACTTCATTGGCGGAAGTACATTTGGTTTTTAGATGGATATAAAAAAAGCGTGAGAGCCGTACTTGTTGCCCGTCCCGCTATCAGAGGCTCTGGAATTGCCCGGTAAAGTAGAACGAGCAAACATGCAGAAGCCTCACGCAGAATATGTGATATGCCCATACCCGGCACTCGCGCGCCGGATTTGGACGAAATATACATATCCACTAAGGCGTCTACTGTTTGCTGCATTCCTGACTTTACCATTGAATTTTCCAGATTCCTGATAGCCAAGAAAGAGCGTCGAGTATACGCTTTTCATCATGTAGTGGCCGGCTCTATAGCAGGCCTGTAAATAGCTGCTTCCCTCCCGCATTGCCCTTGACCGGGCTTCTGCGTTGCGGTCAGCAACGGCAAAGGTAATAATTTTATTTTAAATTAGTTGTATAGTTCAGAAAAAATTATTTTGTAGAGGATTCAAGCATGAGCATAGTGCGCTTTGCAGGCAGTCCTCCGGCGTATCCGGTAAGATTGCCGTCTGAGCCTGTCACTCTGTGGCATGGCACGATTATTGAGATGGGATTAGCTGCAATGGCATTGGCCACGGCTCGCACGGCTTTGGGGTTGTTGATGCGGTGCGCCAACCCTACATACGATATGGTAGAGCCGTAGGGTAGCTTGAGCAGTTCGTTCCAAACCAGGCATTGGAATGCTGTTCCGCACAATTCCATCGGTATGCTGAATTCGCGGCTCTTTCCGGCAAAATATTGGTCGAGCTGCCCGATTGCCATGTCGATAATGACTGATGTGCCTTCTGCGACATTGGCGTTGAGCCGGTGGCAGATACGCCTTAGGTTTGATTGATGGCGTTTACTCTCAGCCCAGTCGCACATACACAGCTTGTTGCCTATCGAGCCGAGTATCATTTCGCCCGCGGGCGAGTGGTAGCGCCGTATTTTTATCTTTTCCATATAAGGTTTATAGTAAAAAAGCAGGATTACGACCCTGCAGCGGGGCGTCGTCCTGCTTTTATTAGATGTTTGGATTGTGCGTGATTATTGTTTGCCTGAAACGGCTACGTTCTTGTCGATCTTGCTTACAAGACCCTGGAGCACCTTGCCCGGGCCGAGTTCAACAAACTCAGTAGCGCCGTCGGCCACCATGTTCTGTACAGAGTATGTCCAGCGTACGGGAGCGGTGAGCTGAGCTATGAGGTTGGCCTTGATTTCTTCGGGGTCGGTGTGGGGCTTTGCGTCTACGTTCTGGTAAACGGGGCAGCCGGGAGTGTGGAACTCGGTGTTCTGAATGGCTTCGGCGAGTTCGGCACGAGCGGGTTCCATGAGGGGTGAGTGGAAAGCACCGCCCACTTTGAGCTTGAGGGCGCGACGTGCACCGGCTTCGCTGAGCAGCTTGCAGGCAGTGTCGATGGCTTCGAGTTCACCGGAGATTACGATCTGGCCGGGGCAGTTGTAGTTGGCGCATACAACCACGCCGTCGATACCGCTGAGGATTTCTTCAACCTTTTCGTCGGGAAGGGCTATGATGGCAGCCATAGTAGAGGGCTTGATTTCGCAAGCTTTCTGCATGGCCTTGGCACGAGCCGAAACCAGGCGCAGGCCGTCTTCAAAGCTGAGTGCTCCGGCAGCTACGAGAGCCGAGAATTCGCCGAGCGAGTGACCGGCGGTCATATCGGGCTTGAATTCATCACCGAGCGACTTGGCAAGTACTACCGAGTGCAGGAACACAGCGGGCTGTGTGATGTCGGTGCGACGCAGGTCTTCGTCGGTTCCTTCAAACATGAGGTCAGTGATACGGAAACCTAAGATTTCGTTGGCCTTCTCGAAAAGATCGTGAGCCACGGGATTGTTTTCGTAAAGGTCTTTACCCATTCCTACGAACTGGGCGCCTTGACCGGGGAATACGAATGCTTTCATACCTATGTGATAATTGTATTGTAAATTCTAAAGGTGTGTTAAATGTGGATGCAAAGTTACGAAAAATCACCGAATAATTATTATCTTTACATTCTAAAATAAAAAACTACACATACATTACGCATAAATATGAACATTATCGCAGCTCTGCCACTATTTTTAGGCAACATACGAGGAGCACAGCTCTTAATAATCATACTGGTGATACTGCTTCTGTTCGGTGGTAAGAAAATACCCGAACTGATGCGCAGCATGGGCAAGGGCGTCCATGCTTTCAAGCAAGGCCTGGCTGATGCCAAGGAAGAAATCAACAAACCTGTAAACGATTCAACAACCGAAGAGGATTCCGGCAAGTGAGCGCTGCTGAGAAGGAAATGACTTTCTGGGACCATCTGGATGCCCTGCGGGGTGTGCTGATGCGTATAGCCCTGGTGCTTGCAGTGCTGGGGGTGGCTTCGTTTTGTGCCATGCCGTGGATTTTCGACAGTATTATCCTTGCACCGTGCCGTCCCGACTTCATTTTCTACAGGGCTATGGATTCGTTGGCAGCATCGGTGCCATGGACCGGTATGCCCGTGCCCGAGCCGTTTGAGCTTACACCGGTGAGCCTGCAACTGGCCTCGCAGTTCTTCATACACATGTCGGCCTCGTGTTGGGCCGCGCTTGTGCTGGGCTTTCCGGCAATCATATACCTGCTTTGGAGCTTTGTAGCGCCGGGGCTGTATGAGCATGAGAAGCGCGGGATGCGCAAGGCGTTTTTTTTCGGAAACCTGATGTTCTTTTTGGGCGTGCTGGTAGGATATTGCGTGGTATTTCCGCTCGCACTGCGCTTTCTGGCCACATATCAGCTCAGTGCCCAACTTGAGACAATAGTCTCGCTCGATTCATACATGGATAATTTCTTTACCCTTATCCTGCTTATGGGAGCGGTATTCGAGCTGCCCCTGCTTGCCTGGGTATTGGGCAAGATGGGATTCATAACCCGCGGATTTTTCAAGAAGTACCGCCGCCACGCCATAGTGGCTCTTTTGATAGTGGCAGGGCTTATAACCCCTACGGGCGACCCCTTCACTCTGTTTGCCGTATTCATACCTATATATGCGCTGTGGGAATTCAGCGCTACACTTGTACCTGAAGAAGAACCATTACCTTCACAACCATGAAAATAAAAAACTTGGGGCTGCTGCCCCGCATCATCATCGCTATATGCCTGGGCATAGGCGCAGGATATATATTCCCTGATTGGCTCGCACGCTGTTTCATTACTTTCAACAGTATCTTCTCGTCGTTCCTGGGCTTCCTTATCCCATTGCTCATAGTGGCCTTTGTGGCCCCGGCTATAGCCGAACTGGGCAAGCAGGCCGGCAAAATGTTGCTTGTGACGGTGATAATAGCTTACCTTATGACCTTTGCCAGCGGTATGCTCGCATACTTCACGGCTTCGTCATCTTTCCCGCTGTTGATTTCGGCCGATGCCTACGTGGGTATGAACGAGGCTGCCGGCGCCACATCGCTCAAACCCTATTTCACCGTGGAGATTGAAGCAATGTTTTCGGTGATGACTGCCTTGGTGCTGGCCCTTGTACTCGGGGTAGGGGTATCGAAACTCAGTTCGGTATCGTTGAAAAATGGACTCGAAGACTTCCGCAGCGTCATTCAGTGGGCCATTATGAAAATAATCATACCCTGTCTGCCCATTTACATATTCGGTATATTTCTTGATATGTCAGTCACGGGTACAGTAGGAATGGTGCTTCTCACCTTCTCCAAGATCATACTGGTTATTTTTGCCCTGCACGTTGGGCTGCTGGTGCTTCAGTATATCATAGCGTCGCTGTTTTCGGGCTTGAATCCGTTCAAAGCTCTGTGGACCATGATGCCGGCATACTTCACCGCGCTCGGCACACAGTCGTCAGCGGCCACCATACCGGTGACCCTGCGCCAGACCATAGCCATGGGCGTCAACAAAGACGTGGCCGGATTCGTCATACCCCTGTGTGCCACCATACACATGTCGGGGTCAACTCTCAAGATTGTGAGTTGTGCCATAGCGCTGATGATAACCCACGGCATGAGCTTCGACGCAGGCATGTTTGCCGGATTCATCGCCATGCTGGGCATCACCATCATTGCCGCCCCCGGAGTGCCCGGCGGAGCAATCATGGCATCGCTTGGACTGCTCAGCTCTATGCTCGGATTCACCGAGGCCGACAATGCCCTGATGATAGCCCTGTATATAGCCATGGACTCGTTTGGCACCGCATGCAACATCACCGGCGACGGAGCAATCGCCCAGATTGTTGCACGTATTTTCAGAAAAAAAAGCGATAATTCAGCTTTACAGTCATAGAGCCACGAACTATTTCGTTGTTGTGTTGTTTACTATTTACAAACTTAACCTAAACGACACTTATAACAATGAAATACGAACAACCCGAATTGCCGTATCAGCGTGATGCACTTGCGCCGGCAATCAGCGCAGAAACTGTAGACTTCCATTACGGAAAACACGAAAAGGCTTATATAGACAATCTTAACCGCCTCATCAAGGGCACCGAGTTTGATGATATGGACCTTGAGGAAATTATCGTCAATGCCGACGGCGCTCTGTACAACAACGCATCGCAGGCCTGGAACCATATTTTCTATTTCTTTACCTTCTCGCCCGACGGAAGCCGCGAACCCGGAGGAGAACTGCGCGCTGCCATTGACCGCGATTTCGGCTCTTTCGAGAAATTCAAAGAAGCCTTTGTAGATGCCGGTGTGGGCCTTTTCGGCTCGGGCTGGGTATGGCTGTGCCGTGACACCAACGGTAAGCTGCTGATTACACAAGGCTCAAACGCCAAAAATCCTCTGTCAGACGGTCTTACACCTCTGCTGACATTCGATGTTTGGGAACACGCATACTATCTTGACTATCAAAACCGACGCGCCGACGCCCTGCGTGCCCTTTGGGACATCGTAGACTGGGACGTCGTTGAAAGTCGATATTAAAATATCACTCCTAAGTCGGAAGAATCCGGCTAAAAAGCATTATCGATAGCACTTTAACTTAAGCATAATGTGATGAATGGAAAGGGAGGTACCTGTGAAGGCACCTCCTTTTCTTGTAAGTACGTATGTTATAAGAACTCTATTTTATCAGAAGTCGAGTGAGCGGTAGCGGTTGAGGCGGGCCAGGGTGAGGTTGTAGCGGTATTGCAGGTCGAGGTACGACAGGCGGGCCGAGGCAAAGAGGTTGATTTCGTTAAGATAGTCTATTATGTTCAGCTCTCCACCGTCGTATGCCTTGCCCAGCAGTTGCAGGTACGAATTGTCGGACGACAGCGAGTGATAGCGTTCCATGATGTCGCTCAGTTGGCATGCTGCCTTATAGAGGCCATTGTTTTCGGAAGTCTCGGCTATAAGTTTGCTCTGAGTGGCAAACGAAAGTGATTCGGCTTCTAAAGCGGCGGCTTGGCGCTTCTTTTTCTGCGAGAATGACGGCAGGCGCATCGACACGCTCAGTCCGTTGAAGTGCTGACGTTCTTCGTAGGCATGTCGGTAGCCCACGGCAAATGTAGGCCATGCACCGAGCTTTGTGGCTTTGGCTTGAGCGCTTCCGGCTTTAGATTCGGCCTCGTTGATGGCATACAGCAGATGATCGGTTTCGGGGCCTGAGGGCTGGCATGCCTGCACGGGATATTCATTCCAAAGATTGGTAGAATCGGGCACTTCGGCACCAAGACCGCGCAATTGGGCTACAAGGTTGGTGATGTCGGCCTTGATTTCAGCGATAGTGCGGTCGTTGTCGGTCTCGGCAAGCTGCATTTTGCGCAGGTCGAGAATAGTGGCCTCGCCTATTTCGTATGAGCGTTTGGTCATGGCCGATATTCGGGCCATATTTGAAGCGACTTCTTGGTAGAAGCCCAGCCGGGCATTTGCGTTGATGATGTCGAGTATAAGCTGCTTGGCCGACAGGGCTTTGTCGGCCTTCATGCCCAGCAATACCAGACGCGATGCTTCGGTGCGGGCCTCGGCTGCGCGGGTGCGGGCGCGGTACAGACCCGGAAATGAAAATTCCTGGGTAATGCCGGCGTTCCACTTGATATCTGATGAAGCGGATGCCCACAGATGCTCAAATTCGAGTTCAGGACCTTCGAGAGTGTTTTCGGCCCGGGCATTGGTCTCTTCGGCCGAGATTGCTGCCGACTGCGACGCCAGCTCAGCATTGCGGTCTACAACAGAGGCAATGACAGCTCGGTAGGGCGACGACGCATTGGCCGACGCGACCAGGCATATTATTGAGAGGATTGATATGGATATGCGGTTCATGATTCTTTTTTGATATTTACAAGTCGGTACACGGCCGGCACTACGAATATATTCAGGAATGTTGAGGTAACCAGTCCGCCAAGGATTACAGTGGCCAGCGGTGCCTGTATCTCGTTACCGGTATCGCTGCCGTTGACGGCAAGGGGAATGAGTGCGAATGCAGATGTGAGCGCTGTCATGATGATGGGCAGCAGACGGTCTGACGAACCTATCTTGATGCGTTCATCAAGGCTTGCACCCTCATCTTTCAACGCATTATAGCGGCTTATGAGCAGCATGCCGTTGCGGGTGGTGATACCCAGCAGTGATATGAAGCCTATGATGGCAGGGATGTTAAGCTCAGAGCCTGTTATCACAAGAATCAGCACACCGCCGATGAGAGCCATTGGTATGTTGAGCAGTATGATAAGAGATTGAGTCATGTTCTTGAACTGGGCATATAGCAGCATCATGATCACAAGCAATGCACAGAGCGATGTGAGCAGCAGGGTGCGCGATGCCTTGGCCTCGCTCTCAAACTGTCCGCCATAGTTCAGGTAATAACCCTCGGGCAGCGTGATATCGCTGTTGATGCGCTCGCGTATTCCCTCCACGGCGCCGCGCAGGTCGCCGCCGTCAACATTGGCTGATATCACCAGTCTGCGCTTCACGTTCTCGCGGTTGATGGTGTTGGGACCGGAAGTGGATATGATTTCGGCTACTTCGCTCAGGGGGATGGTTCCCTGATTGGAGTTGATGGTGAGCTCGGGGATAGATGCGAGGGTGGCACGTGCAGCCGGTTCGGCAATCAGGGTAACGTCGTATGGCAGACCGTCCTCATATACCTGCGATACCTTGCGGCCCGATATGGCTGTTGAAATGGCCGCGTTGAACTGTGCTATGCTGATACCGTAGCGGGCAAGCAGCTCGCGGCGAGGACGTATCACCAGCTCGGGCCGTTCTACCTGTTGCTCAAGGTTAATATCTACCACACCGGGCACATCGCTGATTGCGCTCTTAATCTGTGAACCTATGGTATATAGCTTGTTGAGGTCGTCGCCAAAGAGCTTTATGGCGATTTGCGATTCTGTGCCGGAGAGCATGGCATCTATGCGGTGCGAGATGGGTTGACCGATCTCTATGTTTACACCGGGGATGAAAGCCAGTTTCTCGCGTATCTCGCGGGCAATTTCGTTGCGGCTGCGCTTGTCGAGCGTATAGGGTACGTCAAATTCGCTTACGTTTGAGCCGAAAGAGTGCTCGGCCAGCTCGGCGCGCCCGGTCTTGCGCGATACGGTGCTGACTTCGGGCACGGTGAGCAGTATTTCCTCAACCTGACGGCCTATTTTGTCGCTTTCTTCAAGCGATACGCCCGGCAGGGTGGCAACATTTACCGTGAGCGAGCCTTCGTTGAACGGAGGCAGGAACGAGCGTCCCAGGGTGAAGAACAGCCCCATAGACACAAGCAACAGTACACCAACGCTGATAAGCATCATTTTGGTATGAGCTATCGAAAAGCTGAGGGCTTTGGAATAAACCTCGCGCAGCTTGCGCGATGCCCACGGCTCGCGTGAAAGAGCCTTGTCGTCAGACTTTTTAGAGCTGAGCAGGTATGAGCACATCACCGGGGTGAGCGTTAGGGCAACTATGGTAGATGCTACAAGCGCTACTATAAAGGCCACGCCTAATGGTATGAGCAGGCGGCCCTCCATGCCCGTAAGGAAAAACAAGGGCATGAAGCTGGCTATGATGATGAGCGATGAGTTGAAGATAGGAGTTCGCACTTCGGCCGATGCATGGAATACCACGTCGATTGTGCCTCGGCGCTCGGCCGGTGGCAGGGCAGCATTCTGCCGCAGGCGGTGGTACACGTTCTCTACATCGACAATGGCATCATCTACCAGCGAGCCTATGGCAATGGCTATACCGCCAAGGCTCATGGTGTTGATGGTGTAGCCCATGAAGTGCAGCACAAGCACGGTGATGATCACCGACATGGGCAGCGCCACTACCGATATCAGGGTGGTGCGCAGATTCATCAGGAAGAAGAACAGCACCACTATGACAAAGAATGCGCCTTCCAAGAGAGCCTTCTGCAGATTGCTGATAGAGTTGTCGATAAACTCTGACTGGCGGAATATGTTATTGGTGATTTTTACATCGCCGGGCAGAGTCTTGGCTATGTTGTCAAGCACCTCGTCTATGTTGTCGGTGAGCTGCACTGTGCCCACGGCGGGCTGCTTGGTGACGGTGACAAGCACGGCAGGCTTGGTGTTGAGCGATGCCAAGCCTATCACGGGTTGTGCGCCGGCTACTACCACCTCGGCAATGTCGCCCACGGTCACTATGCCGTTTTCGTCAGAGCGTACCACGGCCGATTCCAGCTCACCGGTGGCCGAGGTGTTGATTTCGCCCTTAACTATGTATTCGTTGCCGTAGTCGTATATTATACCGCCTGTGGCATTGTCGTTTATAGCCTCGGTGGCGGCTGTAAGCTCGTCGAGGGTCACGCCGTAGGCCTTCATCTTCTCGGGAGAGAAACGAATCTGGAATTCGCGGGCCTCGCCACCCTGCACCGTAACTTGCGATACACCGCCTATAGCCAGCAGGCGCGGACGTACAACACGGTCGGCAATGGTGCGCAGGTCGAGCATCGAGGTAGAGTCGGCCGTAAGACCGATAATCATCATTTCGCCCAAGATTGACGACTGCGGGCCCATCTGTGGAGTGTTGACCGATGCCGGCAGTTCCTCGCCCACGAGTGCGAGGCGTTCTGACACGGTTTGGCGGGCTATATAAATATCGGTATTCCAGTCAAACTCAACATTCACTATAGAGAAACCTGTGGTGGATGAAGAGCGCACCCTTCGCACGCCGGTAGCACCGTTAACCGATGTCTCGATGGGGAATGTTACTATTTTTTCAACTTCCTCGGCAGCCATACCCGGCGCCTCGGTCATTATGGTGACTGTGGGTGCGTTGAGGTCAGGGAAAATATCCACCTCGGTATGTACAAGGATGTAGCACCCCGAGCACAGGATGATGGCGCTCAGTACAATAACGCTGATACGGTTGATCAGCGACCAATGTATTATCTTGTTTAGCATAACACTCTGAGAAAAAAAGATTAGTGGCTGTGCGAATGGCCTTCGGGTACGTTACCGCTCGACTGAGCGAGTTTCACGGCTGTAGTACCGGCGCTGACCACCGATTCGCCTCCGGACAGACCGCTCAGAATCTCAACCTCGCTGCCGTTTGAGCGACCGGTAACCACAGGCACCTTGCGGTAGCAGTCCTCGTCAAGACGTATGAATACAAAGAGCGAGCCTTGTTGCTCTACAAGAGCCGAAACGGGCACGGTGACAGCCTTTGTGCTGCTGTTGCCTATCAGATATACCTCGATAGCCGAACCCGGTATGAGCGAGCCGTCGTTGCGTAGCGAGAATGTAACGGGTACATATCCGCCCGAGGCTCCGGCGCTTGGGTTGCCCGAGTCGGCACGACGTCCGCCAAGGTCGCTTACCTTGACCGAAGTGCCTGTAGAGGGTACAACTATGCGGGCGTCAGTCACGGCAGATGCCTCGCGGTAGTGCTTGAACGGCACATCGGCACGCAGGGTGAGCTGAGTTGACGAGGCTACGGTTGCAATCGGAGTACCGGTTTCTACAAACTGGCCTGACTTTACATTGAGAGCTGTGATTATGCCCGAGATGGGAGCTGTAGCTCTGCCTGATGCCGCCGGAGCGCTGTAGGCGGCCTTGGCACGGTCGAGTTCGGCACGGGCGGCGTTGTATTGGGCAAGTGTCACAAGGCGGTCGGCGTAGAGAGCGCTGACTCTGTCAAACTCGGCTTTGGCCGCTTCGAGATTAACCTTGGCAGTGCGGTTGGCATCTCCGCCGCTCACACCGTCGGCGCTGATAGAGCCAATCAGGGTGCCGGCTTTAACCTCGCTGCCCACATTGATGTTTTTATTGATTCTGAGTATACCGGAAGTGGGTGCCGATACGACGGCGTCGCCACCGGCATCGGGCATGATTCGTCCGCTTACCTTAATTACCTGATTGAAGTCAGATACACTTACAGTATCAGTAGCCACACCCATGCGCTTGGCAGCTTCGGGCGAAAGAACAATCACATCGCTGTCGTGATTCTCCTTTTCTTTAGCTGATTCGGCGGCATGATCATGGTCATGGCCTTCGCCTTCATGGTCATGGTCGTGTTCTTCGCCTTCGTGGTTGTGACTTTCATGAGAATGTTCATGATGGTGATGAGCCAGCTCATTGGCCTCCTTGTGGCAGCCGGTAAAGCCGAAAAGCATCGAGGCTGACAGTACTAATATGTATTGAAATTTCATAATCGCAAGTAAATTCAGTAATGCGGTTTAAAAATTATTACAAAAGAAAAAATTCTTATCTTTGTGCCGTGAACACTTTAGCGGAAAACAATGTTATAATTCTGCTATCGGATAATACGCAAAAAAGATAAAAAGACGTTCAATTATTTAATAAATTAAAATGATAGGCAAAGTTAGGCTGTTTGGGCATGGTATAAGCTACCAAAACAGATGATGCACTACCATTTTGATAAAAATTTGATTTATGAGACTGATGGGTCGCTTCTTTCTCTTCGCAGTGTGCCTGCTGCTTGCCCTTGCTCCTGAAGCCGCAAAAGCTCAGGAGACAAGGCAATCGGTGGGGCTTGTACTCAGTGGCGGCGGTGCCAAGGGTATCGCGCATATAGGTGTAATTCAAGCCCTTGAGGAAAATGATATTCCTATAGATTATATAACCGGCACATCAATGGGCTCGATTATTGGCGCCCTCTATTCCATGGGCTATACCACCGATGAGATGATGCAGCTCATTCTGTCAAAGGGTTTCTCTTATTGGTCGACAGGAAAGATAGATCCATCACTGTCATACTATTTTTCGCGACCGCCGCAGACCCCCTCGCTTTTCTCGCTGCCGCTTGGTGGCAATAAAAGCGATGCCGCGGCAGATTCAGTGCCGGCATCGCTGATTTCGCCTCAGCCCATGAGTTTTGCGTTCATGGAGATTTTCTCGCCGTATACGGCTCAGTGCGGCGGCGATTTCGACAAACTTTTTGTGCCGTTTCGCTGTGTGGCTTCCAATGTCACTAAAAAATGCAAACACGTGTTCAGCAGCGGCAGTCTTGGCGATGCGGTAAGGGCTTCGATGTCGTTCCCTATAGTTTTTCAGCCCATAGTCATTGACGGCGACCTGTATTACGACGGCGGTATTTATGATAATTTCCCGGTTGATGTTATGCGCGAGGATTTCGCACCTTCGATCATGCTGGGTGTTGATGTGTCGACCGAAGATGTAGGCCCGCAGACAACTCTGCTCGACCAGGTTGAAAATCTGGTGATTCAGGGCGGCAGCTACGATCTGCCCGCCGAGGAAGGCATCAAGATAAGACTTGATCTCGACCGCTTCGGACTGCTGGATTTTCCGGCCGCAAAGGCTATATATAAGGTAGGCTACGACAAGACTATGGCAATGATGGACTCTATAAAGAGCCGTATCACATCGCGCACCAACAAGACCACCCGCAATCTGCAACGCAACGTATTCAAGTCCAAGACCCCGTATCTGCGTTTCGAGGATGTAGAGGTTTACGGAGCCAAGCCCTCGCAGAACGAATATATAAAATATCTGTTTCGCTCGCGCAAGGACAGCGACACTATAGGCATAAGCAAGGCACGCGATGCTTATTACAGTGCCATTACCTCAGGAAACATCAAGGACCTGTATCCGCAGGCTCATTATAACGACTCCACCGGGCTGTTTGACATGACCCTTAAGGCTACAATGAACGGTGCTCTTAAAGGCTCAGTAGGCGGATATCTTTCATCGTCCACCAGCAGTTTTATCTATCTGTCGGCCGACTATTCTACCATGAGTTTCAAAGGAATCAACAGCTCGCTCAGGGCATGGATAGGCCAGTCAGACATAGCCGGTATGTTTGATGCGCGGCTTTATCTGCATTCGGGTCTGTCGTCGGTAATCGGTGCGCAGGCCGTGGTAAACCGTTCGAGGTTCAATGAGTCTGAAAATATGTTTTTTGAGACGCAGCAGCCGTCGTTTCTTGTAGACTACGAATATTTCGGACGGCTGTATTGGGGAGTGGCTGCCGGTCGTCACGGCATTGTTGAGATTGGCGGCGGATATGGCGGATTGCGGTCGTCATTTTATCGCACCGGCAGGGTTGAGGCCGCACAGGAAGGCCGTCTGCATGCACATTCGCGGTTCGGACAGGTATTCGCCCGCTTCTCTTCGTCGACACTCGATACATACAATTTCCCTACATCCGGATTCTATTACAATGTATGTATGATGGGAGTGGCCGGAAATACCAATACCCTCAGAAGTTCTGAATCTACGGTACATTCGAGCCAAAAGTGGATACAACTTGAGTCGGTAACACGCAATTATGCCGATATTTCGCGCCATTTCTCACTGGGAGTCGAGACAGACTTCATGCTGTCGACACGCAAGCTGTTGCCTACATACAGCGCCTCGATAGCAACAGCCCCGGGCTATGCACCCACACCTTCGAGCCACAATGCGTTCAATCCCGATTTTCATGCCAACAGCTTTCTGGCAGCCGGACTCGTTCCTGTATATAAGTATAATTCAAACCTGTCGGCCAGGGTAGGAGGCTATGTTTTCATGCCTCTGCGCCGCATCGAAGAAGACCATACCACACCCGACGGTGTGCGCTGGGGCAAGTGGTTCAGAAATCCCGAATTTATATGCGAGGCAAACATAACCTACAACCTGCCATTTGGCGCATCGCTGTCGGGGTATCTCAACTATTCCACCATCCCCGGAGATAAGTGGAATGTAGGACTTTCGTTCGGATTATACATTCTGCCGCCCAAGTTCCTGCGATAAATGCTGAAAAATTCTTAACTTTGCGGTTATGAATAAGGCAATATTATGCGGATTTGTAGGAGGTGATCCTTCTATAAGATATGTAGAGACAAGACCTGTGGCCGAATTTTCGCTCGCCACACGTGAGCCGGAGCGCAAGTCGCCGGCAGGGCAGCGCATACCCGAACGCACCGAGTGGCACCGGATAGTCATGTGGGATTCAAATGCCGAATTTGCCGAAAAATTTATCAGAAAGGGCACACGCCTGCTGCTCGAAGGCACGCTGCGCACCCGCACGTGGGAAGACCGTGCCGCTATCAAGCATACGGTGACCGAAATTTATGTAAACAGCTTCGAAATTTTACCGAAGTGATATTTGACTGATTATCTGAGGATAAGCTTTTGTGGGCCGTCTCTCGTAATAAAAAAATGAAAAAAAATAGCCCGAAAAATTTGGTGGGATAAAAAAAAGTGCTTAACTTTGCAGTGCTTTTGCAAGACATGGTGAGTTTAGCTCAGTTGGTTAGAGCGTCGGATTGTGGTTCCGAAGGTCGTGGGTTCGACCCCCACACCTCACCCTAAAGCAATGAGAGAGGTTTTCTGATATTCAGAAGACCTCTTTTGTTTTGTATCACGCGGCATGTGAAATTTGAAATTATTGCGGAGATTCAAAAAAAAGGGTCAATGTAAAAACCCGGTTGAAGTGTTAAAAGTGGAAGAGAAATTTCTTTA
>CAJUKX010000030.1 GCA_910586975.1 uncultured Muribaculaceae bacterium | reverse complement strand
GTCCGGATGGCGGAATTGGTAGACGCGCTACTTTGAGGGGGTAGTGTCAATTATGACGTGTGAGTTCGAGTCTCATTTCGGACACCAATAAAACTCCAGGTATTAATCTTAATGCTTGGAGTTTTTATTTTATATCAACGCCAATCGTTAACAAATGTCAAATAAACGATACAATCAAAGTATTCTTGCATCAGTATTTTGCCAATTGTTAATAATTTAGTAATTTTGCAGTCGCTTTTAAAGCCCTACCGTGTGATGGGAAATTAAGAAGCAACTTAATTTTGAGTAACACAACTAATTAAACAAAATGAAAACATTCAAACTCGCAGCTCAGCCTCGTACAGAGCTCGGCAAGAAAGCCACCAAGGCTCTTCGTGCCAACGACATGATCCCCGTTGTACTTAACGGCGGTGAAGTATTTGACCTCCCCTTTACCGGCACTCTCAAGCCCGGTGAAAAGATTGTGGAAATCGGTAACGGCAAAGCCCTTATCACTACTGATCTCACCGTTTCAAACGACGCTGTACGCAAGCTCATCTACACACCCGACATCTTCGCTATCGAGCTAGATATCAACGGTGAAAAACGTATGGCCGTACTGAAGGATCTCCAGATTCAGCCCGTTAAGGACACCATCCTCCACATAGACCTCCTCGAAGTAAACGACACCAAGCCCGTTGCTGTTGATGTTCCTGTTAAACTCGAAGGTCACGCCGAAGGTGTTAAGGCCGGTGGTAAGCTCTCTCTCTCTATGAAGAAGCTTCGCGTGAAGGCTGTTTATACCAATATCCCCGAACGTCTCGTTATCAATGTAGATAACCTTGGCCTTGGCAAGTCACTTCAGGTTGGTGATATCCACTTCGAAAACCTCGAACTCATGAACGCCAAGAATGCCGTAGTATGCGCCGTTCAGCTCACCCGTGCCGCTCGTGGTGCTGCTGCAGCTGCTGCGAAGTAATTCTACTGAATGAAGTATCTCATAGTTGGGTTGGGTAACATAGGCAGCGAGTATGCCGGCACCCGCCACAACATAGGATTTATGGTATTGGACGCTTTTGCTGAAGCGTCCAATATTTCTTTCAGCACCCAACGCTACGGCGATGTGGCGACAATGCGATTGAAGAACAAGCAGCTCGTATTGCTGAAACCTTCTACGTATATGAACCTGAGCGGTAACGCCGTACGATATTGGCAACAGAAAGAAAACATCAGTCTGGAGAATATTCTTGTTATTGTAGATGATATTGCCCTACCCTTTGGAGCCATTCGCATTAAGGCCAGAGGTAGCGATGCCGGTCACAATGGTTTGAAAAACATTGCACAGATGCTCGGTACCGAGTCGTATGCCCGCTTGAAATTCGGTATAGGCAACGATTTTGCCCGTGGCTGTCAGATTGATTATGTACTGGGACAATTCCCGGATGATCAAAAAGCCGAGCTCGCCGAAAGAATCAAGGTAGCCGACGAAGCTATTCGCGAATACGTGCTTGCGGGCCCTCAGGCTGCAATGTGCAAGTACAATAATAAATAATCAAGTCTCTTATATGGCTACGGAAGTCAGAATAGACAAATGGCTTTGGGCGATGCGTATCTTCAAGACCCGGACAATATCAACCGAAGCTTGCAAGAAGGGACGCATTACCCTTAATGACGATACAAATCCTGTCAAGCCATCGAGAATGTTAAAAATTGGAGATGTCGTTCACGTGCGTAAACCGCCGGTAACATATTCATTCAAGGTCAAGGCCGTGACAGAAAATCGCCTTGGTGCGAAGTTGGTTCCAGAGTATCTGGAGAACGTCACTCCTCAAGACCAATATGACTTGCTGGATGTGGTGAAAATTTCGGGCTTTGTTGACCGACGTAAAGGCCTCGGCCGACCCACTAAACGCGAGGGTCGAGAACTCGCCAGATTCACTGATACTTATGCAAGCGACGATGGCTGGGACTTTGACTTCGATTTAGACGAGGAATAAAACTGATTAATAAAAAAGAGTTGGCCGATTAAGCAGCCAACTCTTTTTAGTTCGTATTATAGCAGTGCTTATTTAGCAAGACCGCGGAATCGAAGCAGAGCTTCTACAGCGGGTTCGTGGCCACGGAATTTCTTGTATAACTCCATGGGATCTTCCGAACCACCCTTTTCAAGTACGTTTTCTTTGAAAGATTTTGCTGTAGCGGGGTCAAAGATTCCGTTTTGTTCAAACAGTTCAAAGCCGTCACAATCAAGAACCTGAGCCCAGAGATATGTGTAATAGCCTGAGGCATAGCCGTCGCTGCCGAATACATGCTTGAAATAAGGTGAACGATAGCGGTATGTGAGTTGAGAAGGCATACCCAGTTTGTCGCCTACCTGCTTTTCAAATTCAAGTACATCAATATCGCCTTCAGGATTGAGTTTGCCATATTGAAGGTCGAGGAGTGCGGCGCCAACGAGTTCTGCGGTCATAAAGCCCATATTGTGCTTTGAAGCAGCATTGAGCTTGGCAATAAGCTCATCGGGGATTGTGTCACCGGTCTGATAGTGATGTGCGTAGGTGCGCAGAAGTTCAGGCTGGAAAGCCCAGTGTTCGTGGATCTGTGAAGGAAGTTCAACAAAGTCGCGGTCTACGTTTGTTCCTGCCTGGCTCTTGAGAGCGGCTTTGGAAAGCATGCCGTGCAGGCCATGACCAAATTCATGGAACATAGTTTCCACATCATCTGTAGAAAGAAGCGAGGGGGTATCTCCGCTGGGTTTGGCGAAATTGCATACATTGAAGATGATGGGACGAGAAGAAGTGCCATCGGCTTCGGTCCATGAGCCCTTGAATTCGCTCATCCATGCGCCCTGACGCTTTGAATCGCGGGTGAAATAGTCTGTCATGAATACAGCTACATGCTGGCCTGTGCTGTCAGTAACATCATATACCTTAACCTCGTCGAAGTATTTGGGAGCATCGGGCATTTCGGTAAAAGTTACACCATACAGACGTTTAGCCATACCAAAGATACCGTTTCTTACAGAATCCACTGCGAAGTAAGGACGGATTTCGCTGTCGTTAAGCGCATACTTGTCGGCACGTACCTTCTCTGCGTAATAATAGTAGTCCCAGGGTTCGATGGTGATCTTATCTCCGTTGCGGTTAGCCAGTGCCTGCATTTCTGCAACTTCTTCCTTCACACGGTTAACGGCAGGAGTCCAGATTTGCATAAGGAGATTTTCGGCATTGTCTACAGTCTTGGCCATAACATTATCTGTCATGTAAGCACCAAAGTTTTCAAATCCGAGAAGCCGGGCTTTTTTGGCGCGAGCCTTGAGGATGCTGTTTATTACAGGGAGGTTGTTGTAAGGTTCGGTCTGTGCCTGGGTTGTATAACCTTCATACATCTGCTTGCGCAGGTCGCGATCTTCGGCATACTGGAGAACCGGCAGACGCACCGGGGCATGAAGAGTGAATACCCATTTGCCGGCAAGATTGCGATTGGTAGCTTCATCAGCAGCTACAGCCACTACATTTGCGGGGATACCTGCAAGGCGTGTGGAATCTTCTACAACGATAGAGAAGGCATTGGTAGCGTTGAGCAGGTTTTTGTTGAACTGAAGGTAGAGATTTGTCAGCTCGGTATTAAGTTCCTTGAGCTCATTTTTCTGAGCTTCATCGAGCAGGGCACCGGAACGTACAAAGTTCTTGTAATATGTTTCGATTGCGCGAACTTTGTCGGGAGACAGATTCATGCTCTCGCGATTGTCATAGAGGGTCTTGAAGCGCTGGAACAGTTTGTCGTTCATCATGATTGCATCCTGTGCCTGCGAATACTTGGGATAGAAAGTCTCGGCTATCTCTACCATCTCGGGTGAAGAATTGGATTCTTCGAGAGCTGAGAACACCAGGACTACCTTGTTTACTACATCGGCAGCATTTTCAAATGCCATCACAGTATTCTCGAAGGTCGGAGCATCAGCATTGTTTACGATAGCCTCTACTTCTTCAGCCTGCTTGGCGAGACCTGCTTCAAGAGCAGGCAGATAGTGGTCGTAGGTGATTTTGTCGAAAGGCGGGATTTCGTACTTGGTGGTATAT
Organism: uncultured Muribaculaceae bacterium; assembly: GCA_910586975.1. Classification (GTDB taxonomy): domain Bacteria; phylum Bacteroidota; class Bacteroidia; order Bacteroidales; family Muribaculaceae; genus CAG-873. The sequence goes on along the minus strand of CAJUKX010000030.1, from coordinate 28,384 downwards.
TCCTGCAAAAACGGATTATCGGCGTTTTTGTCTGACTTGGAACATCCCACTGTAGCCGCTCCTATTCCGAGAGCGACTGATGTTAGGATAATTAGTTTTTTATTCATAAAATTAGATAATGATTTCAACTTTGCAAATATAAATAAAAAAACTGATATTGACTTCTCAAATATCAGTTTATTTCAATCAGTTTATTACAAACGAGGTCAATCTGCCGTTTTCTGTCTTAATCACTATAACCCCTTCGACATACGAAGTGGAATGGATTTCTCTGTCAAACGGTTTTATGGTGACTGATTCTCCGTCTATCTCGACAATCGAGAGTCCGTATTCCTCATTGTTTAATATCACTCGCCTGCATAAGTAGCGCATTTCTTGGCCTTGTTTTATCATTAGTATTCAGCGAATCTGTTCCTGTTGTCTTCACGCTGTCTGTTTCCTCTTTTTTATTGGAATTTTTAGGTTCAATCAAGCGCTGTTGGTACGGGCGGCTGACACCGGGCTGAACTCTGCGGCGTGTTAAGCTTATTGAATCAATAATTACCGGTTTATTGGCACTCAGTGTATTGATACGAATCCAACCTGACAGACGTGTAGCAGTACGGGTTGAATCTGTAAAAAGCGACAATTCCTGACGGGTGCTTTCGCTCTGCGATATGATATTGGTTATCATCTCAACAGCCCCGTCTTCGTACTCGGTGGTAAGATTCCATTGAGCTGAGGCACCGGGTATCAGAATTCTTGACTTCAGCGTATAGATGTCGCCCGGTTCCCAGTTGGGGTCGGTCTCATAGCTGAACGACAGATAATGAGTCGGCAGCTTCTCGTTGATGACGTAATACGGATAGCCGTTCCAAAGGTCTACCGAGTCGCCGGCTACAGTCATAGCCATCTGACCGGCTGCCAGCACATTGGCTTCCTTCATGCGTTGTTCAAGAATCTCTATCGTGAGATCGTTTACATCGCTGAAACGTTCAGTATTACGCCCATACCAAACCAATGAGGTATCAAATTGCTCGGATGTGATACCATGTTTTTCAAAAATGGCATCTTTAATCGCCATTTTTTTTGAAGGCTGAGAATATTGAGAGGGATGTACGGTAATTACAGCATCAGCCATTCGCATATCGGCAAGAACCTCGGCCATGTCATCGGGTTGAATGACATGCGAGGGAACTCTGTTACATGCTGTCGCTGCTATCAGGGCCGCCAGAACGAATGGAATTAACTTACGATTCATCAATAATTATTTATTATCGGCTTTTTCGGCAGATTCTGTCCTCTCTTCATTTCCGAATGGCAGATATTTGCTGTAAAATAGAATCAACATCAGAATTCCGACAGTTATAGCAGAATCCGCTATATTGAACACCGGGTCAAAGAAAGAGAACGTGCTGCCGCCTATGGCAGGAATCCACTCCGGCCACTGAAATGAGAACAAGGGGAAGTATAGCATATCCACAACCAATCCATGGAATAATCCTGCATAACCTTCGCCCCAGGGGACAAATTGAGCAAGCTGAGGAGGCCATGGATTAGTGAAAATCTCGCCATAGAAGACACAATCTATGATATTGCCCCCGGCACCTGATGCAATAAGAGCCAAAGTCACTACATAACCTTTTGAAACCTTTTGTTGCTTGCATACCTTAACGATATACCATATCAAAAGCGTAACTACAACTATACGGAAAATTGTAAGCAACAGTTTGCTGCCAAATTCCATACCAAAAGCCATGCCGTTGTTTTGAACGAATCTCAGTTCAAAAAACGGCAGTATAGGCAGGCTTTCACCAAGATAAAAATTGGTCTTTACCCAAATTTTAAATATTTGATCAACCAGGATGACTGCCATACCCACAAGTATGGCGAGTCGTCCCGGTGTGAATACTTTGTTTTCAGACATCTTAGAGCTTGTAGTTTGACATACTCTTAGCGTTTCTGTTCCTTACCCTCGATAGAAAGAGTGGCATGAGGAACGGCACGCAGACGTTCTTTGGGAATCAGTTTTCCTGTAGCACGACATACACCGTAGGTCTTGTTGTCTATGCGCACCAATGCTGCACGCAGATGGTTGATAAACACGCGTTGACGTTCGGCAAGTCTGGCAGCCTCTTCTTTTCCGAGTGTATATGCCCCTTCTTCAAGAGCCTTGAATGTAGGAGACGTGTCAGAGGTACCGTTACCATCGGTATTGCGGAGCGATGAGCAGAGATTCTCGTATTCCTTTTCTGCCTTCTCGAGCTTTTCAAGAATAAGCTGACGGAATTCTTCAAGCTCTTCGTCAGAATAACGTTTCTTTTCGTTCATGGTTAGTTCTTGATTATAAGTACTTTCACCTTGAGTTCGTCAATTTCGAGAATTTCTGTTCCGGCAGCATCTTCTGCAAATGCAGCAACGTCAACAGCATCGGCAAGCACCTGAGTACCTATATATTCACCGAAATCTTTGAGAACAGCTTCAACAGTTGCATCCGGTGCAAATGTGATAGTAATCCTGTCGGTGATGTCGTAATCGCGATCCTTGCGGATATTCTGTATGCGGTTGATGATATCGCGGGCAATACCTTCGCGACGAAGTTCATCGGTGATTGTTATGTCGAGAGCCACTGTGAGGGGGCCGTCGTTAGCTACGAGCCAGCCTTCAATGTCCTCTGAGAATATTTCTACATCGCTTATTTCCACTCTGTGCTTGGCAGCGTCTAATTCTATCTCAAGATAACCGTTGCGTTCAAGCGATGCTATATCGGCCTGCGACAGCTCGTTGATAGCCTTGGCGGCAGCTTTCATCTGCTTCCCGAATTTCGGGCCCAGCTTTTTGAAATCAGGTTTAACGCGTTTCACAAGAGCGCCTTCACCATCATTTACAAGCTTGAGGTTCTTTACATTGATCTCTGTAAGCAGAAGCTGGGAAATTGACTCAATGCGATTTCTGGCCTCATCATCTGCCACAGGAATCATGACTGTAGAGAGCGGCTGGCGAACCTTGATATTGACTTTGCGACGGAGCGAAAGCACCATGGATGTGAGCTTCTGTGCAGTATCCATGCGCTGTTCAAGTTCCTCATCAATAGCGGCTTTATCGGCCTTGGGATAAGTGTCGAGGTGAACTGAGGTTTCACCCGCGGGCTTACCTTCAATATATGTGAGGTCGCGGTACAGACGGTCGGCATAGAAAGGCGAAACCGGAGCTATAAGCCTTGCTATTGTCAACAGACAGGTATAAAGTGTCTGATAAGCAGCGAGCTTGTCCTGGCTCATACCACCGCCCCAGAAGCGCTTACGGTTAAGACGGACGTACCAGTTTGAAAGATTATACAGTACGAAGTCGTTGATAGCACGGGCAGCTTTGGTCGGTTCGTAATCATCAAGTGCCTCGTCTACGGCGATGATCAACGAATTGAGCTTGGAGATGATCCAACGGTCGATTTCAGGACGTTCTGCCAGCGGTACCTGTGGAGTGTCAACGCTGAAGTTATCTACGTTGGCATACTGAGCAAAGAATGAATAGGTGTTGTATAGTGTGGCAAAGAGCTTGCGTCCTACTTCGGTAACACCTGCGGGGTCATACTTAAGGTCGTCCCACGGCGATGAGTTGGCAATCATGTACCAGCGCAGGGGATCTGAACCGTATTGAGATATGGCTTCAAAGGGATTCACTGCATTGCCGAGACGCTTTGACATCTTATTACCGTCCTTGTCAAGCACAAGTCCGTTTGAAACAACAGCCTTATACGAAATTCTATCGAAAATCATCCCGGCAATGGCATGGAGAGTGAAGAACCATCCACGTGTCTGGTCGACGCCTTCGGCAATAAAGTCGGCAGGATAAACCATACCCTTTTCAAAAGCATCCTTGTTTTCGAAGGGATAGTGTATCTGAGCATAAGGCATGGAGCCTGAGTCGAACCATACATCAATCAGGTCAAGCTCACGCTTCATGGGACGTCCTGTGGGCGAAACAAGAATGATGTCGTCTACATACGGACGGTGAAGGTCTATCTTCTCATAGTTCTCCTTAGAATAGTCACCCGGCACAAATCCTTTATCCTTCAAAGGATTAGAAGACATAAATCCGGCAGCAACAGACTTTTCTATTTCATCCCAGAGAGCCTGCACCGAGTCAATTATCATTTCCTCGGTTGCATCATCCGTGCGCCATATAGGCAGCGGAGTACCCCAGTAACGCGAACGCGACAGATTCCAGTCCTGAAGATTCTCGAGCCATTTGCCGAAACGTCCCGAACCTGTGGATGCCGGTTTCCATTTAATAGTTTCGTTAAGAGCCATGAGACGTTCGCGAGCTGCTGTGGTCTTGATGAACCAACTGTCGAGGGGATAGTATAACACGGGCTTATCTGTACGCCAGCAATGGGGATAGCTGTGCACATGCTTTTCTGATTGGAACAACAGACCGCGTTCCTTGAGCCACATGCAGATTTCTATATCGAGTGTGATGTCGCCATCTTTCTTTTCAGGATCGTATGCATTCTTTACGAATTTACCCTCCCACTGTTTGTAGGCTTCCACATCCACGCAATTCTTCACAAATTCCGGGCTGAGGTCCTCTATGAGGTAGAAACGGCCCTGAAGGTCTACCATAGGTACGATTTTGCCGTACTTATTGATCAGTTCCATTCCGGGAATGCCGTTCAATGTAGAAACTCGTTTATCGTCAGCACCGAATGTAGCAGCTATGTGTACTATACCTGTACCGTCTTCAACAGTAACGTAGTCGCCAAGTATCACACGGAAAGCATTTTCAGAACCTTCGGGTTTCATCCAAGGGATGAGCTGCTTGTAGTGCATGCCTTCAAGTTCGCTGCCCATGTAAGAGCCTACGATTTCATAAGGCACCAGCTTGTCGCCTGGCTTATAATCTTCAAGCTTCAGTTCTTTGGCTTTGGGATTGAACACCGAGTTAACGAGGGCTTCGGCAAGTACAACAGTCACCTTCCGTCCGTCATATTTATTATATGTGCGAACAACAATATATTTGATATTAGGACCTACGCAAAGCGCCATGTTTGAAGGCAAAGTCCACGGAGTTGTTGTCCAGGCTATAAAAGCCGGAGTACCCCACCCCAGCATATCTGCCTTGGGATCGGTAATTTCAAACTGGGCGATACAAGTAGTATCCTTTTCGTCGCGGTAGCAGCCGGGCTGATTCAATTCATGCGAGCTGAGACCGGTACCGGCAGCGGGCGAATAGGGCTGGATTGTATATCCTTTGTAGAGATAACCCTTTTTATACAACTGAGCGAGGAGCCACCACACCGATTCGATATAGCGGTTGTCGTATGTGATGTAAGGGTCCTGCATGTCAACCCAATACCCCATATTATTGGTAAGGGTTTCCCACTCGCGGGTATACTTCATCACTTCCTTACGGCAAGCGTCGTTGTAGTCGTCTACCGAAATCTTATGGCCAATATCTTCTTTTGTAATTCCAAGGCTTTTTTCAACGCCAAGTTCAACCGGAAGGCCATGAGTATCCCATCCGGCCTTGCGTTTAACCTGAAAGCCTTTCATAGTTTTGTAGCGGCAGAAGATGTCTTTGATAGTTCGTGCCATCACATGATGTATGCCGGGCATACCGTTAGCCGAGGGCGGACCTTCAAAGAAAACAAATGAAGGGGCACCTTCGCGCACTTCCATACTCTTTTCGAACAGATGCTCATCATTCCACAGAGCGAGCATCTCTTCATTTACTTTTGGGAGGTTAAGTCCCGAATATTCCGGAAATTTCTTCATAAATCGGAAGAATAAAAGAAGATATATTTTGAAGAGCTTAAGAGCAAGCTTACATCAGCTATAAGAAAACGCGACGGAAAGACTGTTGCTCAAAAGGGTTAAAAATTATTCAGCTTAATAATGAGATAAACATAAAAAGCATAAAGGGGATGTGTCAGCGCAAGCCAACACACCCCCAGTGTAGAAATCTCGCCAAAACGGCCGAATATTATTCGGCTGCGGGAGCTTCAGTAGCTTCAGCAGCAGGAGCAGCTGCAGCAGCTTCGGCTTCAGCCTTGGCAGCAGCGAGTTCAGCTTTCTTTTTAGCAACGGCTTCAGCCTTTGCCTTGTTGATAGCTTCTTCTGCTTCGAGACGTTGCTTGGCGGCGAGCTGGCGCTTGTCGGCCATATCAGCCTTCATAGCATCAACTTTTGCTTGTTTCTTTGTCTTCCAGGCTTCGAAACGACGTTCAGCTTCAGCTTCGTCGAATGCGCCTTTCTTTACACCACCCTGAAGGTGCTTCATCAGAAGTACGCCTTCGTTTGAAAGGATGGTACGTACGGTGTCGGTGGGCTGTGCACCAACATTCACCCAATACAAGGCTCTTTCGAAGTTAAGAGTGATTGTAGCAGGATTAGTGTTCGGATTATAGGAACCTATCCTTTCAATAAATCTACCATCTCGTGGTGCCCTGCTGTCGGCGATAACAATGGGATAGAACGCATAGTTCTTGCGACCATGACGTTGTAATCTGATTTTTGTTGCCATTTAACTTTTTAGATTAATTAGTTGCTTGTATTGATTTGCGACCGCAAAGGTACGATTTTTTTTTCATTCTGCAAGTAATTTCGCTAAAAATAAGTCGTTACCATTATCTTAAATTATTCTAAATATTAGTATACAACCCGTTTTAGCCTGTCCTTTTATCAATTTCGAGTGTTTTAAGAGAGTCATTTCGACCCTCTCGTTAGTTTATAAAAGAGTTAATTTAACGATTTTTTTGTGAAATAAGGGCTAAACCACTCAACAACTCATAAAAATTTACTATCTTTGCAGTCGAATTTTTCCAAAATGAAACAATAACATCAAGATACATTATAAAAACATGGAAATTAAGTTTGAAAAAACCGGCGATGCACGCGGTCTTATCTCAGTAAATATTACTGAAGAAGACTACGCAGCCAAGGTAACTGAAAAGCTCAAGGAAATTGGTAAGAAACACACTATCCCCGGATTCCGCAAAGGCCATATCAGCCTTCCCGAACTCCGCAAGCGTTTCGGCCGCGATGTTAAGAGCGAAGCAATCAATGATGTAGTTATCAATGCCGTTTTCGATTATATCCGCGACAACAACTTAAAGATACTTGGCAATCCCATGCCTGCCGAATCTAAGGAAATCGACCTCAAGCAGACCGACTATTCGTTCTCATACGACGTTGCTCTCTGGCCCGAGATGAACATGACTCTCGACAAGAGCGTGACTCTGCCCTTCTACAAGATTGAAGTGAGCGATGAAATGATGGCCGAACAGGACAAGAACCTTTGCGAACGTTTCGGCGCTCAGGTTCCCGGCGAAGAAGTTGATGCAAAGGCCGTAGTTAAGGGTTCTATCATGGAACTCGGCGAAGACGGCGCCGTTCGCACCGACGAAAATGCCATCCAGGTTGTATCAGGCATCGTTGCCCCCTTCCTTTTCAAGAGCAAGGAAGAAGCAGACAAGTTCATCGGCAAGCACGTGAACGACAAGGTTGTATTCAATCCTTTCAAAGCTGCCGACGGCCAGACTGCAGAACTCGCTTCCATGCTGAATATTGACAAGGAAAAGGCTGCCGATGTTAAGGCAGACTTCGAATTTGCCATCTCTGAAATCATCGTCCTCAAGCCTGCAGAACACAATCAGGACTACTTCGACGATGTATTCGGTAAGGATAAAGTTCACAACGAAGAAGAATACAAGACTGCGCTCAGCAACATGATCGCCGCTTCTCTTGCACCCAACAGCTTCCAGATGTTCAATCGTGACGCCCACGACTATCTCATGAAGACCTACGGTGACATCAAGCTCGATGACGAACTTCTCAAGCGCTGGATTCTCCTTCAGGACAAGAATGCCGATGCCAAGGAGCTTGACGAACACTTCGAAGAAATGCTCCCCGGCATCAAGTGGGAAGTTATCTCAGGCGAAGTTGCCAACAAGCTCGGTGTAAAGGTTGAAGAAGCCGACCTTCAGGCCCGCGCTACATTCATCGCCCGCCAGCAGCTCCAGCAGTACGGCATGTACAACATGGACGAAGAAACAGTAGCCGACATGGGCAAGAGAATCCTCGCCGACAAGAACTACCGTGGCCACATCGCTCAGGAAGTTGAAGAACTCAAGACATTCGACGCACTCCGCAATGTAATCACAGTTGACGAAAAGACTGTAAGCCTCGACGAATTCCGCAAGCTTGCTAATCCCGAAGCTGAAAACAACGCTGAATAATTCAGACAACTAACATAAAATAAGTACCGACGTCTGTATTTTCAAGTGCAGACGTCGGTTTCTTTTGAACAGACGGCAAAGTTTAAGTGTTTAGAATTTAGTTAATCTGATTTCTAAACAATTTACTGATTTATTCAACTATAAATTACACAACTATGTCGCCTACCAAAAGCCTTACGTTTTCAACTCCCTTTGTAATCTGCTATACCGCAGTGTTGCTGATTTCGTTCATCATGACTATCGCGTTCGGGATATGGATGAACGATTGTGTTGAGAATCTGAACTATTCAATGGCCAATAATCTTAAAATGGCCCATCTGGCAAGTGGAATTGCATTTATCTGCCTTGCCTTGTTCCACGGATGGTGCAACCGCTCGTATGTGATAAGGATGTTCAGCGATCCAAACGAAACATGGCACAAGCTCGCTTACATGAGAGTACTTCCTTTCTTTCTGCTCGCATTTGTTTGTGTTGTGGTATCGGCAATAATGATATTATGCAATAATAAGGATGCAGTAGCATTCCATTGCGGAGTAGGTCTGCTGTTTGCCGTGCTTGCCGTTTTCCACATTACATTGAATCTCAGTTCAAGACCCTGCAAACAGCAATAAGATATTTTGATTACCTTGATATATGTCAAAAGATGAAAATTACATCATAGAAGAGCATCCATGGGCTCCATGGCTTCCTGACGGTGCAAAAGTTCTCTTCATGGGGACTTTTCCTCCGGGAGAACACCGCTGGTCTATGGACTTCTATTACCCTAATCCGAATAACGATTTTTGGAGAATCATGGGCTTGCTTTTCTTGAACGATAAAAATGCGCTATATAATCCTGCGGGCAAGTCATTTGATTTACAACAAATCAAACAATTGACACAGAAGCATGGAATTGCACTGAGCGACAGTGTGAAGAAGGCACGACGCCTGCGCGGAAATGCGTCCGACAAATATCTTGAGGTAATAGAAGGAAATAACCCCGCCGCTTATTTAGAGCAATTGCCAGAGTTGACCGACCTCGCTACTACCGGCGAGAAAGCCGCATCAGTCATAGCTGAGCTTACCGGCACCACCGCGCCCAAGATGGGTGAGTATTGTATATGGAATTATTCAGACACCCGCAAGGTAAGAATATGGCGTATGCCGTCTACATCGCGTGCATACCCGCTCTCGCTTGAAAGCAAAGCTGAATATTATCGTAATTTATTTACCGTAAGCGGTATATTGACATGAAGGGAAATATGAAATACATCGACACATCTTTTTTCAAGATTACAACTGAGAGAATACCCGTTCAGTCGGGCAGCCTTCTCATTGCCGAGCCTTTCCTTGAAGAATCATGGTTCAACAGGTCGGTGATTTCATTGATTGACCATTCAGATGAAGGCACTACAGGCGTGGTGCTCAACCATCCCCTCAATACTACTCTCGATGAAGTTCTGGAGGGCGTTTCACCCGACAGCCATGTAAAGGTGTACTGCGGAGGTCCCATGAGTCAAGACCGCCTGTACTTTGTTCATACCCTCGGAGATACGATAATACCCGATGCCAGGCAATATTGCCCTGATTTATGGATCGGAGGCGATTTTGATGCCGCCATATCCTATATAAACGAAGGATACCCCGCTGAGGGGCAGATACGATTTTTCATAGGATACAGCGGATGGGAGCAGGGTCAGCTCGACAGAGAGATAGACGAAAATACATGGGCTATTCAGCCAACCTCTGAGGCTATGCCTAAAATACTCGATGGAGAAGGCGACAGTTACTGGCACAGAGCAGTGCGCTCTCTCGGCTCACGATACCGCTTATGGCAACTACTGCCGGGAAACATTAAATCTAACTAATCAGAATATGTGCATTTTGAGTTATGAGGAAATTTAAGTAACTTTGCACTCGATTTTGAGATTTATATATGAGTAATATAGACGAACCCGAACAGATTTTACAGCTCGGGCATATTGAGATTAAACCTGAAGAATACAATATTGAAGTGAATCCGGACGATTTACCAATTCTTGCAACAAGAAATCTGGTACTTTTCCCCGGAGTTAATATTCCAATAAATCTTGGACGGGAATCCTCACTCGCCTTAGCTAAACGCGCATCCGAGGAAAAACGACCTATAGGTATTTTATGTCAACTCGACCCCAAGAACGATTCACCCAAGAATCTTTCTGAATTATATCGTTATGGAGTTGTAGCCGATGTTTTCCAGGTGATAGATTTGCCTGACGGTTCGCATACAGCCATTGTGCGTGCACGTCAGCGATTCAGAATTATAGGCAAGAGCCAATCGCCAAGATTAAACGACTCCATTTCGGCAAAGATAAAATTATTGCAAGATACCGAGCCCACTAATCAGGCAGAATTTGAGTCGATTATGGACGAGGTAACGCGCTTGGCGTGCGAAATTGCCACCAAATCTCATAATGGTGACAAAATGTTCTCCAACGCGGTTGAATCGATTAACGATTTAACCGACCGACTGAATTTCATAGCTACAAATCTTCCTGATGAGCCCGAAGTCAAGGTAAGGATGCTTCAATGCGGACAACTTGATAAACGGGCAATGAGTCTGCTCAGAAGCCTGCTTGATGCTCAGTCAAAGATGAAGATTTATGAAGACATCCTTTCACGTGCCAAAGATAAGATGGGCGAAAATCAGCGCGCGGCATTCCTGCAGTCGCAGATGGAAGCCATCAAGGAAGAACTTTACGGCGATGGTTCAGACCAGGATGATTTCGAGAATCTGAAGGAGCGAGCTCAGAAGGCCAATATGCCTGAGTATGCTGCCAAAGTCTTTGAAAAGCAGCTTAACAAACTCAAAAGGCTCAATCCCTCGACCCCCGATTATTCAGTTGAATACTCATATCTTGAAACCTTGGTGGATTTACCATGGGGACCACTCAAAGCAGATGCCGATATCATAAATGCAGGCACAGTTCTTGAGACCCAACACTTCGGTCTTGAGAAAATAAAGCAGCGCATTCTTGAACAGATTGCTGTAATGATCAACAATCCGAGTGCCAAGACTCCCATTATCTGCCTTGTAGGCCCTCCCGGTGTAGGCAAGACTTCATTAGGCCGCTCCATAGCCGAAGCCATGAAGCGCAAATATGTAAGGGTTTCGCTGGGTGGCGTGCACGATGAAGCCGAAATCCGCGGCCACCGCCGCACATATATCGGAGCTATGCCAGGCCGAATAATCAAGGCAATGAATGCGGCCGGATGCACCAATCCCGTGATGTTGCTCGACGAGGTTGACAAGCTTGGTCGCGACCACAAGGGCGACCCATCATCGGCATTGCTCGAAGTTCTTGACCCTGAACAGAACTCTACTTTCCACGACAATTATCTTGACTTGGATTACGATCTGTCGAAAGTACTGTTTATAGCTACAGCAAATACCCTTTCAACAATAGAAGCTCCGCTGCTCGACCGTATGGAGGTAATAGAGCTATCAGGATACCTGCTTGAAGAGAAGTTGGAAATAGCGAAGCGCCACCTACTTCCCAAAATTTTCAAAGAAAACGGGCTCAAAGAGGATTACGACTTCAATATTCCCGATGAAACGCTTACAGCTATAATCGAGAATTATACCGCAGAAAGTGGTGTTCGACAACTTGAAAAGACATTGGGCTCACTTCTGCGCAAGCAGATATTGGCACGACTCAGAGGTGATGAATTCCCCACCCCTATGCGTCCTTCGGATCTGCAGGCTCTGTTAGGACTTCCCAAATACATAAAAGATAAGTATGAAGGGAACCAGATACCGGGCATAGTCACCGGATTGGCCTGGACTCAGGCAGGTGGTGCAATACTTCTTGCCGAAGCATCGTTATCGGCAGGTAAAGGCGACAGGCTCTCTATCACCGGTAACCTTGGAGATGTAATGAAGGAATCGGCCACTATTGCGTTGCAATGGGTCAAGAGCCATGCAGATGGATTGGGTATAGATGTTGAAACTTTCGAAAAGAACAATCTCCATGTTCACTTCCCCGAAGGAGCTATCCCCAAAGACGGCCCCTCGGCAGGTATAACAATTGCCACGGCCATTGCCTCAGCCTTTACAGGAAAACCTGTTAGAGAAAAAATTGCTATGACCGGTGAAATTACCCTGCGTGGACGAGTACTGCCTGTAGGCGGTATAAAAGAAAAAATACTCGCCGCAAAACGCGCTGGTATCAAAAACATCGTACTGTGCGAGGATAACCGCCGCGATGTGGAAGACATACCTTCAAATTATCTTACAGGTCTTGAATTCAAGTATGTAAGGACAATGGAAGAGGTTGCAGCCTTCGCATTAAATCAATAAACACAGCAGTAAAAATCCATATCGCGTCATGCGAAATAAGAGGCTGTCTAATAAAGTTTAGTCAGCCTCTTATTATTACTGAATAGCGTCTTTGGCAGGTTCAGTCTCTGAACCGTTTGGTCAGGTCGCAGTAGGCATCAATGCGTCTGTCGCGCAGGAAAGGCCACCAACGCCTTACCTGTTCCGACCGTCCGAGGTCAACATCTACAATCTGTTCCACTTCTTCGTCGGACGGTGCATTGTAGAGCAGTTCGCCCTGTGGACCGGCCACGAAGCTGTTTCCCCAGAAAGTTATTCCTCCGGTTACGCCCGAGGGATCAGGCTCGTACCCTACTCTGTTGACTGTGATTACAGGCAGACCGTTTGCTACGGCATGGCCACGCTGCACAGTCATCCAAGCCTGCAACTGTCTTGCTTTTTCATCCGGTGTATCAGTTGATTCCCAACCGATTGCTGTAGGATAAATAAGCATATCAGCACCTGCGAGAGCCATGAGTCGCGCTGCTTCGGGGTACCATTGGTCCCAACAAACCAATACGCCTAATCGTCCCACCGAAGTATTGATGGGTTTAAACCCGAGATCACCGGGGGTGAAATAAAATTTTTCGTAATATGCCGGATCATCAGGGATATGCATCTTGCGGTATCTTCCGGCTTCAGTACCATCTTTTTCAAATACGATTGCCGTATTGTGATACAGCCCCGGAGCACGGCGTTCAAACATAGAGGTCACAATAACTACGCCAAGTTCCTTGGCAAGATCTGCGTAAAATTTTGTTGCTTCAGACTGCAAATCCACAGCTTGGTCAAAGTTATCAACCGATTCTGTCTGGCAGAAATAAAGGCCGTCGTGAAGTTCCTGATTAACTATGAGGGCAGCTCCGGCAGCCGCTAATTTGCGAGCTTTACGGGCTAAATTCTCACGATTGGCATTTATATCCGCTGAATTGTGCTGTTGTATGATTCCTATTTTCATTTTACTACTCTTTTGTTAAATGGAAAGAATGTCAGCCGGCACCTGCATTGTAGCGCAGTGCAGCGAGCCGTGTTGTCTGATGAGCGCTGTGCAGTCCACTTTCTCAATCACGTGGTCGGGAAATACAACCTTCAGAGTCATTTCAGCCCGTTCATCGTTCAGCGGTTGACCGTAAACAGGCATAATCACAGCGTCATTGATTATAAGGAAGTTTGCATAAGTAGCAGGCAGACGATGTCCGTCGTCCACATCCATTATAGCCTCGGGTAGCGGCAGTTCAATCAGGTTGAAAGGCCTGCCGTCGGCATCAGTCATAGCCCTGAGTTGATTTTCGATTCCTGCGAGCATCTGAGACTGTGGATCATCATCGTTGCTGTTGCCGCGGTTGAAGAGTATGGAATTATCGGGAGCCAAACGCGCTATAGTATCAATGTGGCCATCAGTATCATCACCAATCATACCATCGCAGTCGAGCCAAAGCACCTTGCGTGCGCCCAGTGTATGCTCGAGTGTCCGCTCTATATCCTTTTGATTCAACCTGTGGTTTCGCGTAGGCGTAAGCAAGCACGATGTGGTGGTGAGGATGGTACCGTTGCCATCGCTCTCTATGGAACCGCCCTCCAGTATGAAGTCATTATGATCTTCGTATTTGCCTTTAATAAGCCCCGCATCATACATGAAGCGGTTGACGCCATTGTCAAGCGCACTCTCAAATTTTCCGCCCCAGGCGTTAAATCCGAAGTCACACAAAACAGGATTATCGTCCTCATCCCTCGCGGTTAATACTCCGTAGTCGCGAACCCAAGTATCATTGGTGGGAACATCAAGGTATAATATCTTATCGCTGTCTATGTGTTGCAGACGTGAGCGAACCTCCTTGGTATCAGGGGCCAAGACTATGGCAACGGCATGCCTTGTTATTGCTTCTATGATCTCTATGTAACACTTCTGCGCCTGCTCAAGCATATAAGCCCAGTCGGTGTTTTTGTGAGGCCATGCCACAATCACAGCCCCCTGTTTCTCCCATTCAGCCGGGAGTCTGCGTTCTGTATATGTGTCGTTATTCATCGTTATAATCAGTTAGATTATCCCATATTTCATTAAGACCATCGACATATTCCTCGCAGAAGTCGATGAATCCGTGTTTTTCAGTAGTACCTTCTTCGCGACACCAGTTGCGGTATCTGCGACGCAAATCCTCATCATCGGCAAGAGATCGTTTGAACTCTGCCTCTGCCATGTCGATCGAAGGTGTTTGTTTTATTATGGAAATAAATAAATCAGTAAGATTATCAGGCATTTTGATATGGTTCTGTGTATATTCGGCAAAAGTATACAATATTTTTGAAATTGCTTGATATAGGAGGTTAATTTTATTAAAAAAGTATGTCTTTGATATGAAATAATGTACAAAAAGCTATTTTTCAGGCAAAAGAACATTTAAATCAGCTGAATCGTTAATATTATAATACATTTAACTCCATATATTGATATGGAGAAACTCCTGTTACCCGCTTTAGCCCTTTTTGCTTTGATTCTCACCGCTTGCAGTCCATTCTCGCTTGTAAACAGTGAGACTTATAACGATGCAAATCTGAGTGATTACAACACTTTCAGAATAGTAAGTCCCGCCGACGGCGAATTGCCTCCCGGCATGCAGATGGTGACGTATTACAACATCGCGGCTGCCATTCGCGAGCAGATGATAATGCGTGGATATACCGAAAGTCCCACTTCGCCGTTGCTGATCAATATAGGCTTGACTGTGCACAGGGAAATCGAAACCGAGCCGGCAATACCGCCGGGTTACAGCCCTTATGCCGGACCTTATTATAATGGCTATTATCCCTACTTCATGTATCCGCGATACAATTATTGGGCCAATTACTATTCTAATGCCAGAATCATTACAGGCATATACAAAGAAGGCGTTCTGACTATGGATATGGTAAATATCCGGAAGAAGCTGCCACTATATTCATCTTCCGTAGCAACTATACTTGAGAACGGAAATACACAATTCAGAAATCTTGAGGGAATAGCAGAAGCAGTGCATACCCTTTTCTCCAAATTCCCTGTGCCCTTGTTACCTCAATACCGAAATAATCATAAATAGACACAAATACGGCTGCATAAGAGCAAATCTCATGCAGCCGCATTGTTTCCTAAATGATTCAGTCGTTCTTGATCAAACGTATTACCGAGAATGAACGAGGTACCAAAGTGAACTTAAGATCAGGAGTTGTAATATCAACTGTAGATTCTTCAATCTTGGCCTTGGTGTCAGAAGGCTCGCCTGAGAAAGTAGTTACCGATGCTTTGTAGCCGTTGAGATCAACGCCGTCAAGTTTTACGGTTGTTGCCACTTCAGCGGGCGACAGATTCACAAGCTTTATGATTTCACCGCCGTCAGCTTCCTTCACCACAGAAGCAAGAACACTCTTGGCCGCGTATGCACTGCGGTCAGAAAGACTGAGTGTTGAGTTCACATAAGTATCACCGCTGTTCTGTCCATACAGCTTCTGAACATAATAACTTGTGGTAGGTTTAACCTCGGTATTGTTGAAGTAGATGAGGTCGGGACGCCATTGTGTGTGTCCTTCTTTGGCAAGCAGAGGTGCGTACGAGGTCATTTCAACTACATCGCCGTTGCGTTCAACACCCGTAAGGTAAGCAGCCTCTGAGAGCGCGGTCTCAATAGTGCTGTGACGGCCCGGAACATGGGCTGCATATTCACCCAGGTATACATGAGGCTTCGAACGGTCATAGTTATCATAGTAATGGTTATTGTTAACCATCCAGCCGGGAGTCACATAATAGTGCTCGTCGACAAGAGGAATGTTTTGCTCTGTGGCAAATTCCCAACCGCGGGTATAATCAGTACCCTCGTAGAAAGGTCCTACAGTTCCCACAATTTTCACTTCGGGATATTTTTCCTTTACCGCATCGGCAATCATTTTAAATCTTACTTCAAATGGCTCGGTAATCATATCTTCATTACCTATACCGATATAGTGCAGATTGAAGGGCTTGGGATGTCCGGCTTCAGCTCTCATCTTAGCCCATTTTGATTTTTTTGGATCACCGTTGGCATATTCTATAAGGTCAAGTACATCCTGTATATATGCGGCCATCTCATCCATCGGAATACCGTCCTGCTGGCCATACTTGGTTATATCATCATGTGAATGATGACCGGGTGTTCCGGAGTTCTGACAGGGAACACCGGCTGCGAGCACCGGCAGCGGTTCTGCACCTATGTCCTCGCAGAACTGGAAATATTCATGATATCCCAATCCACGTGTCTGATGATAATTCCAGAGATTACGCAACGGTTTGCGAGATTCGAGCGGGCCTACAGAACCCTTCCAGTCATAGATATTATCCACGCCATCACCATGTGCCACGCATCCGCCGGGGAAGCGAACAAAGCGAGGATGCAGATCGGCAAGAGTCTGAGCAAGATCGGGACGGAGTCCGTTTTCATGATTTTTGAAAGTATTCACCGGGAAAAGCGAAATCATATCCATCAGTACTCCATTGTTTGAAACGCTGACTTTAAGATTGGCACCAACGGCATCAGAATCTGAAATCAAAGTAGCGGTGAACTTCTTCCAATCCTTATTAGAAACCTTGAAAGACTTTTCGGCAAGTATTTTACCTTTCTCTCCAACCAGTGTAATCTTTACGTTTGACGAGCCTGCTCCATTGGTTTTCCCGAAGAATGAGACACGATAACGCTCTCCCTTCTTAAGTGCTATACCATCGTAACCGGAGTTTATGATAGACGAACCGGCATCAATAACCACATGATGTGGATTATTCTGATGCAAAGGATTCTCGGTAGAGATATTTACAGCAATCGTGTCACCGGCTGCATTTAGGGCTGTCCATGCTGTGGCAGGAGTCCACTTGGCGTGGTGATTGTCGCCGGGCGCATATTCAAAATCTCTGTTTTGAATCAGTTCGGCATACAGACCGCCGTCTGCACCGTAGTTGATATCCTCAAAGAAGATACCTATGAGTTTATCGCTTATAGCTTTTGTAGAATCGGTATGAATGGTGAGTGTAGCCTCAAACGGAGCAAGGGCAAACACATCTTCCATACGTTCTTCATTGAGGGTATTGAGGTATGCACGTTGGTCGCTGTAGCGTTTCAAGCTCTCGATTAACGAATAAGGGACACGCTGACAATAACCGTTCTGTATTTTATCGCCTATTTTTGCCGATATTTGTTCAGTAGGATAAGTTTCGCCCTTTGAAGCATGGTCATTAAGACGGTCAGCCATGAAATATGACTGAGGATTCCAGTATATCAGGTCAGGCGAATCTACATAAGCCATCCCTTCACCCTCCTCGGAAAGTTTCCAGGTGCAATGCCATTTGCCATCACTCACAGTCTGAACCAATTTAGGGCTGAAGCATTTCTTCATACGTCCCCAAGGGCCGAAATCCGAGTTTACGAATGAGTTTCCGCCGTTTAATCCGGTCCAATGTTGAGCATCGGGGCTCCATGCAAGTTTAAGTCCACCGGCGCCATTGGCCTCAGAATACGAAAACAGGTAAACTGAGTCAGGCTGATTTGCCATTATCTGCGGTGTTGCGAACAAGGCAGATAGTGCAACGATTGGAAATAATTTTTTCACGTTCAAATTCAAGTTATTATTATGATTGGTTTTTACATTTCAGGGTCCACGGCCTGGTTTGCACTTCGACGGCTGTTTATAACGTTGATATCGCCTGAGAGTTTATAAACCTTGCCATCGGCTCCGCGTGCATTTATCACATAGAAATATACACCCGAGCCTACAACTTTGCCATTCACCTTGCCGTCCCAGCCTTGTGACGGGTCGGTGAGCTTTGCGAGACACTTTCCCCATCTGTTGAAAATCTCGCAGTGAAATTCGACGATAGAGCTGTATGAAACTTTCCATTCATCATTCACACCATCGGCATTGCCCGGCGAGAAAGCGTTGGGACAGTCGAGTTTAGACTCGCCTATAGATATTGTATATGTGTCGCTGAGATATTCGCAGTCACCCTCAGCATTATTAGCGACCAAACGCACGTAGGTATTTCCTGCCTCGGTGAAGGTATACGAAAAATCAAGCTGGTCTATGGTGAACTGTACATCGTTGAAATCCGGGTCAGAAGAAATTTCCCATCTGTGGTATATGGCTGCATCGCTTACCGCAGCCGAGAAATTGATATCGCAGGGAGCAGATCCGCCAAGATTCGAGGTTTCTGTTTTTTGTTCATTATCAGCGTCTCTCTCTTCCTGTTCGGCTTTGGTCTGTGCCTGTACTGATTTAGTAGCAAATGATTGGGAATGTACCGGTTGTGAGTCTTCCCAATCTGCAAATATGCCGGGAGATATAGTAAAATGGGTGTCGCATAAAGGCGATTCAACCGAAATCTTACCGTTTGCTGACGATAATAAAACCGTCTTTGTTATCGGTTCATAAGAAAACGAACCTTCATCAAATCTCAATGTAGCGTATTCAAGAGCAATCTTGCGGTCAATCAACTCGCGATGGCCGTTGATTGTATAATAAGGTATTTCAGGTGCGCTTCCTGCAAGATTGAGCCAAATACGGTCGCAATCGCTCTCGGCAGTTGAGATTCCGGATATATTATAATGATACAACGAATAATCTGCTACCCAGAAACAAATCTGCTTCTGACCGTCATTAATTATATATCCCAGATCCTGGCTTGAGGCGGGCAAAGTGTAGGTATTGCCATCTCTTATCACATTATCAACTTCCTCGGCATACCCACCACCGAGTTTGCTGTACCTCTGCCATTTAACTGTGGAGCTGCTTGCCGTATAAGAAATAACGGCATCTTTTCCATCTTCCACAACATAAATGGTCTTTAACCCGGTATTGGTATCAGGTAAAAAATCTTTATAGCGTGTGCCTGTGATTGAAATTTGCGCTGAAATGCAACTGAATGAAGCCAAGGATAATATGAGGATGAGAGATTTCTTCATTTCTTTATCTTATCTGGGTTTTTAGCAATATAATCTTTCCAGGAGGTAGATTTAGCCACAACAGGTTTTTCGGATTCATAAAAATGACACAGAGCAGCGGCAAGCGCATCGGTGGCATCAAGCTCGGGGAGCAGGTTCTCGCGGGGAATCGACAAAATCCTGCGCAACATTTCCTGCACTTGCTCTTTGGAAGATGCGCCGTTGCCCGTAATAGCCATTTTTATCTTGCGCGGCTCATATTCGGTAATAGGAACTTCACGCGAAAGTGCGGCTGCCATAGCCACTCCCTGCGCACGTCCCAGCTTCAGCATCGACTGCACATTCTTACCGAAAAACGGAGCTTCGATAGCCATCTCATCAGGCAGATACTGGTTGCATATCTCGAGAATACGGTCGTAGATTCTTTTTAACCTCATGTAATGGCACTCAAATTTATTGAGCTTGATGACACCCATGGCTATGAGCGACGGTTTCTTGCCGTTAACGCCAAGAATACCATAACCCATCACGTTTGTTCCGGGGTCTACTCCGAGGATAACACGCTGATAGTCTCTGACACGTTCGTCGACCTTGTTATCCATTACAATATTTCGAGAGTTGTAGCAAAAAACACAACTTTGCCGTTCCAATGCCTCTGTATGAAGTCAAACAGACGCGAGCCGTGGTCTTCGTACCATAGCGCGATGTCGTTTAAGCTTTGAGCGCGCATGTGCA
The DNA here is from genome assembly GCA_910586975.1 of uncultured Muribaculaceae bacterium. GTDB lineage: Bacteria > Bacteroidota > Bacteroidia > Bacteroidales > Muribaculaceae > CAG-873. The sequence continues at coordinate 8,166 of CAJUKX010000030.1, read as the reverse complement.
AGGCAAAACTTTCAACGGCAGTTTCGTCAGTAAGTACCTTCATCAGTTCGGGCGATGAGAAATATTCGTTGTCGGCGGTCGATGCCGGAATAAAATCTGAATTCAGCCAATCCATAAATTCAGGTTTTATTTCGGGGTCTATTCCAAAAGTAATATTATATAGATGCATTTTTTAATTGTTTTTTATGATTTAGAAATCTCCGTACGAATCCCAAATGTCTCCATAGCGTAGGCCAGAATCCAAAATAATGACTCATTATTTTGAATCGCTCTATGAGTGAGCTGCGACGGTTTGCCGTAGTCAGTCCTTCTGAGAGATAATCAATGAGAACCGATCCGGTAAATTCATTTTTCCGTGAATGTTGCAAGCAAATCAGGCACCATTCATAATCGGCAGAATACCGCCATTTCAGATTATATAACGGAGCTATTCGGCGCAGTACCACAAATGCCTGATGGCATACAAGCATGCCCCTGGCAAAGTCTTTGTACTGTAAATTGTCCGGAGCAGAAAGGTGGCGTTGAGCTATGAATTTGCCCTCGTTATCAACCAAGTTTGTTTGCCCGTAAACTACTCCCGGGAAATTCTTTGTACGGATAGTCTCTGCAATTTCAGCAAGTGTATCGGATGTGTGGAATTTGTCGCCTGCATTCAGAAATATCAGATACTGTCCGTTGGCATAGCCCAGACCTTTGTTCATGGCGTCATATAAACCATTGTCAGGCTCGGAATATACAGTTCGCAGTTCCTTACCCGGCACACGGTCAATAATCTCCAAAGTGTTGTCTTTTGAGGCGCCATCAACGATTATGTGCTCATAATCGTTGAATGACTGGGACGCAACGCTCCTTATGGTGCGTTCTATTGTAGGAGAGGCATTGTAAGTAATCGTTACTATTGAAAATAGCGGTTCTTGCATCGTGAGTTGACGTTAATGGTTGAGTGGACGGCAATTCTTACAATCTTCTTGAAAAACAGCGTCGGCCTTATCAGTGCCGGCCATGGTATGAAGCAGATATCCAAGTTGACGGGATGACAAGTCGCGGGTAAGCGAACCTTTAAACTTGCTTAATGCGGAGGATGCCACAATCTCACAAGCGGTTACAGCATTCAAACCGGGCATCTGTACCGCCGGCAACGCATTGGAGGTAAGATGCTGGGAATCGAATTCAGACAATGGCACTACCCTTCTCGACAGATTGCCTTTGCTGTCGCTTATATGCATAAGCAAGGCATCATTAGCGGTAGCAATTGAGGTGAATATCAGTTTGGCATCCTTGTAATATGGAATCTTACGGTCAACGTCTTTCTCGACAATTTCAGTCATGGGGACTTTGAGTATCCGGTTATTATCAAACACCATCATAAGGAATCCCTGCTCGGCTTCTTTGGTCGAGAAAACAAGGGCTTGCAGGCAGTCTTCATTATAATCGTATGAGCGGTCTTCTGTGGTTAGCTGCAACGTGTTGTCCTCGCCGAAATAGATATATCCGGCCGGTTGCACATAGCCTTCTTCCCAATTATGGAGCACATTATCGCGCCATGTCGAAGTCTTGAGTTTGCAAGGATTATCTCTGACTATTGTTTCAGAAATTTCCACGGCAGGCTCATCCTTCTGATTCTCGGCAACAATTTCAGCAGCTTGTTTCTCCTTAATCTGATTATTCTGCTCCTGCTCTTCAAGCTCCTTGCGATGGCTCATGGCAAGTGCCTTGCGCTCGCTGGTAAATTCTTCGAGTTCGCGGTCTTGCAGAGCTTTCGAGTTGTTGGACCTGCGTACATAAATCACATTGTCAAGGCTGACAGGAAGGGTGCGAGGTGATACATTTACCTGAATCACATCCTTTTGAGCTTCGGTATCTATATCTATCTGCACACTGCCGGCTATCACGTTGCCCCATGTATTACATACGAGGTTGGTAAGGAACACGCACAGATTATCTGCATTTTTTATATTATGGAATATTTTACCATCGCTCGGCCTGTAATGTTTGTAGAATTCAAAGTCTTCAAACAGGCCTGCCTCGCAGTGGGTCTTGTCGTTGACACCGATATAGAGTGTACCGCCTTCCGAGTTCATGAAAGCTGCAATTGTCTTGAGTATCACAAATTGCTGGGCTTCGGGGTCGGCCGCTACTTTTTCATTTCTCTTGCGTGCCGGATATACAAGGCTCGACTTAAACTCAGTGAATTGGTTTTCACTACCGTATGATTTGAGTTGCTTAACCTCGAAATTAAGGCCCAGAGTATGAGCAATCTGTTTCTTGAGCGATTCAGATATTGATTCATCGCAATCAGCAGGAAGCATATTGTATGAAAGCACCAGCTGAGCCAGTGTTGCCTGCAAGTGATTACGGCTGTTGTTTATCGTTTCCCACAAATCATTATTACGATCGGTATCGCCAAGCCACGACACTATCTCAAGTCGGTGGAATACGGATGCAAGAAGCGGGAAACCCTCTACCTCCGGACGGCGTCGTTCAAGCTCGTCGGCATCAATCCTGCGGTTTGTCGCATAATATTGGTGCATACGCAGAAGCTCGGCATGGGTCAAAAGTCTTTTTGCCAACCTGTCGTCGCCGGCGGCAAGCGCCAGCAATCTTGCAAGCATCAGATAGTCGAAAGCTGTGAGCAGATTGCTTGTGGCTATAGCCTTGAATCGGATAATCTCAACTATCTCGCGTATGTCTTCCTTAGTCAGATTACCCTCGCTGTCGAGCATTTCGGGTTCGTTGGAATCACTGTCTTCCGTAACTATAGATATGGCCTTGAGGATATTTGAGAAGGCAAGTGTTTTATTAAGAATCCTGCCGGTCTCATCATAACCGTCAATCACACCCATTATATGGTTGGAATTAACTCGGTTGGTAATGTGGAACCGCACGATATCACCGTTTTTATATTCATCCTGCTGCCGGCGCTGGAGATGTATGCCGTAGCCGGTTTCGGCAATTGCGCTGTAACCGTATTCAGTAGTATATGCAATGACTGCCGAGTAACAGTCGTAATCGTTCATGATTTCAGGCAGCTGATGACTGATATCGTTAAGCAGAGAGAAGTGAAGCACGCCATCGGCATCTACATCAATGACTCTTGCCAGGAAGTGTCGCGGTTTGCCTTTTTCGTCTATCAACGCTGAATTCACAGCTTCTCTGTCGCGGTCAATGTTTGTAGAGTTAATATTGAAACTTACAATATCCTCACGGCTTATCCATCCGTTCTCTGTCTCAAAATTCTCGTCGTCGATGCGTACGGTCCAGCGGGGATTGTCGCCTCTGACTGTCATCTGCGGGGAGAAGATTATAAGGACGTCATCATCTATCTCAGCCCTGCGTTTGGCTATATTTTTATTCTTGATCAGCTGTGGTCTGTGCTCAAATAAATTCTTTTCAATTGATAGCCACATCCGGCGGTGTGCGTCAAGATTATTTATCTGGCCTGCACCAAGAGATGCTATGCCGTTCACGTAAATCTGAGGATTCAACCAACTCATCATTCCGTTAGGCAGCATACGGGTTGCATTTTCCTCGTCGGTGCGCTTCATTACCATTCCCTCTGAACTGAATGTTATCTCAATGGGCCACTCTGTAAAGCGGTGCACTGATTCGAGTTTCGCCTGATAGCTATAAAGCGTTGTACTCGTCATCAGAGCCTGAGGCTGGCGGATAGTAGAGTAATTGAATTCAAGAGGAATGCGTTCGCCCAGAAGCACTCTCAGCGACTTCAACAACAGTTCATCGTTTTTCAACGGTCGCTGCAGCGAGATGTAGCGATAGAACAGCGAACGGTTGTGACGCTGACGTTCTTGATCGGCCATTTCACTGCCGATAAGCATCTGCAATGCCAAGGCTGTGATGTTTTTTTCGAGACGGTCGGTATCAAATTCAGTATCAGCCTGCGGGAACAAGTCTATTTCGTGCGATGCCTGGCGGATATAAATCTCCAGCTGTCCGGTAAAGGCTGAACGGAACGGTTCGGTAGTCCATGTATCAAGCGGCCATGCCATGATGGTGTCAAATATCCTGCCAAGATAGGTACGAACAAGTCCGGGCTTGCGTCGCAGAATAAGCATCAGTACCGAGAACTGCATTGCAGGATGGTACAGATATCCACTTTCTCCGAGCTTTCGCTGAAGGCTTTCTATATACTGATTCTCGTTTCTTTTATTTGCAATATCAACGGCACGTACTATGGGGTCAAGACCATCTACAGCTTCGGTGAGAGTAGCCTGCAATGCCCGGCGGCTCAGTAGGTCGAGGTTGCGTATGAATCTGGAACTTTCAAGAAGATACAGCCCTACCCGGCGCACACCTATCACTACCGCCCTGAGGGTGCGTGGATGACGTTTGCGGTGCTTCTCGGCTTCAATATACCATTGAGACAGAGCCGCAACTGCCTCGCGCAGGGCTTTGACCACCCATAGAGGCTCTCCTCGGTCGAGGTCGCGCTTGGCCTCATCAAGGTTTTGCACCATCAAAGCCATTACCTTGGCCAGCATAGGCCGTATACCTGTCTTTCTAAGGAGTTCGTATGGATTGTATAGCTGTGCGGGTGCTCCATGTTCTACAAGCTTTATACTGAAAAAGTCGGGAGTAAGCTTGTCGAAGCGACACATTACCTTTTGGCCGAAACCCAGATAGGCTTTGTTATCAAAAAGCTTGTATCTTATTCCGTATTTGTCTTCGAGGGTGTAGAAACTTTTGCCTTTTTCAGGAATGCCGATAACATTGAATTCATACCCGTCGAGAGCTGCTAATGTATTCTGGGCATGACCATAAAATCTGTTTACATAATCAGGAACGAAATGTGATAATACCGGAGTTCTGCCATAAAAGGTCTTGATTCTGCATCTGATTTTTTCAGGTAATGGTTCGTGATGCTGAAAGCGCATCTTGGGAAGTTGTATTTCTCCAATCTCAGGGATTATAACCCTAAGGAAGTCCTCATCATCGCCATAGCTACTGTTAACCTCAAATTCGTAAGTACAATTAATTTCATATCTCATATTCAGCTATTTAGAGTTAAAGATTAGTTTTAAAAATTATAGTGATCAACAAATCAAGCATACAGTGGCATAAAGCCACATATACATTCAAGCCACAAATATAATAAAAAAAAATAACATATCCGGGTCATTTACAATAAAATCTGCCGGACCTGAAAATATATGACATATACGCATCTGCGACATATCCGATGCAAGAAAAGTGATGCAATTTCCGCGACTAACAACACTGATATTAAAATTTTAGCACTTTAAAATACAATTACGTACAAATTAAAAGTATAATTTTGCGAATATTCAAATTAATTGATTATCTTTGCGCTGAAAAGCACAATGCACGCAGGTGCATGAGTATTAAACTGCTCTAACAATCTTTATTATATTTCAAACTATCCCTGAAACTTATGTCGGATAATTCAGAAAAACTTTTTGACATGTTTCCACCGGTATCAACCGAAGAGTGGAAAGCAAAAGTGGTTGCTGACCTCAAGGGCGCTGACTTCGACCGCAAACTGGTGTGGAAGACCAACGAAGGCTTCAACGTACAACCAATGTATCGCGCGGAAGACATAGCCTCTTTCAAGACCACAGACACACTTCCCGGCGAATACCCTTATGTTCGCGGTATCAGCAAACATAACGATTGGTTGACCCGTCAGGAAATCATCGCTCCGTCAGCAGGCGAATCTAACGCCGTCGCTCTTGAAGTGCTCAACAAAGGCGTTACTTCACTTGGTTTTAAGGTAAATGATGCTGCCGATGTAGCTGCTCTGCTCGAAGGCATTGACCTTGAAAAAGTGGAAATCAACCTCAGCTGCTGCCCCCGCCATGCTGTTGAGATTGCCGAAGCTCTTGTAGCTTGCGTTAAAGCCAAAGGTGCAGAGAAGCACTTCCATGGTTCGGTAGACTACAATCCCTGTCGTCCGGCCATGCGTCATGGCAAAGCACTTGACCTCGAATCAGTGGCCAATACCGCAGTTACTTTACTTGAAACTGTAAAAGACGTTCCCGGGCTGAAAGTACTGTCTGTTGACAGCGATATGCTTTCTAATTCGGGCGCATACATATATCAGGAACTTGGTTATGCTCTGGCATGGGGTGCCGACTGGCTCACCTTGCTTACAGAAAAAGGCATCGCCGTTGACGAAGTTGCCCACCGCATCAAGTTCAACATGGGCGTAAGCTCAAACTTCTTTATGGAGCTCGCCAAATTCCGTGCAGCTCGCATGCTCTGGGCACAGATTGTGAAGCAATACAATCCCGCTCACGAAGACAATTGCAAGATGCACGTTCATGCTTCAACTTCTCGCTTCAACCAGACTATCTACGACTCACACGTAAATCTGCTCCGCTCACAGACCGAAACCATGAGCGCAGCTCTGGCCGGAGTTGAATCTATCACAACCACTCCTTTTGACGTTCCTTATAAAACTCCTGATGCTTTCTCAGAACGTATTGCCCGCAACCAGCAGTACCTGCTTAAAGAAGAAAGCCATCTTGACAAGGTAATAGACCCCGCCGGCGGTTCGTACTACGTTGAAACTCTTACCGTAGCTCTTGCCACCGAAGCCTGGAAACTTTTCCTTGAATGTGAACAGGAAGGCGGATTCATGAAGCTTGTTGCCGAAGGTAAGGTTCAGGATGCTGTAAACGCATCATGCGAAAAACGCCACGCCGATGTAGCCCGCCGCAAGGAAATACTTCTCGGTACAAACCAGTATCCCAACATCAACGAGACTGCCGCTTCAAAGATCGAAACCGGTCATGCATGCGGATGCGGATGCAAGGATAAGGAAGAAGCTGCCGGCGGCAAAGCTCTATGCGGCAAACGTGCAGCCAGCGACTTCGAGGAACTGCGCCTTGCTACCGAGGCAGCTGCCAAGCGTCCCAAAGTATTCATGCTCACCATAGGCAATCTCGCCATGCGCCTTGCCCGCGCCCAGTTCTCGACCAACTTCTTTGGCTGCGCAGGCTATGAAATTATCGACAACCTCGGATTCGATACAGTTGAAGACGGCGTTAAGGCTGCGTTTGAGAAAGAAGCTGATGTTATCGTCCTTTGCTCAAGCGATGATGAATATGCAACCCTCGCTCCCGAAGCGTTCAAGCTGATCAACGGTCGCGCAGAATTTGTGGTAGCCGGTAATCCCGCCTGCACAGAAGAACTCAAGGCAGCCGGCATCAACGACTTCGTACATGTACGCTGCAATGTTCTTGAAACACTTCGCGATTTCAATAACCGTCTTCTTAACAAATAATCTTTCAGCTACAAGAAAATGAGACCCGATTTTTCTAAAATAGATATCACAAAAGACGCCTTCGGCGCTCAGCATAAAACTGTGGCTGACAATCCTGCCGAAGACTGGCTCACCCCCGAACTCATTCCGGTAAAGCCCATCTACACCAAGGATGATCTCCAGGGCCTGGAACACCTCAACTACGTTTCAGGTATTCCTCCCTTCCTTCGCGGCCCGTATAGCGCCATGTATCCTCTGCGTCCCTGGACCATTCGCCAGTATGCCGGATTCTCCACCGCAGCAGAATCAAACGCTTTCTATCGCCGTAACCTTGCATCAGGCCAGAAAGGTCTTTCTGTAGCCTTTGACCTTGCCACACACCGCGGCTACGATGCCGACCACCAGCGCGTGGTAGGCGACGTGGGTAAAGCAGGTGTATCTATCTGCTCTATCGAAGACATGAAAGTGCTTTTCGACGGCATACCTCTGAACAAGATGTCTGTGTCGATGACCATGAATGGCGCCGTACTCCCCGTGCTTGCATTCTACATCAACGCAGGACTCGAACAAGGTGCCAAACTCGAAGAGATGGCAGGTACTATACAGAATGATATCCTCAAGGAATTCATGGTGCGTAACACATATATTTATCCACCGGAATTCTCAATGCGAATAATTGCCGATATTTTCGAATACACCTCGCAAAATATGCCGAAGTTCAATTCGATTTCAATATCGGGTTACCACATGCAGGAAGCCGGTGCCACATGCGACATCGAACTTGCATACACCCTTGCCGACGGCCTTGAATATCTGCGTGCAGGTGTTAATGCCGGTATGGATATTGATGCTTTCGCTCCGCGTCTTTCGTTCTTCTGGGCTATAGGCATGAACTACTTCATGGAAGTAGCCAAGATGCGTGC
>CAJUKX010000029.1 GCA_910586975.1 uncultured Muribaculaceae bacterium | reverse complement strand
CTCTTCATCGGTCACGTAGCTACGGCTACGCTCCCTCTTCATCGTATTGAATCTGTTGTCCATAAGTCGGAGCATATAATATAAACTATTTTACACTGCTTACTTATCATGACTCAATTTAGCCTATATATTAAAAGACTGTCAATGGCATTTGTGCTCGCCGCGCTTTCTGGCGCAGGTATTTCGGCACAGGAGAACCATAGCGCATACTCATGGCTTGATATCACTTCATCAAGCCATATTTACGGATTGGGTGGCCTTAATATCAGTCTTGTAGATGATGATATAAGTACCGTAGACCAGAATCCGTCGTTGCTCGGTGCGGAGATGAGCGGTCAGATAGGGCTGAATTACATGCACTACGTGGGCGGCAGCAACTTTGCCGGCATCAGATATGCCCACAGTGCTGGTGAGCGCGGAGCATGGATGGCCTCTTTGCGCTATTTTGGATACGGCTCAATGAAAGAGACTCTGCCCGACGGTACGGTCGTAGGCGACTTCTCGCCCAAGGACGTTGCCTTTGGAGGTGCGTATAGCCATGATATCACCGACAGACTGCGTGGCGGTATAGCGGTGAACATGCTCTACAGCGGATATGCCGACTATACGGCATTTGCCCTCTCGGCCGATGTCGGTGTCAATTATTATGATCCCGACAGGGAGCTTTCGCTATCTGCAGTGTTTGCCAATATGGGCGGACAGATCAAGCGGTTCGATCATTCGTATGACCGATTGCCCTTCGACATACGTCTTGGATTGTCAAAGATATTCGGGAACTTCCCCGTACGTTTCTCAGTGACGGCATGGAACCTTACCAAGTGGCATCTGCCATATCTCGACTCGGGGGATGGTTCGGAGAGCGCACAACCGCAAGTGAAGGACAAATTCATGTCCAACCTCATGCGTCACCTTGTCTTTGGAGCCGACCTTGTTTCCAGCCCCAACTTTTATCTCGGAATTGGCTATAATTACAAGACGCGTACCGATATGGCCACCTATTCGCGCAGTTTTCTTTCGGGCTGGTCGCTTGGCGGCGGCTTCAAAGGGCGCGCGTTTTCAGCCGGTATAGCCTTTGCCCAGCCGCACACCGGTGCTACAACAATTATGCTTAACTTAACTTTGAGCCTTAACGATTTATTGAATAGATAATGCAAAACTCAGATAAAAAGATAATAGTCGCTATTGATGGTTTCTCATCATCGGGTAAAAGTACAATGGCACGCCGTTTGGCTGCCGCAGTTGGTTACCGCTATGTAGATTCAGGCGCCATGTACCGTGCCGTGGCATTGTACGGCCTTGAACACGGTCTTGTGATACCCGAGGGTGATGTTGATGCCGCCGCGCTTGTAGCGGCTCTGCCCATGATAAACATAGACTTTGAGATTCAGCCCGACGGCTCGCAGCACACCATGCTCAATGGCCGTGATGTTGAGCAGGATATACGCCATCTGCGCGTGTCAAACGTGGTTTCGCCCGTAGCAGCTATTCCCGAGGTGCGTCATAGGCTTGTTGCGCTTCAGCAAAACTTCGGTGCGCAGAAAGGCATTGTAATGGACGGCCGTGATATAGGTACAACTGTATTCCCCGATGCCGAGCTTAAGATTTATGTCAATGCTTCGGCTGAGACTCGTGCTCAGCGCAGGTTCAAGGAACTGGTTGAAAAAGGCAGTCAGGTGACATATCAGGAGGTGCTGGCCAACGTTGTAAACCGCGATCACATCGACCGTACACGTGAGGAAAGTCCACTGCGCCGCGCCGATGATGCCATTGATCTTGATAATTCTGCAATGACTCTCGACGAACAGGACCGCTGGTTGCTCAGCCAATTTGAGAAAGCCGTGAAATCGGCAGGCGAGGTATGAAACCGATAGTTGAAATTGACGAAAAATCGGGTTTCTGCTTTGGTGTGGTCACAGCTATTAATAAAGCAGAGTCAGAGCTGGCGTCATCCGGCAGTCTGTATTGTCTGGGCGACATAGTACATAATTCAAACGAGGTGGAACGTCTTCAACAAAAAGGCTTGAAGACCATTACCCACGCCGGTATGGAATCGCTGCAGGGAGTGAAAGTGCTGCTTCGTGCCCATGGCGAACCGCCCTCCACTTACTCGCTTGCTGCAAGAAATGATATCGAAATCATAGATGCCACTTGTCCGGTGGTGCTTGCGCTGCAAAAACGCATTAAGGAGATGTATGAGTCAACCCGTGGCAATGCAGATGCTCCGCAGATTGTGATCTATGGGCAGGTAGGACATGCCGAGGTCAACGGCCTCGTAGGACAGACCGAGGGAAATGCCATAGTGGTGGAGAATAAGAATGACCTCGATCGTATAGACTTCTCGCGCGACATAGCCCTATACTCGCAGACCACCAAGAGCGTAGAAGGTTTCAACGAACTGATCACTGAAATAAGCGATCGCCTTGCCGACGGAGTCAAACTTATGTCCTTTGATACAATCTGCCGCCAGGTTGCCGGCAGGGTGGGGCATTTGCGCGAATTTGCGGCTTCGCATGAAGTGGTGATATTTGTGGCCGGCTCAAAAAGCAGCAACGGCAAAATTCTGTACAACCATTGCAAGGAAGTCAATCCGAGTACATACCTTATAGCAGATGCATCGCAGTTACAGAAATCTTGGCTGATGAACGCCTCATCCATAGGAATATGCGGCGCCACATCAACTCCGCGCCGGCTGATGGAGGAAGTCCGTCAGCAGGTTTTTGAATATATGAACAATACCGTACAGAACGAAATATAGACTAATGGTATCAGACAAAACTACAGCTAAAAGAAAGCGAAAATCACCGAAACGCCGCCTGCATCGTGGCCGATTTTCGGCTTTGGTTGGCATTTTCTTGATTTTGATTGTTCTGATAGTTGTGTTGCTCTCAAAGTGCAGCGATGACGCAGGAACAGAATTTCAGCCCGACGAGAATGTGACTCAGCACATACCTACTGCAGTAGAGGCCGGCAGAAACGATGCCAAAGCTGTGGTTTCAACAGCTCCAGGCTCGATGGAGCGGGAAAAAGCTCTGCTGATTATCAAGTCGCACGAATCACGCTTGCGTATGGCCGGATATCCCCGCGCTGCAAATGACTACATAAATGCTGCGACCGAGCATTTGCAAAAACACAAAATCATCAATAAAAGAATTATCAGGAAATGAATAAATACGAATTTAAGTTAATCCCGGCCCGACGCGGCGATGCCAAGGCTATAGCTGATGCTGTGATCGCTGCAATCGGCGAAGAAATTGCAGTGAATCTTGCCGGCTCTAAAGAGAGACTGCCGTTGGTGTACAAGACTTTTGAACGTCTTGCAGCCCGTGATGATTCACAATACAGCTATCGCAACAGTATAGTGGCGCTCGATGAAGAGGGCAACGTTGCCGGTGTAGTGGTGAGCTATGACGGCGAGGAATTGCATTTCCTGCGCAGGGCTTTTATCACCGTGGCCAATGAAGTCCTGGCTTTGGGCATCAAAGAGGAGGAGATGCACGACGAAACCTCGCCCGATGAGATTTATCTTGATTCACTATGCGTTTTTCCTGCATATCGCGGACAAGGTCTTGCTTCAAAACTTATAGAAGCGGCCTCCGCCGCGCATAGCGACAGCGGTAAGCCGCTTGGACTGCTTGTGGATTATGACAATCCTAAAGCCCGGCGGCTGTATGACCGCTTAGGCTTTAAGAAAGTTGGTGAACGTCCGTTTGCCGGAACGGTGATGGAACATTTACAACGCTAATTCAAGCTTTTAAGGACTTGGGCTATACGGGGCAGAACCTCTGCAAGTACCGAACGCGGGCATGCGAGATTTACACGAAGGAATTCATCCCCGCCATCACCATACATTGAGCCTTCGTTCAATCGCACACCGGCCTTGGATATAAGTATTTCCTCAATTTCTGCGGCCTTCATTCCCGTATGGCTGCAGTTTACCCATGCGAGATAAGTGCCTTCGAGCGGAGTAACTTTGAAATCCGGTAGATTTTTGTAGAAAAATTCGGCGAAATAAAGATAATTGTCGTATAGATATTCGCGCAGCTCATCAAGCCAGCCTGCGCCATTGTTATACGCCTCTATTGTAGCTATTACACCGAATGGATTCACATCGCATACCTCATTATCGTTGATGGCACGGTCTATTTTACCAAGCATCGTGGCATCCGGACATACGATATTGGCTATCTGCAAGCCTGCAATGTTGAATGCCTTGGATGGAGACACACAACTTACGTATCTGCATCCTGCAGCTTCGGCAACTGTGGCGAATGGTGTGTATTTATAATCTTTGTAGGTAAGTTCGCAATGTATCTCATCCGACAATACAATAACGTCATGTCGTTTGCATATATCGGCTATTGCTGTCAGCTCGTCTTTTGTCCATACACGTCCTGCCGGATTATGAGGATTGCACAACAACAGGATTTTTGCAGATTTATCTGAAGCCAATTTTTCCAGATTATTGAAATCTATTGAATACCTGCCCGACTCATTATTATATATAAGACGGTTTGACAACAAAATGCACTTGTTGTTTCTTATTGAAGAGAAAAAACAGTTGTATGCCGGAGTCTGTACAATTACCTTATCGCCGGGTGATGTAAGAGCCTTGATTATGGCAGAGATGGCCGGCACAACCCCCGATGTATAAATTATGTTTTCGGGTCTGAACGACCATCCGTGGCGTTTGTCGAACCAATTCACCGTGGCTTCATAATATTCGTCAGGCACTTTGGTATAGCCGAAAACACCTTGCTCCACACGTCGGAGCAGAGCGTTGATTATGCAAGGTGCTGTCTTGAAATCCATGTCGGCCACCCACATGGGTATTACGCCCTCGGGCGTAGTGTCCCACTTGTAGGAGTTGGTGTTACGGCGGTCGATAATTTCATCAAATCTTGAAGCCATCATTCAGCGGTAGTTATTTGACAGTCGGCCGGAGCCTTTACATTTATGTCAATGATTATTTCGCCGATACTGTCGGCTTCGATACGACCGGTTGTAGGATTTTTCACACTTGTGATATTTCCTTTTATTTTGGCCTGAAGTGAAGATTCCTCAAATGCAAGATCGCAGTCAGAGGCCATTTCGCAGTCTTCCATCACAAGCCCGTTGCAGTAGCACAGCGGCTGAGTACCCGAGATTTTGCAACGCACGAGATGCAGGTTCTTTGAATGCCATCCCAGATATTCGCCGGTGAGCTTGCAGTCAATCAGAGTTACGTTGTCGGTCATCCAGAACGCATCTTTTGAGTCAATTTCGGCATTTCGGATTACCACATTGTTGCAATATTGGAATGAATAGTTGCCCTGTTGGCGGTAATTGTCTATATCTATATCAGATGAGTGCATGAAAAGATAGTCGGCGTGAGCCACCTCAACATTTCTCAATATCACATCGCTAACGTGCCACATGGTTTCCTGAGCGTCGGGAATGCAAACGTTGGTAAGTTTGAGGTGCTGCATTTCGCGGAACATCTTGGGGGCGTCGACCTGAGTGTCTGACATTTCAAGGTTTGAACTGTACCACAAGGCTGCGCGTGCACCCTCGGTGAAAAGGCAATTCTTAATTACAAAACCGTCAACATGCCAGAACGGGTATTTACCTTCGAATCTGCAATTGATGGCGTGGATATTGCTGCATTCTTTAAGCGCCGATTCACCGGCATGAATTGTTACATTTTCTAAGGTCAGGTTATGAGTGGCGAAGAGCGGACGTTCGCCTCCGAATTCGGTGTCTTTGATTGTTTCCATAATTGTTAGTTGTATAATTATTACAAAATTACTAATTATTTCGGTAGCTTGGTAGTGCATAAAAGTTATGTCAACTATATTTTACCTTTTTTAAGAGAGTAAGAAGCGGTTACGCATTTATATATTCAAATCTTTTCTCACGAGCAGATTTGAATATTTTTTTCCAAAAAAATTATTTCAAATAATAATTTGTACGAGAAAAATTTGTAACTTTGCATGCAATAAAAACAAAACTAAGTTTATGTCGTCGTTTATTGCAGATAGAGTAGCCATGGACGGTCTTACCTTTGATGACGTCCTTCTGATTCCGGCTTATTCGGAAGTTTTACCCCGTACCGTAGATTTGACAACACGCTTCTCGCGTAACATTGCGCTGAACGTACCCATTGTTTCAGCAGCCATGGATACCGTGACTGAAGCCCAGCTTGCTATCGCTATTGCTCGCGAGGGTGGTCTTGGTGTTATTCATAAGAATATGTCTATTGCCGAGCAGGCTCGCCAGGTGCATACCGTCAAGCGCGCCGAAAACGGTATGATTTACGATCCCGTGACCATACGCAGAGGCTCTACAGTCAACGATGCCTTGAAAATGATGGAAGAATATCACATCGGTGGTATTCCCGTTGTTGACGAGGATGGTAAGCTTGTAGGTATTGTAACAAACCGAGATCTGCGCTTCGAGCGTAATCTCAACCGCAAGATTGACGAAGTTATGACCTCTGAGGGTCTTGTTACAACCTCTCAATCAACCAACCTCGAAGAGGCAGCACAGATACTTCAGGAACACAAGATCGAGAAACTCCCTGTGGTTGACGCTAACGGCCGTCTTATCGGTCTTGTTACATATAAAGATATTACAAAAGCCAAGGACAAACCATACGCTTGCAAAGACAGCCTCGGACGTCTGCGCGTAGCAGCAGGTATCGGCGTGACCCCCGACTCTATGGAACGTGCCGAAGCCCTTGTAAAGGCCGGTGTTGATGCACTCGTTATTGATACCGCGCACGGCCACTCGGCAGGTGTGATTGGTGTTCTGCGTGCCGTGAAGGCTGCATTCCCCCAGATTGATGTGGTTGTAGGTAATATCGCAACAGGCGATGCAGCCCGTTATCTGGTTGAGAACGGTGCCGACGGTGTTAAGGTTGGAATCGGCCCGGGTTCTATCTGCACCACCCGTATCATAGCCGGTGTAGGTGTGCCTCAGCTTTCGGCTGTATATGATGTAGCCAAGGCTCTTGAAGGTACCGGTGTTCCCTTGATTGCCGACGGCGGTATACGTTACTCAGGCGATATAGTAAAGGCTCTTGCAGCCGGTGCTCACTCGGTAATGCTCGGCGGTATGCTTGCAGGTGTAGAGGAATCTCCCGGCGATACAATCATCTTCAACGGTCGTAAGTATAAGACATACAGAGGTATGGGCTCGCTCGAAGCTATGGAAAAGGGTTCAAAAGACCGTTACTTCCAGGGTGGCGAAAGCGACAGCAAAAAGCTTGTTCCCGAAGGTATCGCTGCCCGAGTACCTTTCAAGGGTTCGCTCTACGAAGTTGTATATCAGATGCTCGGCGGTCTGCGTGCAGGTATGGGATATTGCGGCGCTCCGACTATCGATGCTCTCCACAATGCCAAGTTCACCCGCATTACCAATGCCGGTGTAGCCGAAAGCCATCCGCACGATGTGGCCATAACATCTGAAGCTCCCAACTACTCGGTAGGCTCTCGCTGATATTCTTAAAAGGATTTTAACGTCGGGATACAATATTATGTGTATTCCGACGTTATTTATCTATATACTCTATAAAATAGATAAAGATAAACCATAGTTCTGATAAATGAAAAAGCAACTACTTGCAGCCGGGCTTGTAACATTGTCCCTGCTTGCTCTTACTGCGAAAGATAAAGATCCGGTATTGATGAATATTGCCGGGAAAAATGTACCTCTCAGCGAGTTTGAATACCTTTTCCATAAGAACAATACACAGCAGGTGAAGCCGCAGACAATTGACGAATACGTCGGTATGTTTGTTGACTATAAATTGAAAGTTGCCGATGCCGAAGCTGCCGGAATTGATACTACTAAAGCGTTTATTGACGAATTTACCAAATTCCGCAACGAGCTTTCCGAACCTTACATGCGCGATGAGGCCAAGCTCGACTCGATGGTGGCACAAGCATACGGCAATATGACCCAAGAAGTGTTTGTAAGCCATATCATGGCTCCGATCAGTGAAGCGCATACGTTGGATTCACTGCGCCGGGTCATTGTTGACGGTAAGGCTGCTTTTGAGGACGTAGCCCGCCAATACTCTATGGATACTCCTTCTGCCGAAAAAGGCGGCAAGATGGGTTATGTGATTTCGGGTCGCTATCCCTGGGCTTTTGAAGAGGCTGCTTTCAATACTCCGGTAGGTGAAATATCACCTGTCGTAAATTCAGGCTATGGACTTCACTTGATTCGCGTTGAAAAGAAAAATGCAAATCCGGGCGAGGTCAATGTGGAACATATAATTCGTCTTACTGACGGTAAAAAGAATGATGAAATAAGCCAAAAAGCACTCATCGACTCACTGTATGGAATAATCAAAGCCGATCCCTCGCAGTTTGAGGAACTGGCCAAGAAGTTCTCGCAGGACGGTTCAGCCGCAAACGGCGGCAGCCTGGGATGGTTTGGCCGCGGAATGATGGTGGCTGAGTTTGATTCGGTAGCCTTCGCGCTGCCCAAGGGTGCAATTTCAGAGCCTTTCAAATCGGCTTTCGGCTGGCATATCATCAAAAAAATCGACACACGAGGCGTTGGCTCGCTCGAACAGAACAAGGAAAAGATTATTGAAGCCATAAACCGTTCAGACCGCGCCGGCAAGCCTGAACAGACATTCCTTGTGAAACAGCGCCCGAAGTATGACGCACACCTTGTTACAGAAACCCTGTCGGAAGTGGAAGCAATGGCTGCCGCACACAACAATATGCTTGACAGCGCTCTCTTCAGCAAATTACAAGCTTCGCAGCTTCCGGCATACACAATACGAGGCAAAGTTACTACCGTAGCCGATGTGATGAAGGAAGCAAGTCCCAGGAATCTTAATGGAGCTAAAGAAATTGCTTCATTCGTAAGAAGCCGTGCATTATACAATATGAATAATGATATCCGCGAACTGGTAAGAACTGATTTGATGGATGATAATGAAGCATATCGCAATCTGGTAAATGAATATCGCGACGGCATTCTGCTTTTTGAAATCTCCAATCAAAATGTTTGGAACCGTGCATCAAAGGATACTGAAGGTCTTGAAAAGTTCTTTAAAGAAAACCGCGCCAAGTACACTTGGGATGCACCGAGATATAAGTCATACGTATTCTTCACCAAGAATGACTCGGTACTTGCTGAGGCTGTGAAATTTGCCGAGACTGCTCCGGCCGATATGGCACCGGCTGATTTCGTAAAGTTCATGCGCGATAAATTCGGTCGTGAGATCCGTATAGAGCGTGTGATTGCAGCCAAGGGCGAGAATGCTTACATCGACTATCTTGCTTTCGGGGGAACTAGGCCTGTGGACAAAAACAAAACCTGGACTTCATACGCCGCATTTAACGGTAAAATACTCGAGGCCCCTGAGGAAGCAGCTGATGTAAGAGGTCTTGTAGTTAGCGATTACCAAAATGCTCTTGAGAAAGAATGGTTGCAGCAGCTCCACAAGAAATATAAAGTGAAAATTAACAAGAAGATTCTTAAACAAGTAAAATAATACAATAAAAGATGTTCACCGCCGGACATATTCTGAATAACATCGTTCGGATTATGTCCGGCGGTGTTTTCTGTATAATAGCAGCATGCTCATCGGGCGAGACCGATGTAAAGGACGACGTGATAGCACACGTAGATCAGCATACACTCACGTTTGCCGAATTGCGAAAAAATCTGCCGGGTGGCCTCAGTGCCGATGACTCTATAAGATTTGTCAAAGCTTACGTAAACGAATGGGTGGAAACACGATTGATATCGGATATAGCTGCTGAAGACATAGATATGACAGACATCAACCGCCTGGTGGAGGAATACCGCAACCAGCTGATTGTGAAAGAATATCTAAGACGTATGTTTGAAGCCAAGGCAGATAAGATTGACGACTCGCAGATAAATGAGTATTATGATAAACATAAGAGCGAATTTATACTTGAGCGGCCTATGGTCAAAGGTACTTATCTAAAGGTTCCTGACGATGCCTCAAATTTAAAAGTACTGAAGAAACTGTATCATTCAGATAAACTGGCCGATGCTGACAAGCTGGAAAAGGAAGTAATTAAAAGCGCCATACATTATGATTACTTCCGCGACCGTTGGGTGGACTGGGTGCAGATAGATAATAAGATACCATACGATTTTGGTACCAACGAGAATCAATGGCTTAACAAGAACCGTAAACTCGAGGTTTCGCTCAACGGTTTCACTTACCTTCTGTATATTACCGAGGTACTGCCGGCCGGCTCTTCAATGCCGGTTGAGGCGGCACGACAGCAGATAATCAACCGTTTGCTCAACAGCCATCGTAAGGAATACGAAGATCAGCTTAAGAAAGATTTGCTAAACGAGGCAAAAGAGTCGGGTCGTATAGTAATAAACTTATAAGAACCGATTCAACGTAAATACAGAAGAGCCGGAGCAACTTTGAGTGTTGTCCGGCTCTTGAAGTTTATTGTGCAATAAGAGGCAATATTCGTGTAAGATAGTTGCGGGCTTTGCCCCAGGGGGTGTAGAGGTTAGAAGAATTTGGGAGCAGAGGCACCGGCTTTTCGTTTAGGTCAACTCTTACATAGTATTTGCCGGTATTGCTTTTGAACAGTATCATCTGCAGGTTGGCGGCCATGGGTACAACCTCAAAATCTTTCCAATGCAGTCCTACCGTATCAAAATAGTTGGTCATATAGTAGCAACCCTTCAGTCGCATGAGCGAGAGCAGAGGCATGAGAGTCTCGGCATGTCCGAATCGCAGATTGCACACGGCAGGATTTGTACCGTTGATAAATCCTTCGGTTGTGGAAATGAGGTCTTGAACAAGTTGTGAGGCGATGTCGGCCGGAACGCTTGAAATAGTTGTAGCAGTGCGTTGCAGATACTGACGAAGATTGAAGCATGACCAGAGTGCGTTGTATTCTTCTTTAGAAAAATAATTGCTGGCCTTTGGTGTTATATTCATCGCCCGACATCCTGCTACCACGTAATATTCTGTAATTGCAAGATCTCGCATTTCTTCATCTGATGCAAATGGGTAACGCTCGCCAAGTACTCTCTTTATGGCAGCTGTAGGGCATGCCTGAGCGAAATAATCCTGATATACGGTATTGGTGAGGTTTTCTTTTCTGAACGCTTTGTAGTCTTCATCCACATCAAACGGACGTACGAGAGGCGAATTCATCCTGCCGGTTGAAGTAATGAAATTGATTCGGTTGTCCATGCGGTCGAGCTGATGCGTGAAGCAATACATGCTCATCATTACTCGCGGCGAGTATGAAGAAATGGCATTTACCGTGGCTCCGTCTTTAAAGATTTCGCCGAAATTATAGAACATACGTGTAGCTATGGCACGTTGTTCGGCCATACCTAATGAATCGAGCGCGCCCCAGCGGTTCTCGCTGTTTTTTATAACCAGGTCGTTGAGCTTGGCCAACTGCCTTCCGGTCGGGGTAATGGTGCCAAGAGAATCGGCTTTTGCCAGAGCTTTACGTAGCTTAAGACAATTGGCCGAGGATGCCGGGAATCGTGCTCCGTGTCTACCTACATGATTTATGAATACCGGTTTCAGTGTGTCGGGAAAAACGGCCGGATTTATATCAGTAGGGTATGGCATCAATGATCCGTCACATTCAATCATCGAATAATCTGTAGCCATAGGATTCTGGCCACATGCCACAGCTATTGACATGGCGGCTCCTAATACAGATAAAAATATTTTGCGCATATCATTCAGAAGTTCTATATTTGTAGTTGTTATTATTATAACGTAAATTTAGCAAAAAATATTTTAATAATGGAATTAAATATAGAAAACCGTATAAAACAGCTCTCTGAGGAGATAGTTAAGTCGCCTCAGGATGATGCGCTTTATTATGAGCGTGGCAAATTGTATTGGAAGGCAGGCATGCGAGCTGAAGCCATTACCGATTTCAATCAGGCCGTGTCGCTCAACGCCGGTTCGCCCGCGGCGGATTATTTGAAAATGGTAAACGAAATACTTGATTTCTATAATACGGATTTATATAACCCCTGAAGAAAATAAAGAGCTTGATTAATCAAGCTCTTTATTTTCTTCGTCGGCAGGTATTCTTCTCAGACGTCCTTTTGTCCTTGAATGAGTGAAGATCTTGTCTTTATTCATGAGCAATACCGAGCCGTATGCTATGCCGGCCATAGTAAGGGCGTAAGGCTCAATAAGTCCGCCGAATCCGCCAAATCCGGCTATCACATAGAATCCGGCCACAGACAGGAAATATCCCGAAAATTTAAACTTACGTATTATCCACCACAAGTACACATAGAACAGTATGTGGATTATAAGTCCGATATAACCGATTGTAAGTATTATTTCAAATACAATAACTTCTACGCCAACGGCAACTTCCTCTGAGTTGCTGACATCAATATAAAGTTCATTTTCGATTATATACTTTTGGTTGGTAGTTCTGAATCTGTCGAGGAAGCCGAATCCGGTCCATTCCTTGTCAAGGTCATAAAGATGTTGCATCTTGGGTATTACCTGAGCGCCGCGTGTTGAGCCAAGTGCTGCTGCAGTCTCCTCGTCAAGATTACCCGACAATAGTTGTCCTATCTGGTCTACATGTGATTTGATACGAAGAACAGAGGATGTATACGTGAGTCCGTTTTCGTATTCTTCAACCTTTTTGTTGCCTGTGATTAATCCGTCTACAAAGTACAGCACTGTAAATGTAAGAACACAGATAACTGCGTATTTACCTATTTTTTTGAAATTTCCTTGACTAAGGAAATAAACAATAACAAAGGCCACTATAACCGAGAATGTACGGGTGATGTACAACGAAAGCAGAAAAACAATCCAGTATAGCGTACTCAGTTTGTAATACTTTGCCATGGGGTACACGCACAGTGCCAGAATGAACAAAGTATGAATGGTGCGTCGGAAAAACGCATTGCTTATGGGATTGATGTTAAGGCTGTAGAATGTGGATGACTCGCCCCAACCGGCAAGGCTTTTGGGTATAAGCAGGTAGCCCCCGAGCAAAACGCTGTCTATTATATAGAAACAGCAGATGATGAACATATAGACAAACAGATGCCTGAAAAGCTCGAATATATTGAATTCTTCACCCGAGAATATTACAATCGGAAGAAACAGTATGCTTATAAGCAAATGATTGCGCGGGCCGTAAATCTGCGATATCATAGGCTCGTCGCTTAGAGATGCCAAAATAAACAGGCATAGTGCGTAAATAGCTATTCCGGCTATTATTTTCTTGAACAATGGCGGCTTCTTGACTATGACAAGACACACCAATGCCACTATAGCAGCCAAATCCTGAGTTTTGAAATATATGTCTTCGGTATTGTAGAACGAATAACCGTAAAGCATGAACATAAGCATGATCATGAAATCATACTTGTCCTTTTTAAATCGGCTTATCAATATTACGGGAGCCAGCAGGTATCCGAGCGGGAAGTGAAGACCCACCATCGACAGGCTCAGCAAAAATACGAGAGGCCAAAGAATATCCTCGCGTGTAAAACGAAGATATTCCTTGGCTGAAACTTTTTCTGCGGTTTTCGACGCCGCGTGTGTATCTCTGCCGGGCATTTTACGGATTATTTGCGTTCGCCGTAGCCGTATGTCTTTTTAGACTTCACGCCGTTCACTACAATAGAGAGTTTCTTCAGACGCTTGTCTTCATATATGTCGTCGATGAAGCTTACGTCGGTAGCGCTCGTGTGGTCAAGACGTGTAACATAAATTGTGGAGTCGGCTATGCGGTCGAGTGAGAATGTGTCGCTGACAAGACCCACAGGCGCACTGTCCACAAAGATATAATCATATTCCTTGCGCAGTTCGCTGAACATCATATCTACCTTCTTCGAAGCTATAAGCTCGGCAGGATTCGGTGGGATAGGACCTGCCACTATTACATCGAGGCCGGGTATATCTTTGACCGGAGATTTTGTGATAATCTTGTTCAAGGGAATATCAGTTGACGACAGGTACTGTGTGAGTCCAAACTGGGGATGTATGTCGATATATTCGGCCAGACGGGGTGCGCGGATGTCCATACCTACCAACAGCACTTTTTTGTCAAGCAAGGCAAAGCTGGCGGCGAGGTTCATTGATATGAAGCTCTTGCCTTCGCCTGAGGTTGACGAAGTGAGCAGCACTACCTTGTCGTTGGCATCGTTAAGCATGAACATAAGGCTTGCACGGAGCAGTCGGAAGAGTTCGGTAGCCGATGATGTGCTTGTGGGGGAAACTACAAGGTGGTTGCCGGAGCGGTCGTTGCACATCTCGCCCAGAATAGGAGCGTTTGTATTTTTCTCGATATCCTCGCGGCTTTCAACCTTATTGCGGATGAGTTTGGCAAGATAGATATACACCGGAGGTATACACAGACCAAGGATAAAGGCGATGAACAGTACCACTATTTTCTTTAAACCTAATGGTTTTGATAGAGTATAAGGCTCATCAACCACAAGACCCTTGGGAGTGGCGTTGGCAAGGAGGATGGCATTTTCTTCCTGACGTTCGAGCAGGAAGAGGTAAAGTTCCTGCTTCACACGGCGTTGGCGCTCCATGTCGATGTAGGTGCGTTCCTGATTGGGGATTTTGCCGAGCGAGCCCGATGTGGTATTCATCTGACGGTAGAGGTCATTCACTGCAACTTCAGCATTCTTATAAGCCTGTTCTATGGTTGAGAGAAGGCTTTGGCGGGTAGCCGCTATGCGGTTGTCGAGACGTTTAAGGGCCTCGTTCTTGCTGCTTACAGTCTTTATCGCATTATCTCTGCTGATTAGAAGGTCGTTATATTTCTGGATGGCTTCTACAAGACCCTCAGAATCTACGGTCATAGGTACGAGCTCATACTTGTTTGCCGGATCCAAAAGGAAGTCTTTTATCATTTTTATGACTTCGAGATTGGTTTTTGCCGGAATGTAGAGCTTTTCAACTTCAGCTTTCTTTTTGGTTTGGTACTCAACTTCTACTTCAAGGTCAACTATGCTTTGTTTTTCCTTATAGTTTTGAATCTTACCTTCAGCGTCGCTGAGGTCTTCCATTAGCAGACCGAGTCGTTTTTCTATAAACTCAGCGGTCTTCTTGCCCTGCATGTTCTTTTCCTTGATACCATGAAGGTTATATTTCTTGATAATATCGGCAAGCAGGGCCTCACCAAGCTCGTAGTTGGTGGTGTTGTACGCCATTTCAATGACATTACTCTTCTTATTGGCAATCTCGCTGTATATATCAAGTGCGTATTCTTCGGCCGCTGCATGATAACCCGTTACAAGGATTGTAGAGGTAACGTCTTTCTTGGGAGGGCAGAACTCGGTCTTGACAACGGTGAATTTTCCGTATGGAGTCTCGACAGAGTAGGGAAGCTTCACGTTTTTAGCTTTGTCAAGAGTCTTGCGTTTGGCTTTTACGTTTATATCAGCCAAACCGTCCTCGTTCAATTCCACCTTGAAAGAGATGATTGAGCGCAAGGTATCTGCTACATTATCAGGCATTAACACATCAATAGGGAACTCGGGATAAGCAAGCTCTTTTTTCATGAAGCCGAGCTTCACATAGTGAGTCTTGTTCAGGCCGAGGTCGCGCATCACATCGCGGTATATGGAATGTGAAGAGATAACGAAAATTTCATCATTCACTTCGCCCGATGTTCCAAAAAGGCTGCCGAAGTCACCGCTCAGCGCCGACAGAGGATTGGCATCCTCCTGTTGTATGAGTACATTGGCTCTTACACCATATTCATCATTCCTTATGTAACAGTAGAAAAATGCTATTGCAACACACACAAATATAGAAATGACAAAGAGATACCACTTTGAGATATACTGTTTTACAATACCACGTATATCTATTATGTCGGAGGTCTTGTTTCTTTTTGACATGATGATGAATTATTTTATGGTCAGAGCTATGACGAGAGAGGCTATGACAGAAGCTGCGCTTACTATGGTTGAAATCACAGTGAGCTTGTATGAATTATTCTGATTGTATTTGGCGTTTTCTTCGCGTATGTTGTTAGGTTCTACGTAGATGTAGTCGTTCTGGCGAAGGTAGAAATACGGTGAGTTGAGAATGTCTGACGAATTGAGGTCAAGACGTTTGTAGATTTTTTTGCCGTCTTCCTCGCGTATAAGAAGCACTCGCGAACGTTCACCGTAAGGGGTGAGGTCGCCGGCGGCCCCAATGGCTTCGAGAATCGAATATCGGTTTTTTGAAATATAAACAATGCGCGGTGAGTTAACTTCGCCTGCAACAACTACCGTGAAGTTTATCAGCTCAACCTGCACCAATGCATCAGAAGCAGCTTCGCGGTGAGCTATTTCTGTGAGTTTGTCGCGCAGTTCTTCTACCGTCATTCCGGCTACGTGCAGCTTGCCGATTACAGGCATGGTTATATCACCCTTTGAATCAACTACGTATGTTTGTTGCAGGGGTGTGGTGGTTACTTTGTTGGCAAGGTTTTGCTTCGACCCCGGATTTGTAAGGGGCAGATTGAATGCGTCTGTAAATTCGGGTGAACTTGGAGATGTAATGGAGATAAACAGTTCGTCGTCGGGCTTGATTGTGGTGCTGTATTCTTGCAGTTCCAGTACTCCTTCGTCTGCTGTAAGATCTGAGAAATAAGGGAGTTGGCTTTTTGAAGTAGAGCATGATGCAAGCAACGCGGCCCCACATATAATCGAAATGATTGGTTTTATACTCATGAGTTTTATATTCGATAATGTAGTTTTTCACTCATAATAACGTTGAATAGCCGGGTTTATTGCATCAGTCCATCATAATCGGTTTATTTTTTTAAGTAAGCAGATGATATAAACTATTTTTCAATGATTAATTAACAACTATATAATACAACGGGACACTGCAAGCGCAATGTCCCGTCAGATATGATTATTGATATCAGTATCAGTTCACGCGGAAACGGTCAACACCATCGCGTATGAAGGCCACTACCTGATTTGCAGCAGCTATGCCGGCGTTGATGTTGGCTTCGGCTGTCTGAGCGCCCATTTTCTTGGGTGTGAAGAATACTCGTCCTGCGAATTTTTCTTCAAGCATTTCGGCGTTACCCGGTTTTACGTCTGCCACATACTTAAGATCGGGACGGTCGTTGAGCACGCGGGCCAGCCCTTCTTCGTCAATTACTTCTTTACGGGCTGTGTTAATCAGTACACCGCCTTTAGGCATCAGATTGATAAGGTCGTAGCCTATCGAGCCTATTGTCTCTTTGGTAGCGGGAATGTGGATAGATACAAACAGATTGTTCTTATAGAGTTCTTCTGTGCTGTGTACCGGTTTTACGCCGGCTTCTTCCATAGCCGAGTCGGGGCAATAAGGGTCAAGAGCCTCTACGTCCATGCCGAAGCCTTTGGCTATGCGGGCCACATTGCGGCCTACCTGGCCGAATGCCTGTATGCCGATGTGCTTTCCTTTCAGCTCAAATCCCGATGTGCCTGAGTACATGTTGCGGGCAGCCATTACTGTCATACCGAAAACGAGTTCGGCAACAGCATTTGAATTCTGACCGGGTGTGTTTTCGGCCACTACATTATGTTCTGTCGCAGCCTTGAGGTCGATATTGTCGTATCCTGCGCCTGCGCGAACTACAATTTTCAGGTTCTTGGCGGCATCGAGTACTTCGGCATCAACCTTGTCAGAACGGATTATAAGTCCGTCTACATCAGCAACTGCTTTCAGCAAGTCGGCCTTGTCGGTATATTTTTCGAGGAGCACGAGTTCATAACCGGCGTTTTCCACAACCTCGCGTATGCCGTTGACTGCGGCAGCTGCAAAGGGTTTTTCTGTAGCTACTAAGACTTTAGTCATATCTTCGGGCTCTTAATGTTTGTATTCGAAGTCTTTCATTGCTTCTATAAGCACCTTAACACTTTCCATGGGAAGAGCGTTGTAGAGCGAAGCGCGGAAACCGCCTACACTTCTGTGACCCTTGATGCCTACGATGCCACGGTTGGCGCAGAATTCCACGAAGTCTTTTTCGAGTTCCTTGTATTCGGGTTTCATAACGAAGCAAACGTTCATTATCGAGCGGTCGTTGGGATCGGTAACTGTGCCTTCAAACATTTTGCTTTCGTCAATGGCATTGTACAGAGCTGCTGCCTTTTCAAGGTCGCGGCGTTCAAGTTCCTTAAGTCCGCCGAGCTGCTTGTAGTAGCGCAGGGTCTGCAGTGCCGAGTAGATGGGCAACACCGGAGGGGTGTTGAACATAGAGCCCTTCTTGATGTGTGTGCGATAGTCGAGCATGGTGGGGATGGCTCGTTCTACATGGCCGAGAGCGTCATCGCGTACGATGACGAGTGTAACACCTGCGGGGGCGAGGTTCTTCTGCGCACCGGCATATACAGCAATGTACTTGGACCAGTCGATGGGGCGTGAGAAAATATCCGAGCTCATGTCGCAGATCATGGGCACTGATACATCGGGATCCTTACGGATTTCTGTGCCGTAGATGGTGTTGTTTGAAGTATAGTGGAAGTATTCAGAGCCTTCGGCTATCTTCCAATCTTTGGGTATATATGTATAGTTGGCGTCTTTTGATGAAGCAACTACATCAACTTCGCCAAACAGGCGTGCTTCTTTGATGGCGTTTGATGCCCATGTACCGGTATCGATATATGAAGCTTTTTTGTTGAGGAAGTTAAAGGGAATCATGCAGAACTGCATCGAGGCGCCGCCGCCGAGCCACAGAACCGAGAATCCTTCGGGAATTTCAAGAATTTCTTTAACCAGAGCGGTCGCTTCATCGATCACGGCCTGGAATTCTTTACTGCGGTGTGATACTTCCAGAACAGAAAGGCCGGTGTCGGCGAAGTTCAGGATTGCTTCAGCGGTATTTTTGATTGTATACTCGCTCAGGATCGAGGGTCCTGCATAAAAGTTATGTTTTTTCATACCCGTTAAGATGTTAGGTGATATTTTATTCAGTTTTGGGTTATAGGGGCAAATTTAATGCACAAATTTGAAAATACCAAACAAAACGGGATTAAAATAATGTAATATGTTTTTAAGCATTTACTTTTGCGGTATTCCGCCATGTCTTGGGCAGCCATTTCTTGCTGAACATACGCCACAGGAATATGCCGCCTCTGAAAGACAGTTCAATTGCCATGGCTATCCATACGCCTTTCAGCCCCACAGTAGGAGCCAGCAGCGCGGCTGCCGGGATTCTTACGGCCCAAATGGAGCCGAAATTCATCACGGCGGGTATCATGGTGTCGCCCACGCCTACAAATGCCCCGTAGGCTACGATTGATGCGGCATATAAAGGTTCGGCCCAGGCCTCAATCCTCAGCACTTCAACACCGAGATTCTTTATTGCATCAACATTGGTCATGACTTCCATCATTACAGGGGCACCGAAGTATAATATAACACCCATGAACGACATCACTACAATTCCTAACAATACGGTGAGGTGGCAGAATCTCACCACGAGGTCTTTGCGGCCGGCCCCGTAGCTTTGTCCGACCAAGGTAGTCGCTGCGTCGCCTATACCGAAACCGGGCATGTAGCAAAGGCTTTCGGCCGTTACTGCAAATGCGTTGGCGGCAATGGCCACCACACCCAAGGGTGCCACAATCACGGTTATCATTATCTGTGCACCGCAAAATATGGCATGCTCCAATGTCATGGGTACTGAAATCTTGAATGCTCTGCGCAGTACGGTTTTCGACGGTACGAAACTTCCGCGTTCATTGCCTTTGAGCCTTGTCTCGCGCTGTCGGGTTATCATATACCACATCATTATGATTGATATTATAACCTCAGCCATCACCGTGCCCAAGGCCGCTCCGAGTACTCCAAGGCCGGCGCCGGGCATCATAAAGTCAAAATCGCCTATTGTGATTGATCGGGTAGGGAAGATGAGAAACCAGTTGAAAATTATATCGAGCACACACATGCCCACGTTGAGAAGACTGGGCACCTTCATATTGCCGGCAGCTCGCAATATGCCGCCTGCAAGGTAATTGAGCGACAGCATTGGCAAAGCTGCAATGAAGACTGCGAAGTAGAGCGAGGCATTGCCGTTGATACTTTCATTACCTCCGAGCCACGCGGGCAGAAATCGTGCTATGCTCAATCCTATGATGGTCATAATCAGGCCAACGGCCACTACCGATGTAATGCCTTGCCTCACAACCACGCGGGCGTCTTTCTGCTGTTTTGCCCCAAGACGGTGAGCCACTTGAACCGAAAAACCGGTGGTAACGGCTGAGCAGATACCCCAGAACAGCCAAAGCGAGCTGCTCATCAACCCTACCGACGCAGCTCCGTCGGCGCCAAGGCGTCCTACCATCGAGGCGTCGATATACTGCATGAGTATACTCGACAGCTGAGCCAGGATAGCCGGCACTGCCAGTTGTGCGGTCAGTGATATCTGGCGGCGCAAGGTGATGCTTTCACCGTCTTGAATGGGACTGAGATCAGCCATTATCACCCTCCATCAGTTCGTCCATGGCCTTTGGTATGATCATCACATCTGACGGGGATAAAGGCCTGATGCCCTTAAACAGCTGAAATTTAGGCAAAAATAGCATAGAACGGCGAACCATGAACAATGGTGTTACCCGGCCTGTGGTCTCAGGCCACATCTTTATATAATCGGTGGTATTTTTGTTGAAGCGTGCCAGAAGGAACGAGCTTTCGGCCTTAACCAATTTATTTATAGTAGAGTCGTTTTCTTCAGGATAAGTTATGATTTCAACACTACCGTCGATATAAAGACTTTTCAGCTCTCCGCCTTCAAAGTCGGCAATCATTGATTTGCCTGAAAGCTGATTATAATAGTCATCGGCAATTTGCTGAGCCATGAAGCCCGAATTGGGCAGGCGGGCCTGGTCTATGGTAGAGTCGTTGAGGTGAAGCTCGATAAGGTTGCCGAAAATCTGGCGTTGCTCACTCCATACCACCGGGTGGATGAACATACGCATGGTGGTGTCGCGACCTGTAACCCTCATCGAATCGCACACGCCCTGCATATCTGAGCGGTAAAAGCGCACACGCGGCCATATATCGGCAATGTTGGTTGTGTCGATTCGTACCGATGCCGGAATTTCGGGAGTGCCGCTCACAGAGTCGGCCGGAATGGCAGGAACCGGAATGGAGTCGAAGGCCCTGTAAGCATTTACCTGCTTGCCGTGCAGATACAAGGTATCTCCCTTTGAATATTCTTTTATGAGCAGTCGTCCGGTGGCGTATGCCGAGTCGGTGGACTGATTGAAAAATCCGTAATCGGCCTGAAGCGAGACCTGACGAGCCGAGTCGGTCATTACCATCATACCGAAACATTCGCCAAGGCCGCTCATGCGGTCATAATATATGGTATCGGCAGTAAGGCGTCGTCCCTGGGGAGTATGTACTACCGAGCGGCGGTATAGCGCTGCCGTATCAAGGTCGGTGTCGTAAAGTCCGTCGCTTGTATATATGGTACCGCGCTTATTGATGATTTCGCTTGGTGACAGCAGGGTGCATATATGGCTGTCGGTATTGTAGAAAAGCGAATCAGAATAAATTACAAGGGTATCTTCCTTGCCAAGCGAAGTAAGGATAACGTCAACATAGAAGTTGGCGTCCTTGGTCGAAGGCATGTACTCGCCCTCAAAGCTCACCAGCTTGTTTTGTCGGTCATAGAGTACACCTCCGGTAGTATAGTAGCCCACCTCTGTATTCATATCGTATGTGAACTCATCTGTTTCAAGAGTCACATCACGATTGATCATTCTCACCTTTTTGCCTTCATTGGCATACAGGAAGGCCATCCTTTGGGGTGCGTCGTAATTCAGCTCGTCGGCATAGATAAACAGGGTGTCGCCCTGTTCCATCGAGATGTTGCCGAACGCGTCAAACGATTCGGTTGCCGGGAAAAAGTGGGCGCTGTCGCACTTCATCACCATTGGGCCTTTGGTGAACTGTACATTACCCGAAACGATCATGAATGAATCGGAAATTTGTTTGTACAGCACATCGGCATGGTCAAGAAAGACCCTGCTGTCGCCCTTGCGTGAGGTTGTAGGAACCTGAGGCTTGATTTCTATTGTCTTGTCTTGCGGCCTATGAGCGAAAATAGCACACGTCGACAATACAATTAGCGTACTGAGAATGATATATGATACTCTTCTCATTACCTTAATTAGAACAACCGTTTACTTTGATTTGATCCAACCTTTGTATTGGAAATCGCATCCGCGCCATCCGTCTTCTATGCGCACGTAGGTGTCTGCGATTTTCTTCTGCAGCCAGTCTTCCACCATTTTACCTCTTGCGCTTTCCTCATACATATCTTTGATAAGCTGGTAATCGTCGCCAAGGTTAGCTTTGTGAGCGTCGATGCGGCGGGTCAGTTTCACTATGGCCACCATTTCGCGGTCGTGCTTGGGGTCGCGCATTACAAACGGTTTTGAAATTTCGCCTGGTTCCATTGTGCCTACGGCTTTTGCAATTTCCTGAGGAAGCTGCGACATCTGGAAACGTGTGGTACCGGTCTCGCTGTTCACGAGCACGCCACGCGAGTTGTGTGTATCTTTGTCTTGAGAGATGTAGCGTGCGGCATCTTCAAAAGTCAGTTTCTTGTTGTCAACGATATCAGTGCGTACCGAGTCAAGACGGGTAATGGCTTCGGTGAGGTCCTTGTCGGCTACCTTGGGGCGGAGCAGTATGTGGCGGGTGTTGATACGGTCGCCACGCTTTTCTATAAGCTGAATGATATGGAATCCGTACTCGGTCTCAACTATTTTCGATACTTTTTTGGGGTCGTTGAGGTTGAAAGCCACGGCTGCATATTCAGGCACAAGCTGTCCGCGACCTACAAAGCCTATTTCACCGCCTCGTATGCCCTCGGGAGCTTCGGAATAGAGGATGGCAAGGGTAGAGAAATCGCTTTCGCCCCTGTTCACGCGATCGGCATAGTCGCGCAGACGAGCTTTGACGTCGTCAATTTCCTGACGCGGAATAGAGGGTCGGATCGCGACCAACTGCACTTCAACCTCGAGGGGAATGTACGGGATTGAATCCTCGGGCAGTTCCGCGAAATATTTTCTTACATCTGCCGGAGTTACCTTGAGGTTCTTGGTGAGAGAATTTCTTACCTGGCTGATGCGGAAACGATTGCGTACATCGGTGGTGTAATAATCGCGAAGCTCTGTAAAAGGCTTGTTGAAATATTGTTCTACCTTTTCGCGTGATCCGAGGTTTGTGATAAGATAGTTGAGCTGGGCGTCAACCTGCTGCTGTACTATGGCTTCCTGAGCTTCTACAGTATCGAGGTCGGCCTGATGCAGAAAAAGGCGTTTAATAGCAATCTGTTCGGGTATCACGCAGTAGGGATCGCCCACAATAGGCATGCGTTCCTGCTGGGCATCCTGATATGCCTGTTCAATTTCTGATTTGTATATTGGCTCATCACCGATAATCCAGGCAACTTCCTCAATAATATTGTTTTGTGCGAATGCAAACGCTGAACAAGCGAGGACAGCTGCCGGGGCAAGGAGTTTCTTTATTTTCATAAGATTAAATCTGTGAGCTAAAGCTAATTTCAAATATCAGGCAAAGTTAAACAAAAAATTGCTTACTGATGCACTGATATTTATAAAAATTGTTTAAATTAATCCGCAAAATCCACACTCAGGCCTATCTGCAGACGGCGGGGATTCAAAGGATAATTGGGCAGAGAGAAGTAGTTGTTTGAGAACCAACCCTGATTTATATGCGAGAACATTACGAAAAATCGGGTTTTTGACAACTTGAGGTTGGCATATAGGTTCATAAACGGATAGTTGCCGAGTTTCATCTCGTGCTGATTGGCGAATGACGCCGTTGCGGGCTGATACTTGGGCGCGTAATAGTTTGTGTAATAATCACAATCAACGCCAAACTGAACGAATAGGGTAGCTATCTTGAACTTCAAGTACATATTGGAATATACGGCCAAGGACGGCAACGATATCACCTCGTCATTGGAGCTGGTCTGGTAGGTGATTGTGTTTTCCCAGTTGAAGGCTCTGAAGCGGATATCCTGTTTGAGACGGGCTGAGAACACCTGCACCGAGCCTGAATGCTGCGCCGGGAGGAATTGATTGTTGAAATAAACGTAATTCTGTATATTCTCTACCTGTGCCGAAATATGGGTGCCGGTGCGCGGTACTGTCAATGAACCGCCCACGTTGAACCGTCGTTCCTTTCCGAAGTCATTCTGCCATATAAAATGGTTCGAAAGGTAATTGCGCATCAGATATGGTGTGGCTTCATTGCGAAACGCACCGAAGGCCTGAACGTCTATTGTGTCAAATCGCAACGGCAGACGGGTGTCAATTTGCCCGTTTACCCTTATGTCGCCGGCTGCTTTTCCTATTACGCCAAATTCGGCAGTAGCCGAGTATCTGAGAATCGAACCTTGTTGCTTGGTGAGCTGTGCGCCTACAAATGCTTTGTTTTCGGTGGCTTTAGGGTCGATTGATGATATTCCTTCGGGGAAGGGGGTGAGGGTTTCTATCGAAGCTCTGTCGAGGGTGTCGAGTGTCTGTGTGTACTTGTTTATCTCGTATGTAAGATATGCTGACAGCCCAAACTTTGAGTACTTGTTGAAGCCTTCGAGCAGCGACACGCCCACTGTGTTTTGCAGACTCCAGTATGAATTGTAGTCAGCGGTCATTTCGGGATTCAGGTACACATTTTTGAAGAAATCTGAATTAGGATTGGTGTTTCTGAACATGTGCTTGCCGCTGATGAATCTCAGATTATAAATAAACGATGTTACGGGAATGTACTTTTTATTTATGACAGAGTCGTTTTCATCTCGTTCCTCCTCCCAGAAGCCGACTTTGTAGCGGTTGTTCACCACAAGTTCCTGGCCGGACACACGTGTGTGCGCACCCGTAAGCCGGGTAGGGATAGTCTTAGGGTCTACTTTTGTTACACCGCCTTGTACCAACGCAGGGTCAAGGATATACAGCGAATCGGTAATACCGCCGTTTTCCTTATTAAGCAGGTTGTAATGGTTATAAAATGCCTGCATCTCATATCGGTCGCCCATATAAGATCCTGAGAATCCCCATATAAGGTCTTTATCGGCCTGATTTGCATAGCAACCCTTTGAGTAGATATAATCAAGCAACGCGCCAATCTGGGCTTTGGCATTTATGTTTCCCGAGAATGTTACACCAAGCCGTTCCTGAGCATTATCGCGGCCGCCCGCAGTATTGTAGCTCAGCAGGGTCATGGGAGTGCGGGTGTTGTAGAAGGTCATGGTGTTTATCGACGGAATCCACGGCCTCAAACCGTCGCGGAAAAAGAAATCGCTGCGTGGAGCCCGCTCGCTCCATATAAGATTTATACCTTCAGCTCCCAGATTGCCTGTGGTGGCGTATGCCGACGATACGGCTGAAGGTACGCTGCGCTGTCCGTAGTTGTCAGGCAGAGTGTCGATTGTGGCATCCTCTTGCAGCCCCAGTGGCTCAATCATGCGCCACGCAAACGATGGTTGGAGCACAGGCTGTTTCTTGTGCTCCTCCTCTTGCGCATGAAGAACCGGCAGCGAGAACGTTAGTAGTATTAAAATAAGTAATATTTTTTTCACGGTGCAAATTTAGACAAAAAATGCGATATTAACCGTTAAAATATATAATTTCTTATACTTCACTCAAGCCGTTCTCGATACTCAGTTTGAGAATATTCCGCACATGACGTGTGAAAATTGTGTCGGACTGCATTTCAATCAGCTGTTCCATGGTTTGCGATACTGTTTCATGTTTCTCGGCAAGTTCTTTAATATGTGTGACAAGTGCCGAAATATAGTTTTGCAATGCCGGGGTGAGCTGGGCGTAGCTGTCAACAAGGCATAAATTGCTCAGGGTGAAGAAAAGCATATCCATCACGGCTTCCGGACCCGGATTCAGGCTTTCGAAGTTTTTTACCTGACGTTTGATTACAATTACCCTTGCTTTGGATCTTCCCCACTTCGTGCGGTTGAATTCTTTCATAACGTCTTTTCGGAATTTGTCGAATAACTTTTCTACGTCGGGATTCAGAAAAAACTCAAAATATTCTTTGGTCTCCTGTCGTGCGTCGTAAGCATCAATAATTATCTGCACAAGCTGTTCTTGTGACATTCGCGCGAGTTCTTTTTTTAATACGGATTTTGACATAGTGCAAATGTATATCAATTTTGTTAATTAAATGTTAGATTGGCATCAAAAAAACACTCTGCATGTCTTTAAAAAGCGAAAAATAGTGAACTCAGGTATGTTTTTATTTGTTTTGCAAATAAACTAAATTCAGATAAAATATGAAAACCGGTATATTTTACGCAACCTCAACAGGTACTACAGGTCAGGTGGCCGAAGCCATAGCCAAAGCCATGGGTGTGGCTGATGCCGACGTCTTTGACGTAGCTAAGGTCGGTCCTGACAAATTTGACGACTACGAATTTCTCATTCTCGGCTCTCCCACTTATGGTTCCGGCGAAGTGCAGGACGATTGGTATGACATGCTCGATGCCGTTAAAGCATTGAACCTAAACGGCAAGACAGTAGCCGTATTCGGCTGTGGCGATGAAAACATGAGTGATACATTCTGCGGTGCGGTGGGTGTGATTTACAACGCATTCAAGACAACGGGCGCCCGCATGATAGGCACATACAACACTTTTCCCTACAAGTTCGATGCCTCTGAAGCAGTCCCTGTCCCCGGCGGCGAGGCCGTAGGTCTTCTTATTGACGAGGTCAACCATCCCGAGGATACTGACAAACGAATTGCCGGTTGGGTTGAAAGCTTGAAAAAGGATCTTTGATAGCCAATAAAAATAAATTAACGGCGATTGACGTCTAAGGTCAATCGCCGTTAATTTATTTTTCATCTTTGAAAAGCTCGTCATTTTCATCAAGCTTGAAGTAATGGCTGAGCAGGGCAATGAATCGGGTGATCTGTTTAACTGCGTTCTCCGTATCGGCCGATACTTCTTTGGACTGCAACCTGAGCAGGAGCATGCCATACAGAGCGTTGAAGCAAGTCTCAATTTCGCCCTTGGGGTCGGTTCCGGCTTTTGATCTCAGTTCCACTATGAATGGCAAAGTTGCATAAAATTGCTTGGTATACTCTGCAAAACGAGGATCCTTTAGCAGCGCATTATGCAACTGTACCAACTGAATTATGACATTTTTGTTGAGCTGCAGATGGCCGCTGTGAGCCACATCCTCGCGACGCATCATGTCAATCAGCGACTCATACCACTCTTCCAGTTGAGTGCGTTGTTCGTCGGTGAGCTGATATTTGTCAATTACGTTTTTTCTAATCTTGTCAATGTCAAGGTTGTTGGCACGAATCATGTCCTCAATCTGCCACATATACAGCAGATATTCGGCTATATTCTCTTTCCTTTTCTGTGAAGCTATAAACATATCGTAATGCTTTAAATCGATTATATATATAACAAACTCAAGCGTGATATTTCCTTAATTCCATAGTGTTGCCGTCAAATACAGCGTATGAAAATTTGTCAATCCAGTCGCCGAGAACTATCAGCCGGGCATTGCTCACCGGTAGCTTGCGGTCGAGCATTATATGGTGATGTCCTTCAATAATGTAATCGGTTTTGGGGTGCTTCGTCGCTATTTCATCGGCGGTTTCGGCTATGGATTGTATCATTTCCTCTGATATCTGCGAATTTTTTGCACGGCTGTGTTTGCTCCAATTATGAGCGAACGGAATCGTGAGCCGGGGATGAAGTCCCGAATAAAGCTTTTGGCAAAGTTTGTTACGGAAGAAGGAGCAGATGAATCTGAATCCGAAATCGGGGTGGCCTATGCGGTCGCCGTGCGACAATATGAAGTGTTTGCCTGCAAGTTCGCGTTCGATATACGGAGCGTCTACCACTACTATTCCAAGTTCATCTCTCAGATAATCAAACAGCCAGATGTCGTGATTGCCTGTCATCCACAAAATCCTTACACCGCTGTCGGCCAGTCGGGCCAAAGCACCGAAAAAACGGATGAATCCGCGGGGCACTACATTACGGTATTCAAACCAGTAGTCGAGCACATCGCCCAGCAGGTATATATGTGTGGCTGTAACTCCTTCGGTATTGAGAAAGTTTACTATATTACGCTCATGTGCCGCCGGATCCTGAATGTACCCGGCACCAAGATGCAAGTCGCTTAAGAATAATGCCTTCATTAGATTACATGAAACCTAACTCGAGCTTTGCCTCGTCGCTCATCATGTCTTTGGTCCACTCAGGTTCATAGACGAGATTCACGTTTACCGAAGTCACACCCTTTATGCTGTTCATTTTTTGATGGACATCTTCCATGATGAAGTCGGCCATGGGACAGTTGGGCGCGGTAAGTGTCATGTCGATGTTGAGCGCACCGTCGTCGGCAAGGTCAATCTTGTACACAAGTCCCAATGAATAAATGTCAACGGCGATTTCGGGGTCGACAACCGTACGGAGGTATTCTACAATTTTCTCTTCTATCTTGAGTTTTTCTTCCTGAGTCATAGTTCTTGTTGTTTTTTTCTTAAAACATTGCAAAGATAAGAAATTATTGCGGAATATCGGGAATAATTGCTAACTTCGCAAAAAAATAACATTTGACATATTAAATTATGAAATTTACAAAACGCTTTATGGCTATTGCCATAGCATTAATGGTAATGCTGCCTGCAATGGCTCAATTCAAGATTGGTCCGCGCCTTGGTGTGGATGTCAACTCGCTCCACTTCAACAAGGATGTGTTTCAAGAAGACAATCGTGCCGGATTTACCGGAGGTTTGCAGGCTGAATTTATGATTCCCGGTCTGGGATTCGGTTTCGATGCGTCGGTGATGTATGTGCGCCGTTCGGCAACATTCACTGATGACCAACGTACTGAGGTAAATGCCGATTATATCGAGATTCCCGTAAACCTTAAATATAAATTGGGCCTGCCCTTGCTGGGTAACATACTTAAGCCCTACGTGTTTACCGGCCCCAGCTTCTCATTCCTCACTTCGCGCCGCTTTTTCTCCGATTTTGTAAATAAGAAATCAGATACGGCATGGAATTTCGGTTTCGGTATTGAGCTTATAAACCACCTTCAGCTCAGTGCCTCATACGCTGTGGGTATGTCAAAGGCTCTTGATGTATTCCATCTTTCCAACGAAAATGCCAATATTAACGGTAAAAACAGATACTGGACTGTGACAGCCGCCTGGTTGTTCTGATACGTACTAAATACAGTAATAAAATATCGGGATATGATTCAATGTCATATCCCGATATTTTATTACTGTAAATTATTTAAATCCTTCAATAAACGAAAACTCCGGAGATAAAGGTGCTACTGCGTTTATTACTCGCCTTAGACTCTCCTCGGTAGGCTTTTCAGGCGAAAGCCGGTTGTTTACAAATACCTGCAACTTTACATTTTCGGGCAGCGGTCTTTCGTCGTCGAGTGGTATTGCTGCATCTATCAGCTTTGATACCACGTTGTTGAAGTTCTCTACTGCCGCGAGTTCGCCATCTTCTATTGATGCGTCGGTTGCAAAGCGGTAATAAGTGCGTTCCGGTGTGATCATGATGTCGGCGCGAGCCACATCCTCCACCTTTATCATCAGAGTTATGCGGTTTATGTCGGCCATATCAGCGGGGAAGAACGTTAATTTTGAGTTTATCGTATGCACGCTGTACTTTGGCAAGTGCTGCATCCACGCTTTCGTCGGTAGCCAGCAACACACCCATGCGGCGGTGTCCCTTGATTTCGGGTTTGCCGAAAATGCGTACCTGTACGCCGGGTTCTTCGAGTACGGCGTCGAGATTGTCCATTTCTATTTTGTCTGTGTCGCCTTCAACTACAATGGCCATTGATGCCGAGGGGCCATAGAAGCGGATTGCAGGAACGGGAAGGTCGAGCAGTGCGCGTGCGTGCAGGGCAAATTCGCTCATGTCCTGAGATATCATTGTCACCATACCGGTGTCGTGGGGTCGGGGCGATACTTCGCTGAAAATAACGTCATCACCCTTGATAAACAGTTCAACGCCAAATATGCCGTGACCGCCCAGAGCTTCGGTTATCTTGTGGGCTATTTCCTGCGCTTTTTGGAGCGCGGTGGGGGTCATGGGCTGAGGCTGCCATGACTGGCGGTAGTCGCCTTCAACCTGTATGTGGCCTATGGGTTCGCAATAGGTGGTACC
Organism: uncultured Muribaculaceae bacterium; assembly: GCA_910586975.1. Taxonomy (GTDB): domain Bacteria; phylum Bacteroidota; class Bacteroidia; order Bacteroidales; family Muribaculaceae; genus CAG-873. The sequence continues at coordinate 3,604 of CAJUKX010000029.1, read as the reverse complement.
GCTTACCGAGCGAACTGTGAGCAGGGTGATTTCGTAATCGAAATCCACAAAACCTTCAACAATTACACGTCCGGCACCGGCGCGTCCGCCTTCCTGTGCTTCGTGCCATGCCTTGTCAATCTGGTCAGCATTCTTGATGGTGGTCTGTCCGTGGCCCGACGAGCTCATCACGGGCTTCACTACGCAAGGTATACCTACCTCCTCGATGGCTTTGCAGAAATCCTCGTAAGTGTCGGCAAAACGATAGGGTGACGTGGGCAGACCCAGCTCTTCTGCGGCAAGTCGGCGAATACCCTCGCGGTTCATGGTAAGGTAAGCCGCGCGGGCTGTGGGAGTCACTCTGAAGCCCTCTTTCTCAAGTGCTACAAGTGCCGGAGTGGCAATAGCTTCGACTTCAGGGATGATACGGTCGGGACGTTCATCTTTTACCACCTGTGTCAACTCGTCTGCGTTAAGCATGTTGAAAACATAGTCGCGGTGTGCTACCTGCATGGCCGGAGCACCTTCATATTTGTCGCATGCTATGACTTCAACTCCAAGACGCTGAAGCTCAATTGCAACTTCTTTACCTAATTCGCCACTGCCAAGCAACAGGGCCTTGCACCCAACGGGTGTCATAACCGAACCGATTTTTGCCATATTAGTTTATGATGAATGTTGTTTTTGACAGTGCAAAGTTAGCCAAAATTTATGAAATATATGATAAGTCGGCGGCAACTTTTGGTTACGGGTCCTTATTGTGCATGTGTAATCCGCAAAACGAAATGTTAGGGGCTTGGGAAACGAAGCGTTTAAAAATAAAAAACGAAACGACCTCCGGGATACATCCCCTTTACAACTCATAATCTATTATTCGGGCGGCATTTTAATGCCGTTTTAATGGTATTAATGGTATTAATGGTATTAATACAGCAAGAGGACGCACATTTAATGCGTCCTCTTGCTGTAAGTTGTTATGTATGTCGTTGTTATGCTTCCGGGGCTATGAGGTCGAGGTTAAGGCCCATGGCAGTGCATATACGTGAGAGTGTTTCGAGGGTGACGTTGTAACGCCCTGTTTCGATTTTTGCTACATTTGTACGGTCTATGCCGGCGAGGTCGGCGAGCTGTTGCTGGCTCAGGGCGGCGGCTTCGCGAGCATTGCGGATTTTGGTACCTATCTCGGTTCGGATTATCTTGGGGTCGGCTATGCGTGTGCGCTGCTTATGGTAGCCCATCCATGCCTGAGTTGCTTCGGTCGGGCTAAGGCGAGCCGGAAACGTGGGCGGTATATTGTTGACTATTGCCGTAATGAGGTGGTTGTACTCGCTCTCGTTGTTAGCAGATTCCTGCTTGGCAGCTTGAATAAATAGCGGTACAAGCTTTTGCAAAGGGTTCTGTATGGCCATACCGACGAAGTCGGCAGGTGTGTCAACACAAACCTCGATGACGGCTATAAGCCGCCCGAGGTTGTAGGATTCTATGTTTGTCATTATATGGGGATTAAAATGCGTAATCGGATGCGATTGCAAACATCATGCAGCTTGCACCGGCTTCGCGGATTTCGTAGATGCGCGATACTTCAGAAGCTTCGCCGAGGTCGAGCTGAGCACACATTACGCTCCAGTCGTTTGTGTCGGTGGTAGCGGGTTCGTGGCAGATAAGTTCATCAGCGTTTTCGATTTCGGCTACCACGCTGTCTGTTGCGTCTTCGATGGCAAAGGGGTCTGAGTTGTAAGTTGCTACTCCGCCAAAATTGATTACGTTGTTGATGATTTCGTTGCGTGTCATGTCTGTAGTGCGGTATTTTAGGTGTTGCCCCCACCGTTTGAGGTTGTGTTATGTTTACGATGCAAAGTTAACAAATTATTTTGAATTGTGGTATATATACCGCAAAAATTATTTTAGATTTAACGATTTTTAATGTAAATAACCACCGATCCTCCCGGACAGGTGGTTGCAATCACTCTTAATAAACCAAAAAATCATGAAAAAAGCTTATATGAAGTCGTATAGATTTATACCCTCATGTGGCTCGGTGTGGCCGCGGCGGCGGTGGTAGAGGATGGGCAGGATGCGCTCGTACCAGCGGGCGTCGTCGGCCATGGAGCTGACGTGTTGGTGTATCACGGCGTCGCCCGTCTGCTCGGACTTAAATGTGTATAGCTTGCGCCACGGACGCTTACTGTAGCCGCCCACAAATGTAAGGTGTGGGTATGTTGGCTCAAGATAGGAGCAAAGGAAGCGGAAAGCCCTGTCGGCCATCTCATTGCTTCGCTCCAGTATGAGCCGCACGATGGTGCCATCGGGCAGCATATTGATGAGCTCAAAAAGATTCGGGCCGTCGAATGACACCGCACCGTGTGCGTAATGCCAATTACCTTTGTCACCGGGATATATGCGTATGTCAACGGCTCGGACGCCTGAGTCCAACTGCTCTAACAAAGTCTTGCGCTGGCACCGGGCAAATACGCGCAGTGGGCGCTGCCACCAATGCCGCACGGGCAGATAGCTCATGGTGTTGTGCGAGCCGATGATGATATTGTCGTTTTTTGATTCCATAGTTTTTGCTTTTTTTACCAATCGAAAAATCCGGAGCTGAGTAGTTTGTCGAGACGGAGCCGACGCATCTGTCCTTCTTGGACTAAGCCTGAGCGAATCCATATACCGTCGGGGGCGATGCGCAGATACACCTCGGACGCCTCGCCCTCCCAGATGACGGCATGAATCTCGTTGCCGGCTACCTGCACGCGCGACAGGTCTTGCTTGAGCAGAATTCCCTCGCTTTTGAGCTGCACCATAGCGTCGCCTTGCTTTAGAGTCACTTCGCCGGCTTTGGCATTGACGCTGGTGTTGCTGCCGAGGTCGGCCGCGATAGCATTGTCCTGCATGGTGAGCGATGCGTTGCCTTGCGTCAGCTTGATAAGACCGTCGGATGCTTTTACGGAGGTGTTGTTACCCAACTGAAAGTCTACATCACTCATATCTTCCCATGAATACACTGTCGTATCCAAGAATGCTCCATTTGCCACCTTGATAAACAGGAATTTGCCATACACCTCCGGAGGAACTAAGATAGAGATTGAATAACTTGTACGAGACACAACCAACCCAATAGCCCTACTGCTTGGCGATGGCACGCCTGTTGAATAGGACTCAGACAGATAGAAACTTACCTTATCAGCTTTAAGGGCTTCTTCAAATTCTGCCTTTGTCATGGCTGTAAGTACCCTTGCCCCTAATTTGTCATAATAGGCATTGATGTGCATTTTGGTGGTTACCGTAGTTCCTCCCGCTGCATTGCTAATCTGCTCCTGCAGCTTGTTTTTAACCTTGGTCAGGGCGCCGTTGAGCGCAGGATATGTAACGATGTCATTTGTGGTTTTTGCCATGTATCCTTTGTTTTTGATGATTGGTTAAGGCTCGCGGGGAGCGTGGCCACAGCACTATCTTAGCAGCCACGCCCCTCACGGGCCAATTGTGATTTACGCGCCGAAGATTTCGGTGGCCAGAGCGGTACCGGCGGTCTCGTCCATAAAATCGAGCGAGTCCTTGAAGGCCTCGAGGTTATCAAGACGCTCGGTGAGCGGAGTGAGGTCAACCTCGGCCTTGTACTCACCTACAA